>CAZXIG010000058.1:0-14450 GCA_964640405.1 uncultured Candidatus Kuenenia sp.
ATCTGGCTGCTCGACATGAGCTTCGTCGTCTTCTCCACCACCCGCCGGTGCTCCTCGGCGGAACTGCCGCGCTTCTCGGCGATGAACTTGTCTTCGATCGTGGCGAGCATCTTGAGCCGCTGGTCGATCCGCGTTCGGTCGATGCCACCGTCGAGGTTCCGCACGTTGCCGTTGGAGTCGACGACGAACGGAGCCCACGTCATGCCCAGGAAGCCGGCGCCGACGCTGCCGCCCCCCACCGACACGAACGGAGGAATCTCCAGGCCGGCCACCTGGTCGGCCAGCTCATGCGCGATCACGGAGCCGTAGCCAGGATGCTCCACGTTGGGATTCGGCACGTAGCCGGTGTGCATGTAGTAGCGGCCGCGCATGTGGTCGGCCTCGCGGGTGCTCATCGACCGCACGATGGCCATGTGGTGCATCTGCTTGGCCATCAGCGGCATGTGCTCGCTGATCGCGACGCCGTCGGCGCTGGTGGAGATCTGCTTGAACTCGCCGCCGGTGGGCGCGCCGGGCTTCAGATCCCAGATGTCCATCGTGCTGGGGCCGCCCCCCATCCACAGGAGGATGGCCGCCTTGTGCCGCTTCTTCATGTCGGCGGCGTTGGCCATGAGCGAGTTGGTGAACGCGGTCGCCGGCGACGCGAGCGCCGCCGCCCCCGCCATGTGGCTCACGAAGTGACGCCGCGACATGCCGGCGGGAACACCGAACAGGCGAGACATGATCGCTCTCCTTGGAGGTAAGGCTGCCCCAGACTATCGATCTTCAGATGGTATCGACTTTTCAGGCGAAAATCACGACCACCGCGGAACGACATCCAGGCAGGCCCCCCCGGCCCGCTCGCGTGGCTCAATGATTCATGATGAATTCGTTGGAATTGAGGACGGCCCACCAGATGTCCTGGAGGGCGCCGACCACGTCTCCCTTTCGCTCCACGAGCAGCATGTTGGCCGCCGCCGTCTCCTTGGCCGAGGGCTTGCGGGCCAGGGCGGCCAGGTAGAGCGACCGCACCTTCTGCTCGTTGGTGCCCGCCCCGGTGGCGACCTTGTCGAGAAAGCCCCCCTTGCCGGTGCTGGTCGCCTGCTTGATCAGCTCGCCGTTGAACATCATCAGCACCTGGGGGATCGACCCATTGAACGTCGTCGTCTCGTCCCCCTCGTCGGTTCCGAACGCGATCACGAACTGCGACATCCAGGCATCCTTCTTGCGGGCGCCCTCCTCACCGGCGGCCTTGTCGGCCTCCGTGGCCGTGAGCAACGACTCGTAGAGCTGCTCGGCCTGCATCTGCCGCAGATAGAAGCGGCTGAACTTCGGCTTTTCGCCGACCGAAGGATCGTCGCTGGCGTTGCCGGCCTTGGTCTTGCTGGAGAGCGAGTAGGGCTTCGAGAGGGTGATCCATCGCATCAGCTCCTTGAGGTCGAAGCTTTGTTCGCGGAATCGCTCCGCCAGGCCGTCGAGCAGCTCCGGGTGCGAGGGAGGATTGTGGTCGCCCAGGTCGTCGACCGGCTTCGTGAACCCGTAGCCGAGAAAGTGGCCCCAGATCCGATTCACGATCGCCTTGGGGAAATTCGGGCTGGTCTTGATGAGTTTCGCAAGCTCCTTGCGGCGGTGGACGCCATAGGGCTTCCCGTCATCGTCCTTGTTCGGCAGCCAGCCCTGCTTGGAGATTTCCGTACCGTCGATGAACACGGGATAGGCCACCTTCATCAGGCCATTGCGGAGTTCGTAATAGAGCTCGGCCTCTTCCGGGTCCTTGTCTCCCTCGCCCTCCCAATCCTGATCGACCAGCTCGACCCACTGCACGTCGCCGCTCCCCTCCTGGCGGTTGAGCGCCCGCGTCTGCCGAAAGAAAGCGTTGAGCTCCCAGAACTGGTTTTGCTTCCCCTTGTTGAACGGATGGTTGTGACACTGCGTGCACTGCACCTGCACGCCGAGGAAGATCTGGGCCGTCTTGGCGGTGGCCTGCACGCCGTTCTCGACGCCCATCTCCACCATCTTCCCGCTGAGGAAGTTGGCGGCGCCGTTGAACCCCTCGAGATCCTTGCGATTGGTGTTGCCCCCCGTCGCCGTGACGAGTTCCTCCATGAACTGGTCGTACGGAATGTTCTTGGCCAAGGCACGCCGCAGCCACTGCCGCATGCCGGAGCGATTCACCTGCTCGTTCTCCGTGTCGCGGCCGATGAGCACCATCGCCCAAACGTCGGTCCAGTTGCGGGCATATTCGTCTTCGTATTCCTCGCCGAGCAGCCGCTCGACGAGGTCCGCCCGCTTCGTCGGGGTCGAGTCCTGCAGATACCGCTCCAGTTCCGCCACCGTGGGAATCCGCCCCACGAGGTCCAGAAACACCCGCCGGCACCATTCGCCGTCGGTGGCGGCCGCCGAGGGCTGGAGCTTGGCATCGGCCCAGCCGGCCGAGATCTGCTCGTTGATGAACTTGACCGGCTCGATGCCGAAATGATCGTCGGCAGATCGGACGGAGCCACCGGCCGCGAGCACGGCCCAGACCACGAGGACGACAGGGCCAATCCGGTGGGCAATCCGGGAGCCAATCCGGAGTCCTAGTGCACGGCGCATGCCACCCTCACTCGGTACGAGGAGCCGGTCCAAACCCAGCTCTACTGTACCGGGATCGGGAATTACGTGCGAGCCGACTCGACCTTCGGAGCCACGGAGCGGCCGACGGCCGATTCGGCGCCGACGAACTCCAGCACCGCCCGGGGGCCGGCGTCGCCCAGTCGCGGCGTCGCCAGCTTGAGAATCCGGGTGTAGCCACCGGGGCGATCGACGAACCGCGGTGCGATCTTTTCGAACACGATCCGGGCGGCCTGCTTGTCGCCGAGGAGCTGGATCACCCGACGGCGGGCCGTCACCGCCGGCGACATGGCGTGGGCCCACTTTCGCCACTGGTCGCTCTGCCGCCACTTCTTCCAATCGGCCGAATCACGCGCGGCCGAGGTGCCGAACTCGCCGGCCTTGTCGGCGGCTGCCAGGCCCCGCTTGGCGATCGTGATGCAACGCTCGACGAGCGGCCGGACCTCCTTCGCCTTGGCGACGGTCGTCACGATCCGTCCGGCGACCTTCGGGGCGCCGGTTTCGCCGGCGTCGGCGTCGCGCTCCGTGAGCATGAGCGCGGAGGCCAGATTCCGCAGCAGGGCCCGCTGATGGGAGGGACTACGGCCGAGGACGCGGCCTTTACGACGGTGACGCATGTCGAGATTCCTTGGTTCGTAATGCTTTCGCGAGGCCGATCAGGCCCGTCAGGCACCGGCTCCGGCCGGCACTTCCATGCCGAGGTGCAGGCCCAATTCCCGCAGCTTCTCCTCGACCTCCTGCAGCGTGGTCTCGCCGAGGTTCCGCATCTCGAGCAGTTCCTCGCGACTCCGTGACACGAGATCGCGGAGCGTCGAGATCCCGGCCTCCTCGAAGCAGTTGTTGGCTCGCAGCGACAGCCGCAGATCCGAGATCAGCATGCCGAGGCGACTTTCCAGCGGCGCTTCGATGCTGAACACGCCCGCGGCAGCGGGCAGGGCAAGGCCCGGTCCCGGCTCGGTGTAACCGACGAACGGGTTGAGGTGCTTCCGCAGGATCTTCGCCGCCTCGACCAGCGCCATTTCCGGCGTCACGGTGCCGTTGGTCCAGATCTCCATGGTCAGCTTGTCGTAGTTGGTCTTCTGACCGACACGCGTCTCCTCGACCTCGTACTTCACCCGGGTGACGGGACTGAACACCGCGTCGACCGGGATGATCCCGATTTCCTGCGAGGCCTGGCTCTGCTCGCTCGACGGCACGTAGCCGCGACCGTTCTCGACGACCATCTCCAGTTCGAACGGCACGTCATCCGTCAGCGTCGCCAGGACGAGATCCTTGTTGACGATCTCCACCGCATCGTCGACCTGGATGTCGGCCCCGGTGACCGGGCCACGGGTCGACTTCTCGACGCGAACCACGCGAGTGGAATCGCTGTGGTTCTTCACGACCAGGCTCTTCACGGCCAGCACGATGTCGGTGACATCTTCGGCCACGCCCTTGATCGTCGTGAATTCGTGAAGGGCGCCGGACAGCTTGATCTGCGTGACCGCACTGCCCTCGAGACTCGAGAGCAGCACGCGACGCAGGCTGTTGCCCACCGTGGTGCCGAACCCTCGCTCGAACGGCTCCGCGACGAACTTGCCGTACGTCGGCGACAGCGTCTTGGTGTCGGCGGTCACCGACCCCGGGAGCTCGAGACCTCGCCAGCGGATATGCATGCGAAACTCCTTGTGACTGTGATTTGCCTGCCCGTAACCCGATTGGTGGTTACTTGGAACACAACTCGATGATCAGGTTGGCCTGCACGGGAATCGAGATGTCGTCGGCCGCCGGGAGGCGATCGACGCGGCCCTCGGGAACGGCCCCCTCGCCCCGCGACAGGAAACCGGGCACATCGCGACGGAAATCCGCGAGCGCCGCATGCACGAGCTGCAGGCTCCGCACGCGATTCTTCACCCGCACGAGATCCCCGGCCTTGACGAGATAGCTCGGCACGTCGAGCCGCCGACCATTCACCGTGATGTGGCCGTGCATCACCATCTGCCGGGCAGCGGCCCGCGAAGCGGCGAAGCCCAGCCGGTGAACCACGTTGTCGAGCCGCCGCTCGAGCAGCGACATGAGCGTCTCGCCGGTGTTGCCCTTGCCGCGCTCGGCGCGAGCGAAGTAGGTCCGGAACTGCCGCTCCAAAACACCGTAGAAATGCTTGACCTTCTGCTTCTCGCGAAGCCGAAGGCCGTAGTCGGTCGCCTTGCTGCGGCGCTTCTGAACCATGCCGGGAGGGGTGGCCCGCCGCTCGAAGGCGCACTTCGGGGTGTCGCACCGACTCCCCTTGAGAAACAGCTTCAGCCCGTCGCGACGACAGAGCCGGCATACCGGCCCGGTGATACGTCCCATGTTGCTCGCCTACCCGTCGATGAAAACGATGAAAAAGTTCTAAAGATACTTTGCAAAACGCCGACGCAAAACCTCGTCAGACACGCCGCTTTTTGGGCGGACGACAGCCGTTGTGGGGCAGCGGGGTGATGTCCTCGATGCTCTTCACGTTCATGCCGGCGGCCTGGAGAGCCGTGATGGCACTCTCGCGACCGCTTCCCGGCCCCTTCACCCGCACCTCGAGCTCCTTCACGCCGAACTTGGCGGCCTTTTCAGCCGCCTGCTGCGCGGCACACTGGCCGGCGAACGGCGTTCCCTTGCGGCTGCCCTTGAAGCCGCAGGTGCCACCACTCGCCCAGCAGAGCGTGTCGCCCCGCGTGTCGGTGATCGTGACGGTCGTGTTGTTGAAGCTGGCGGTGATAAACGCGATGCCCGCGGTCACGCTCTTCTTCTTGGTCTTCGCTACCTTCGACATGATCGTGTGCTCGTGCTGGCCTGAATGGCCGCCCGTCGCCGGGCGGAACGTGGTCGAAAAAACGCCCGCGATGGGGCACTACTTGAGATCCTTGACGCCCTTCTTGCCGGCGACCGTCTTCTTCGGCCCCTTTCGCGTACGGGCATTCGTCCGAGTCCGCTGCCCCCGCACCGGCAGGCCGCGACGATGCCGCAGGCCGCGATAGCTGCCGATGTCCTTGAGCCGCGAGATGTTCTGGGCGACCTGCCGACGCAACTGGCCTTCGGCGACGTAGTCCTTGTCGAGCAGGGCCGCGATGCGGGCAAGCTCGTCCTCGTGCAGATCCCGGGCCTTCCCCATGGGATCGACGCCCGCCTTGTGGCACAACTCCCGAGCCACCCGCGGACCGACGCCATAGAGATACTGGAGCGAGAAGACCGTTTTCTTCTCGGAGGGGATGTCGACACCCATCAAACGCGGCATGGCACGGATTCCAGTGACGAAACGATAAACAAGGCAGCAGAACAACCGAACCGGATGACGACGCGCGAGACGAAACCGCCTAGGCGATCCCGACCGCCGCGGACCGCCCGCAGCCGCCGTCGACGACTCTGCATCGCCGACGCACCGCCGTCCGCACCAACCTGCTCAACCCTGGCGCTGCTTGTGTCGAGGATCGGCACAGACCACGAAAACGACGCCGCGGCGTCGGACGATCTTGCACTTCTCGCACATGCGACGGACGCTGGCGCGAACCTTCATAGAAAATGCTCGTGACTGCGACCAATGGCAGGGATAGAGGTTGTGGCGGGAGTCCCAAACTATAGATCACGGTGCGTGGCGTTCACAAGGGGGGGCATTTTTGCCCGGGCTTTTCGCCGCTCCACCCCGAAAAGACGAACGGCCGACTAGGCGGCCGACCCCACCGTTTCCCCGGCCGCCGGCGGGGCCGTCAGCACCACTGGCCCCGCGTCGGTGATGGCCACGGTGTGCTCGAAATGGGCACTTGCCTGCCCGTCCACGGTCGACTGGGTCCAGTGGTCGGCGAGCGCGCGAACCTTTTTCGAGCCCATGTTCACCATCGGCTCCACGGCGATCACCAGCCCCGGCTCGAGCTCGAAATCGTGATTCCGCCGAAACGCCGGAGTGCAGAAGTTCGGCACCTGCGGATCCTCGTGCATGGACCGGCCGATGCCGTGTCCCACGAAGTTTTCGACCACGGAAAAACCGTGATCACGGACGTATTTGGCCATTTCCGCCGCGACGTCGCTCCAGCGGTTGCGGGTGGCCATCAGTTGGATCGCCAGCGCGAGCACGCCCCGCGTGCAGTCGAGCAGCTGCTGCACCCGCGGCTCCACCTCGCCGACCGGATGGGTGACCGCCGAGTCACCGCACCAGCCGTTGAGGCTGCAGCCGGTGTCGATGCTGACCACGTCGCCCGGCACGAGAACCCGCGAACCCGGAATGCCGTGCACCACCTCGTCGTTCACCGAAATGCAGCAGCAGGCCGGAAACGGCACCTTGCCCGGCACGCCCTTGAACAGTGGGATGGCGTCGTGCTCGAGGAAGAACTTCTCGACGGCGGCGTCGATCTCCCCGGTCGTCACGCCGGGGCGCACGAGCGCCGCTGCGACCTGATGCGCCCCCCAGACGACAAGACCGGCGCGCCGCATCAGGGCGATCTCGCGGGCCGAACGCAAATTGACCACGACGACACGAACTCCTGGAATCCATCGGTAGAAAACGGTCGGAAGCCGGCAACCTGCCGACCCGACTCCACCGAGTATATCGCCTTCACGGCCGGCGAGATCGTCTGCCAAATCGTTCGACCGCGAGCCTGACCCGCTCGAAGATCTCGTCTGCCGTGCCGAGTCCATCGATGCTCGCGAGCTTTCCCTGGCGGTCGTAATAGTCCAGCAGAGGAGCCGTCTGCTCCTCGAAGCTCACGATTCGCCGCGAAAAAATCTCGGGATCGTCGTCCTCTCGCTTGCGGGCGAGCATGCGCCGCACCAGCTCGTCCCGCGGAACGGCGAGTTCGATCACGCCGTCGACGCTCATGGCCCGTCGCTCGAGGAGTTCGTCGAGCGTGGCGGCTTGCGCCAGCGTCCGCGGAAAGCCGTCGAGCAGACAGCCGTTGCGGCAATCGGGCGACTGAAGGCGCTGGCTGACCATGCCCACGATGATGCCGTCGGGCACGAGCTGCCCGCTTTCCATGTAGCTGGCTGCCTGCCGGCCCGCCGGCGTGCCCTCCCGCACGGCAGCCCGCAGCATCTCGCCCGTCGACAGGTGAGGCACCTTGAGCATGCCGGCCAGTCGCTGGCACTGCGTGCCCTTCCCCGCTCCGGGAGGTCCGATCAGGATCAGCCGCATGTCACGCCCGCGAGGGAAGAAGGCCAGGGCGTTCAGCCCTTCTCCAGCAGGCCCGTGTAGTTGCGCATCACCAGATGGCTGTCGATCTTCTGGACGAGATCGAAGGCGACACTGACGGCGATCAACAGCCCGGTGCCGCCGTAAAAGCTGGCGATCTGGGCCGGAATTCCGAGTGCCCCGCCCACGATCGTCGGGATCACCGCCACGAGCGCCAGAAAGCCTGCCCCGACGTAGGTGATCCGTTCCATGACCCGTTCGAGATAGTCCGCCGTCCGCTTGCCCGGACGATAGCCCGGGATGAAGGCCCCGAAGTTCTTCAGGTTGTCGGCCATCTCCTTCGGATTGAAGGTAATTGCCGTCCAGAAGTAACAGAAGAAGTAGATCAGGGCGATGTAGCAGACGTTGTAGAGGTACGACTGCCCGCGGGTGAACGAGTCGTAGAGCGACCGGAGCATGTCGCTGCCCGGAAAGAGGCCGCTCAGGTACTGGAAGAACAGCTGCGGGAAGAGCAGCAGCGAACTGGCGAAGATGATCGGCATCACGCCGGCCTGGTTGACCCGCAGCGGCAGGTATTGCCGCGTGCCACCATACACCCGCCGGCCACGCACGTGCTTGGCACTCTGGGTCGGGATGCGTCGCTGCCCCTGCGTCATGAACACCACGCCTGCGACCACGCCCACGAACAGTGCCGCCAGCACGAGCATCGTCTCGATGCCGAGCTTGCCGCCGCCGCCGCCCAGCTCCCAACTCGTGTCGCTGCCGAGTTCGACAAGGGCGCTCGGCATCGCCGCCAGAATGCCGGCCATGATGAGCAGGCTGATGCCGTTCCCGATGCCGAACTCATCGATTTGCTCGCCGAGCCACATGAGGAAGATCGTGCCGGCCGTCATCGTCATCACAGCCACGAATTGCCACACGAACGGCAGCCGCCCATCGACGAGGAAACTCGACTGGATCAGCGACTGCTCGCCGACCCGTTGCGACGAAAGGAAGGCGACGTAGGCCCAGCTCTGCACGATGCAGATGAGCACGGTGGCGTACCGCGTGTACTCATTGATCTTCTTGCGGCCCGCCTCGCCTTCCTTCTGGAGCCGCTCCAGCGGCGGCCAGACGGTGCCCAGCAGCTGGAAGATGATCGACGCGGAGATGTAGGGCATGATGCCGAGGCCGAAGATGGTGGCCTGCGAGAGCTGGCTCGCGGAGAACACGGCCACCGTGCGAAGCAGGTCGCCGATGCCACCCGACTGTTCGGCGAACGCGGTCATCGCCTTCGGATCGACGATCGGCAGCGGCACCTGCCAGCCGACACGGTAGATGGCGAGCAGGCCGAGCGTGAGCAGAATCTTCTGCCGCAGCTCGGGGATCGTGAAAATGACGCGAAGTTTTTCCAGCACAGGTCAGGCTCCTCGGAGAATCGCGCCTCGGGCGCCGTCAGAGCCTACCCGCGGGCGGGCTTCTTCCGCGATGCCTTTTTCACCTTCCGAACCACGGGGGCCGGACCGGGGAGCACCGTCACACTGCCGCCGGCGGCCGTGATCTTCTCGCGGGCCTGGGCGCTGAAGTGGTGTGCCGACACCTTCAGGGCCTTGGTGACCGTGCCGTTGCCGAGCACCTTGAGCTGTTCCCAGATGCCCGAGGCGAGACCGGCCGAGCGGACGGTTTCCGGAGTCACTTCAGCACCAGCCGGGAACGCCTGCTCGAGGGCCTCGACATTGACGGCCTTCACGATCCTGGCGTGGCTGTTGTTGAAGCCTCGCTTCGGGATCCGGCGGATGAGCGGCATGCCGCCCCCTTCGAAGATCGCGGGAGCCGACCAGCCGGCCAGCTGACCCTGGCCCTTGTTGCCACGGCCGGCATAGCGGCCGCGACCGGAGCCGGGCCCACGGCCGACCCGCAGCCGCTTCGTGTTCTTGTGGATGCCCTTGTTGACGTCGTTGAGCTTCATGGTTCGGTTGAGGGTTGTGGGTTACGAGAGCGACACGCCCCGCAGCCGCTCGACGTCGGCCTTGGTCCGCAGCTGCTTGAGGGCTTCGAGAGCCGCCTTCACGAGGTTGACCGGGTTGGTCGAGCCATGAGCCTTGCTGAGCACGTCGTGGATGCCAGCCGACTCACAGACCGCCCGCACCGCCGCGCCGGCGATGATGCCCGTGCCGGGACCGGCCGGAAGCAGCACGACCTTGGCCGTTTCGTACCGGCCTTCGACGCGGTGCGGGATCGTGCCCCCTTCGACCGGGACCTCGATCAGATTCTTCATGCCGTCCTTGATCGCCTTCTCGACGGCGGGAGGCACCTCGTTGGCTTTGGCATAGCCGCAGCCCACCTTGCCCCGGCCGTTGCCGACCACGACGAGCCCGGCGAAGCTGAACCGCCGGCCGCCCTTCACGACGGTGGCGCACCGCCGCACCTTCACGACCTTTTCCACGAACTCGCCGGTCCGAGATTCCTTGCCAGTCGACACGTTTGACACTCCAGATTCCCAGATTCGTCGTTCGTCAGAACTCGAGGCCGGCGGCCCGCGCCGCGTCTGCCAGGGCCGCGACGCGGCCGTGATACTTGAATTCACCGCGGTCGAAACAGACCTTCGTCACGCCCGCCGCCTTGGCCCGCTCGGCCACCGCCCGGCCGATCGCCTCGGCAGCCTGCTTGTTGCCACCGAACCCGACGGCGTCCCGCAGTTGCTTGTCCCGCGAACTGGCCGAGGCGAGCGTCTTGCCGGACGCATCGTCGATGACCTGCGCGTAGATGTGCTTGTCGGTGCGAAACACCGACAGCCGCGGCCGCTCGGCCGTGCCGCGGATGAAGCGGCGGACGCGATGCCGACGCCGCAGGCGTTGCCGGAGGATGGTGCGGGAATGTTCCATGATGGGTCAGTTCCGAATCGATGTGGGGAAGCGTGTCGTCGTGGTGCTGATGTCGGCCAGCGGCCGCGGCCTTACTTGGTGACCGCCTTGCCCGCCTTGCGACGGACCTGTTCGTTCTCGTAGCGGATGCCCTTGCCCTTGTAGGGCTCGGGCTTCCGCAGGGCCCGCACTTCGGCGGCGAACTGGCCGACGAGCTGCTTGTCGATGCCTTTGATCGAGATGTGCGTCTGATCGGGCACGGTCACGGTGAGCCCCGGCGGGATCGGCACCTGCAGCTCGTTGGCGAAGCCCACCCGCAGCTGCAGCGTGTTCTTTTGCAGGGCGGCCAGGTAGCCGACGCCCACGATCTCCAGCTTCTTCTCGTAGCCTTTGGAGACGCCCTCGACCATGTTGGCCGCCAGGGCCCGCGTGAGGCCGTGCACCGAACGCGCGATCCGGTTATCGCCGGAGCGGCTCACGGAGATCTGGCCCGCGGCCGCATCGACGGCCACCGCGACGGACGGGTGGAGCCGCTGCTCGAGCTTGCCGAGCGGACCCTCGACCGTGAGCACACCGTTGGCCACGGCGGCCTTCACGCCCTTCGGGATACTGACGGGTGATTTGCCGATGCGGGACATCGCTGCCTGACCTTTCGCACTACCAAAGTTCGCAGAGGACTTCGCCGCCCAGCTTCCGCTGCCGGGCCTCGCGATCGCTGACCACGCCGCTCGAGGTCGAGAGGATCGAGATGCCGAGGCCGCCGAGCACGGGCCGGAGCCGGGCCGACCGGCTGTAGACCCGCCGGCCGGGCGTGCTCACCCGCTTGATGTGACGGATCAGCCGCTCGCCGTTCGGCCCATACTTCAGCTCGAGCTGGAGGTGGGGAACGGGATGCGCCTCGACCTCGCGCCAGTCCCAGATGAAGCCCTCGCGCTTGAGCACCTCGGCCACACCACGCTTCACCTTCGAAATCGGCACCTCCACGGTGGCACGTTCAACGCGCACCGCGTTGCGGATGCGGGTGAGCATGTCGGCGATCGGGTCGGTCATCATGTCAGCAGAACCCTTTCCTCTGTCTCTCGCTCAACGTGTCTTGGTTCGGGCATTGCCCGGCTGGTCACCAGCTGGCCTTCTTGACGCCCGGGATACACCCCTGGTCGGCCAGCTTCCGGAAGCAGATTCGGCAGGTGCCGAACTTGCGATACACGGCCCTCGGCCGGCCGCACAGCATGCAGCGGCGGACGACCCGGGTGGAATACTTCGGCTTCCGTGCGGCGGCCGCGATCTTGGATTTGCTTGCCATCGTGTCCTCTGTCTCTCACTCGCCGTCTTTTTTCAGGGGCATGCCCATCGCCCGGAGGAACTCCTTCGCCTCGTCGTCGCTGCGGGCCGACGTGACGAGAGTGATGTTCATACCCTGCGGGCGGGAGTATTTGTCGGGGTTGATCTCGGGAAACACCATCTGCTCCGAAAGCCCCAGGCTGTAGTTGCCGTTGCCGTCGAAGGCCGTGCTCGACAGGCCGCGGAAGTCGCGCACCCGCGGGAGCGCGAGCGACACGAGGCGGTCGAGAAACTCGTACATCCGCCGACCACGCAGCGTCACCTTGCAGCCGATCGGGAGGTTCTCACGGAGCTTGAAGCCCGACACGGCCGCCTTGGAGAGCGTCGCGATCGGCTTCTGGCCGGTGATCTGCGTGAGCGCCCCGAGGGCCTCCTCGAGGAACTTCTTCTCGGTGACGGCGACACCGACGCCCATGTTCACCACGATCTTCTCGAGCTTCGGGATCGCATGGGGATTGTCGCGACCGAGCGCCTTGGCCAGCTGCGGCCGCACGGTGTTCACGTAATGCTCGAGCATCCGTGGCGCCCCCGCGGGGGCCGCGGTCGCCGTCGCTGCTTTCGTCTTCTTCGCCATCGAACTCGTTCCTCAGTCGATCGTTTCGTGTCTCTGGTGGGCTGCGTCACAGCCCGGTGTCAGCCGCCAGCCGCCTTCGCGCGGGGCCGCCGCAGGGTGCCCTGCTCCGCGCCGCACTTGCGGCACGTCCGCACCTTGGCTCCTTCGGCCGTGATCTTCGTGCCCAGCCGCGTCGCCTTGCCGCACGCCGTGCAGACGTACAGCACGTTCGACGCGTCGATCGGCATCTCCTTGCTCAGCCGGCCGCCCTGCGGGTTCTTCTGGCTGCGGCGGATATGCCGATAGACGCGGTTCACGCCCTCGACCACCAGCCGCTGGCCGCCCGCCGGACGCTTGGCCTCGAGCACGCTCAGCACCTTGGCCCGCGTGCCCTTCGCATTGCCGGTCCGCACCTCGACGGTGTCTCCAGACTTGATCAGCATCACACCACCTCGCTCGCCAGGCTCACGATCTTCATGAAATTGCGGTCGCGCAGCTCGCGTGCGACGGCGCCGAAGATGCGGGTGCCCTTGGGATTCTTTTCGTTGTCGATGATCACGCAGGCATTCGTGTCGAACCGCACGTAGCTGCCGTCATCACGGCGGGTCGGCTTCTTGCACCGCACCACCACGGCCTTCACGACGGCCTTCTTCTTGACGTCGCTGCCCGGGATCACGCTCTTGACGCTGCACACGATGATGTCACCCAGGCCGGCGGTCCGCTTGCGGCTGCCGCCCAGCACCTTGAAGCACATCACTTCCTTCGCGCCCGTGTTGTCCGCGACCACCAGTCGCGTCTGCATCTGGATCATGTGGAGGCCCCTTCCGTGCCGGCAGCCCGCGCTTCCTCGGCCTTGGCGGCAGATTCACGCAGCTTCGTCGCCCGCGCGCCACTCCGGAGCGAAGCCACGTCGACGGCCGTGCTCTTGGCCACCACCCGCACCAGCTCCCACCGCTTGAGCCGGCTCTTGGGAGGGCACTCGATGATCTCGACGAGATCGCCCGGGGCCGACTGCTCGTGCTCGTCGTGCACGTGACAGACGGTCCGGCGATGCATGATTCGCCCGTACTTCGGATGACGGACGACCCGCGGGATCTCGACGCGACGGGTCTTCGCCGCCGCGGCGCTCGTCACCGTTCCTGTTTCCACTCGCTTGGGCATCGATTCGTTCCTCTGAACTCCGCTGTGCGACTCTGTTTCGTGTGGTAGCCGGGATGCCGGCGATTAGGTTCCGCTCTGCGACCGCTTCTGGAACGTCCGCCGGCGGGCCACCTCGCCTGCGCCGCGGGCCTTGAGCTTCGCCCGGCCGGAGGCCTTGCGACGCTTGGCGTGCTTCTCGTGCTGGGGGGCGTCCCCGGCCTGCGGTGCCGCCGCGCTCGTGCCGACGGGCTGACCCCGCTGGACCAGGATCGTCTGGCAGCGGGCGATCGTCCGCCGATGCTTCTTCACCTCCGAAGGGGCCGCCAGCTTCTCCGTCTGCGCCTGGAGCCGCAGCCGAAACAGCGATTCGGCCGCATCCTTCCAGACGAGGCGAATCTGCTCGTCGGCCATGTCCCGGAGTTCTCGTACTTTCGTCATGGTGTCCTCTACATCGCCCGCCGTTTCACGAACCGCACGCGGATCGGCATCTTGTGCGCCAGACGCGCCATGCAGATGCGGGCCGCCTCCTCCGTCACACCACCGATTTCATACAGGATCATGCCCGGCTTGATGACCGCGGCCCAATACTCCGGTTCGCCCTTGCCCTTGCCCATTCGGGTCTCGAGCGGGATCGAGGTGATCGACTTGTGGGGGAACACGCGCACGAAGAGCCGTCCCTCCGTGCGGAGGTACTGCTGGGCCGCGATACGGCCCGCCTCGATGGTCGCTGCGGGAAGCCAGCCCGGCTGTTCGGCCTGGAGGCCGAAGTCGCCGAAGACGACGCGGTTGCCGCGCGAGGCGTCACCTCTTATACGACCTCTTTGGCTTTTTCGGTGCTTGACCCTCTTGG
>CAZXIG010000059.1:0-1362 GCA_964640405.1 uncultured Candidatus Kuenenia sp.
GGGGCCGCGTCGCTGCCCGCCTTCCTGCATACAAGCCCCCAGGCGCAAGCCGGGGGATGATCCGCATCGCTACCAGCCGTCGGGTATCATTCCCGACATGAACGTGGAACGTGTGAAATACGTGATTTGGGCGGCCGACATGGATCGGGCGATCCGGTTTTACCGGGACTGCTTCGGCGGCCGGCTGCTC
The DNA here is from genome assembly GCA_964640405.1 of uncultured Candidatus Kuenenia sp. Classification (GTDB taxonomy): domain Bacteria; phylum Planctomycetota; class Planctomycetia; order Pirellulales; family UBA1268; genus QWPN01. The sequence continues at coordinate 191 of CAZXIG010000059.1, forward strand.
AAGCAGAATCCGGTGATCGCCGAGGTGGAGATTCTCGGGGCCGTGATCGGGATCCATTCGGGCGGCGAAGGCAAACGCACCTGGACGGGCCTCAGCTTCCAGGTGCCCGACGTGATCGCCGGGGGCCGCGAGGTCGTCGCCGCGGGCGGCCAGCTGACGCGGGAGCCGGAGCCCGAGAACGGCGAGCCGCCGCACCTCGCGATGTGCGTCGATCCCGAGGGGAACGAGTTCATGCTCACGCGGAAGCGGGGCTCATGAAGCGACCCGCCGGAGGCAAGCCTTCACCCGGACGCCGGCCGCGGCACCAGGCGAAGTCGGAGGAGATGTTCCACGGTGTGCGGGCCTGTGAGGCCCTCTTTGCCCGGCGGCCGCAGGATATCGTGCGGGTCTACGTCGCCGACGCTCGCCGGCGTCAGTTCGCGCGGCTCACCGCCTGGTGTGCCGAGCACCGCAAGGGATTCCAGGTCGTCGCCGACGAGAACCTCCAGCGGCTCACCGGCTCGCTCCACCACGAAGGCGTGGCGATCCTCGCGAAGCAACTGCGGCGGTGGAGCCTCGCTGACCTGCTCCAGGGGATCGAGGCGGGCACGGTGACCGGCCCGCTCGTCTATCTCGACGGCGTGCAGAACCCGCACAACCTCGGCTCGATCCTCCGGACCGCGGCCCATTTCGGAGCGGGGGCGATCGTGGGCAAGGCGGGTGAACTGCCGCCGCTGTCGCCCGCCGCCGTGCGGGTGTCCGAGGGGGCGGCCGAGTTCGTGCCCGTGTGTGATCTTGCCGACCCGGCGGCCGATCTGCGCCGGCTGAAGCAGGCGGGCTACGCCGTCGTCGTCACGTCGAGCCACCGGGGCGAGCCGCTCTTCGCGGCGAAGCTCCCGGGCAAGGTCGTGCTCGTGCTCGGCAGCGAGGGGGAGGGCGTGTCGCGGGGCATCGACGCCGTGGCCGACCTCCGCGTGCAGATTCCGGGCACGGGGGCGGTGGAGAGCCTCAACGTGGCGGTGGCGTGCGCGGTGGCGCTCGCGGAGGCGTGGCGCCGCCGGGGCGGGTGAGCGCCGCAGGGATGATCCGCTCATGGAAGCCCCCAGGCGCGAGCCGGGGGATGATCCGGGTCGCTTCGGGATGGAGGCCGGAATATCCCCCTGCTTGCGCATGGGGGCTTTTATTGAGCGGGG
>CAZXIG010000059.1:1462-14388 GCA_964640405.1 uncultured Candidatus Kuenenia sp.
GATGGAGGCCGGAATATCCCCCTGCTTGCGCATGGGGGCTTTTATTGAGCGGGGGTATCGAGGCTCACATGGAAGCCCCCAGGCGCGAGCCGGGGGATGATCCGGGTCGCTTCGGGATGGAGGCCGGAATATCCCCCTGCTTGCGCATGGGGGCTTTTATTGAGCGGGGTGATCGAGGCTCACATGGAAGCCCCCAGGCGCGAGCCGGGGGATAGTCCGCGTCGCTTCGCGGGGGCGTTGCGTTTCCGTTTCGGAAACCGTCGGCCCTCCATCGCGCGTAGAATTCCCGGGAAAGATGCGGCGGCAGCCGCGACGCCCGTGGGAGCCAGGCCATGCACGCGAATGACTCGCTCGTCGATGCGGCCGTGGCCCTCGCGGCCGAACTCCAGCGGGAGGCCGTCGCGCTGCAATCGGCGGCCGAGCGGCGGCAGCAGGCCGAACTCGACCGGATGCTCAAAAGCCCTGCCGACAAGGCGACGCTCGTCGAGCTCACCGATCAGGCGTTTCGGTCGCACGCCGCAGCCCGCACCGCCGAGCAGTTCACCCACATCCTCGACGTGCAGGGCATCCCGCGGTTCTTCAGCCCGCTCGACCAGGCGCTGCTGCTCGGCTTCCAGACGTTCGGCGACTGGCTGCCGTCGGTGACGGTGCCAATGGTGAAGTCGCACCTGCGGCACGAGACGGCCAACGTCGTCCTGCCCGCCGAGCCCGAGCTGCTGCACGAGCATCTCGCCGCCCGTCGTGCCCAGGGCCTGCGGATGAACCTCAACTTCCTCGGCGAGGCGCTGCTGGGCGAGGACGAGGCCCGTGAACGCCTCGAAAAGTATCTGGAGACTCTCCAGTCGCCCGACGTCGAAGTGCTCTCGGTCAAGATCTCGACGATCGACTCGCAGATTCTGCCGATCGCCCGCGAGCACACGCTCGGCCGGCTCTGCGATCGGCTCGAACTGCTCTATCGGGCCGCGGCCCACGCCACGTTCACGCGGCCCGATGGCGGATCCGAGCCGAAGTTTCTGTATCTCGACATGGAGGAGTATCGAGATCTTTCCCTCACGGCCGAGGCCTTCATGCGCACGCTCTCGCGGCCGGGCCTGGAACGGGTGCGGGCCGGCATCGCGTTGCAGGCCTACGTTCCCGACTCGTTTCGCTGGCAGCGGCGGATCACCGACTGGGCCCGCAGGCGGGTGGCGGCCGGCGGATCGCCCGTGACGATCCGGATCGTGAAGGGGGCCAACATGGAGATGGAGCGGATCGACGCCGCACTCCACGACTGGCCGCAGGCGCCGTTTCGCACGAAGCTCGAGACCGACGCCAACTACAAGCGGATGCTCGCCTACGCACTCGAGCCCGAGCACCTCGCGGCGGTGTACGTGGGCATCGCCTCCCACAACCTGTTCGACGTGGCCTACGGACTCGTGCTGGCCGCCCACCGCGGAGCAGGGGACCGCGTGCAGTTCGAGATGCTCGAAGGAATGGCCAACCACCAGCGGCGGGCGCTGCTCGGCCACACGAAGCAGCTGCTCCTCTACGCACCCGCCTGCCGCAAGGAGGAGTTTTTGAATGCGATCGGCTACCTGATCCGTCGGCTCGACGAAAACACGGGGCCCGAGAATTTTCTGGGGCATGCCTTCCGGCTCACCGTGGGCAGCGACGACTGGAAGCTGCTGGAGCGGGGTTTCCGCGATTCGTTCACGACGCCCGTCTCCGACGCGCCGCAGCGGACGCAGGATCGGCGGACGGAGACGTTTTCCGAGCCGCTGCCCGAGCGGCCGTGGCAGGCATTCGACAACGAGCCCGACACCGACTGGGCACTCGAGCAGAACGCCGCCTGGGCGGCCGAGATCGTCGGCCGCGATCCCGGCGAGTTCTCCACGTTCCCCGTGCCGGTCGTCGTGGCGGGCCGCGAGGCCGAGGGTCTCGAGACGCGGGCCTGTCGCGATCCCTCTCGGCCCGGTGCGGTGCTTTGCCGGCATGCCGTCGCGACCGACCGAGAGGTCGATGAGGCGGTGGCCTGTGCCCAGGCCGATCCCGGCGGCTGGCGCGGCCGCTCGGTCGATGACCGCAGCGTCGTGCTCGGCCGCGTGGCACAGGAGCTGCGGCGCGGCCGGGCGGATCTCCTGCGGGTGGCGATGCTCGAAGGGAGCAAGCTGCTCACGGAGTCCGATCCAGAGGTGTCGGAGGCGATCGACTTCGTCGAGTTCTATCGGGCGAGCGGCCGGTCGTTTTACGAACTGCCGGGCGTCGATGCCCGCGGCTGCGGCGTCGTGGTGGTGGTGCCCCCGTGGAATTTCCCGATCGCGATTCCGTGCGGCGGCATCGCGGCGGCACTCGCCGCCGGCAACACCGTGATATTGAAGCCGGCGAGCGACACCGTGCTCACCGCCTGGCAGCTCTGCCAGTGCTTCTGGCGGGCGGGCGTGTCGCGGCGGACGCTGCAGTTCGTGCCCTGCCCGGGCTCCGGCCCGGGGGCCAGGCTCGTGTCGCATCCGGGCGTGTCGGCCGTGATCCTCACCGGCGGCACGCAAACGGCGCTCACGATGCTCGCCGCGAAGCCCGACCTGCGGCTCTCGGCCGAGACGGGGGGCAAGAATGCCACGATCGTCACGGCCATGAGCGATCGGGAACTGGCGATCAAGCATGTCGTGCATTCGGCCTTCAGCCACGGCGGCCAGAAGTGTTCGGCCACGTCGCTCTTGCTCCTCGAGGCGGAGGTCTACGACGACCCGGCCTTCAAGCGAATGCTCTGCGACGCCGTGCAGAGCCTGCGGGTCGGCTCGGCCCACGAACTCCACTCTCGGGTCGGTCCGCTCATGCGGCCGCCGGCGGGATTGCTCGAAGAGGCACTCAAGACGCTCGAGCCGGGCGAGAGCTGGGCCTTGATGCCCTCCCGCGTGGGCGACAATCCACATCTCTGGTCGCCGGGCGTGAAGTATGGCGTGACGCCCGGGAGCATGACGCACCTCACCGAGTTCTTCGGGCCGCTGCTCGGCGTGATGCGGTTCGAGAAGCTGGCCGAGGCGATCGAGATCGTGAACGCGACCGGCTACGGGCTGACCAGCGCGATCCACAGCCTCGACGATCGCGAGATCGAGCAGTGGAAGCGGGGCATCCGGGCCGGCAATCTCTACGTGAACCGGGGCACGACCGGGGCGATCGTGCTGCGACAGCCGTTCGGCGGGATGGGCAAGTCGTCGGTCGGACCGGGGTTGAAGGCCGGGGGCCCGAACTACGTCGCCAGTTTCATGGAGTTTCGGGATGCCGGCGAGTTCGACGACGACGCCGAGGGGCGGCGGCTGCGGCAGGCGATCGCGAGCTACGACGCGGCCTGGCGCGACGAGTTTTCACGGGAGCACGATCATTTCCGGCTGCTGGGGCAGGACAACGTCCGTCGCTATCTGCCGTTCGCCACGGTCTGCGTGCGTGTGACACCGGCCGACTCGTGGTTCGACGTGGTGGCACGCGTGGCCGCCGCGCGGGTGACGGGGGCCCGCGTGCTGGCGTCGTTCGCGCCGGGCTGTTCTCGCGAGTGGCACGACAGGCTCGATGCATGGACCGAGTCGTGGGCCGGCGGCATCGAGCTCATCGGACAGTCCGATGCCGAGCTCATGAAACTCCTCCCGCGGCACGACGTACGGATTCGCTATGCGGCCCGCGATCGCGTGCCGGCGGAGGTGCGGCGAGCCGCGGCGGTCGTCGGACAGTGGATCGCCGACGTGCCGGTGGTGGCGGCCGGCCGCATCGAGCTGCTCTGGTATCTCCGCGAGCAGAGCATCTCCTACGACTACCACCGCTACGGCAACCTCGGCCGCCGATCCGGCGAACGGCGCGCGAGGCTCGTGCAATGACCGATACGCCTAGCGCGACCGCTCAGATTCGCGATCCGAAGAGCGTGTCGATGGAGAGCGACACATCCGGACATGCGATGGGAACGATGCGATCGCCTCGTGAGGCCACACGATGCTCGGCGTATCCCTTCGGCCCGGGCGATCGCAGCACGTGAACGGTTTCAGCCACGGCATCGACGACCCAATACTCCGGGATGCCGCCCGCGGAGTACACAGCGGCCTTTTCTTCGAGGTCGTGCCGCAGGCTCGTTTCAGCTACCTCGATGACGAGCAACGCATCGGCCGCCTCTGGGCGACTTGCAGCGTAGTCTCGTGGCCGGACCCAGGCGACGTCGGGCTGCGGCACGCTCTGTCGCCCTGGGATCGCGAGCGAGTGCTGAATCCTGACGCGGGCGATCTTTGGTGAGATCGATTGACTGCTCCATGCGTTCAGCCGGTCGACGATGTCTTCGTGTCGCGGCCCGATCGGGCTCATCATGACGATCTCTCCCTCGAACAATTCGACCCGAGGGCCCTCCTGGCCTGTCTCGCTCGACCAAACCGGATTCGCGAGCACGCCCGCCGCGATCATCTGGTCGTACTGCCCGATGGTGAATCGAATCGTGGGGCTCGAGGTGGCCATGCGTGGTTCGCCGCAACGCGGGTGAAGCTCTCTGGATCGCCGGCAACTGATGAACGAAAGTATATGCAATCGGGCTCGTGTGTCAACATTTCGGCGACTGCCGCCTCGCGGGAGTGGAGGGGTATTCGATTGCATCGGGTACAACTCCTCTCGCTGAGGAGATGTCACGATGACGCATACGCACGACGAGACCAGGCCGGGGCAGACGTCGCTGCACACGCCCCCCGCCCGTGGCCTGTGGCGGCTCACGCTCTGCGCCCTCGGGATCGTGTTCGGCGACATCGGCACGAGCCCGCTCTACACGCTGAAGGAATGTCTGCTCGTGGCCGGACGCGATCGGCCCGTCGAGCAGGCCGACCTGTTCGGCATCCTGTCGCTCATGTTCTGGGCGCTGGTGATGGTCGTGACGGTGAAGTACGTGGTGTTCGTGATGCGGGCCGATCACGACGGGGAAGGGGGCATCCTCGCGCTCCTCTCGCTCGTGCCCGAGCGGTTCCGCGCCGGGCCGGCGGGCATCGGCGGGGTGTCGGGGATGACGCTCTTGGCCGTGATCGGCGCGGCCCTGCTCTACGGCGACGGCGTGATCACGCCGGCCATCTCCGTGCTCAGCGCGGTCGAGGGGCTCACCGTGGCCAGCCCCGCGCTCGAACCGGGCGTCGTGCCGATCACCTGCCTGATCCTGCTGGGGCTGTTTGCGATCCAGAAGCAGGGCACCGGCCGCGTGGGGCGGCTGTTCGGACCGATCATGCTCGTCTGGTTTCTGACGCTCGCGGGGCTCGGTCTCTATCAGATCGTGAAGCGGCCCGACGTGCTCGGGGCGCTCTTCCCGTGGCACGGCGTGGAATTCTTCCAGCGGCACGGCCTGCACGGCATGCTGATCCTGGGCTCCGTCGTGCTGGTCGTGACCGGTGGCGAGGCGCTCTATGCCGACATGGGGCACTTCGGGCTCCGGCCGATCCGCCGGGCCTGGCTCGGGCTCGTGATGCCGGCGCTCGTGCTCTCCTATCTGGGGCAGGGTGCGCTCCTGCTTCGTGTGCCGGAGGCGGCGAGCAATCCATTCTATGCGCTCGTGCCGACAGGCCCCGCCACCTACGCGCTCGTCGGGCTCGCGAGTCTCGCCACGATCATCGCCTCGCAGGCGCTCATCTCCGGCGCCTTCTCGCTCACGCGGCAGGCGATGCTGCTCGGGTTTCTGCCGCGGGTCACGATCCGCCACACCGCCTACGAGAGCGAGGGGCAGATCTACATCCCGGAAGTGAACGCGCTGCTCGGCGTGGGCTGCCTCGCGCTCGTGCTCACATTCCAGGAATCGGTCAAGCTCGCGGCCGCCTACGGTCTGGCCGTGACCGGCACGATGGTGGTGACCACGATCCTCTATTACCTCGTGGTGCGCTACACGTGGGGCTGGGGGCGGCTGCCGTCGCTCGCCGTGCTGCTGCTCTTCCTGGCGTTCGACATCCCGTTCCTGATCGCGAACCTGTTCAAGTTCTTCGATGGCGGCTACATCCCGATGCTGATCGGGGCTGGGCTGATCGCCGCGATGCTGATCTGGAGCCGCGGCCGCACGGCCGTGATGCAGGGCTACTCGGCGCAGTACGGCCCCTTCGAGGCGGAGTGGCCACGGCTGCGGCCGCTCGTGGTGGCTCGCGTGCCCGGCACGGCCGTGTTCCTGGCGACGAGCCGCGATCACGTGCCGCCGGTGCTCGTCCACCAGGTCGAACGGACCCGCACGCTGCACGAGACGGTCGTGCTGCTCCTCGTGACCGACGAGCCGGTGCCCGAGGTGGCAGATGCGGAGCGGGCGACCGTGGAAACGCTCGGCGACGGGTTCTTTCGGATCGCCCTGCGATTCGGCTACATGGAGGAGCCGCTGCTCATGCCCTGCCTGCGGCGGATCGCGGCCGCCGGGCATCTGCCCATCGACGTCGACACGGCGACGTTCTACATCGGCCACTCGACGATCGTGGCCGACCACGCAGGCCAGCTGACGTTCATCCCCGAGGCGATCTTCGCCTATCTCAAGCGGAACGCCGTCCGCGAGGAGCAGCGGTACGGCCTGCCGGCCGGGCAGGTGATGGAGATCGGCGAGCAGATCTCCATCTGATCGCCGTGGTTGGCCGCTTCAGGGCTCGGGACGCGGGTGGGTTGACGGTGGGGGGTGCCAAGGAAGAATAGAATTCGATCGCACGCGTGGATCGCCGGCTCGGGGGCGGCAAAAGTCTCGTCGCGGTGGGCCGGGGCGGCCCAATGCTCCTCGAGCTTTCGCCGACCCCCTCACCTTCGTCGTGTGGTCTTTCAGCCCGTATGTGAGACGGGCTCGAGAATGCCTATCCCGCCGTTTCGGAACCCTCCTGCATGGCTCGCACTCGCATTGGTCTGTGGCTGATCGGCGCGAAGGGGGGCGTGGCGACGACGATGATGACCGGCCTCGCCGCGCTCCAGCGTGGGGCGATCGAGCCCGTCGGCCTGGTGACGGCGCTCGAGCCTTTCACGCAGCTCGACCTCGTGGACTTCGGCGACCTCGTCGTGGGCGGCCACGACATCCGCGCCGGCCGGCTCGGTGACGAGGCCCGGCGGATGTGGCGGGAGAGCCGGGCGATCACGCCCGAACTGCTCGACGGCGCCGCCGGGTTCTTTGCCGAGGTGGAGCAGCGGCTGCGGCCCGGCACGGTCGTGGCTTCGGGGGAGAAGATCAAGAGCCTCGCCGACGCAGCGGGCGTGGCAGCCGTGGAGACGCCGCGACAGGCGATTGCCCGCGTGCGTCGCGACATCGAGGAGTTCGCGGCGGCCGAGAAGCTCGGGCACGTCGTCGTGGTGAACGTGTCGTCAACGGAGCCGCCGCCGGCCCGGCCGATCCCGACCGACTTTGCCGAGGTCGAGCCGCTGCTCGACGATGCCGCCGCCTGCCCGCTGCCCGGCAGCAGTCTCTATTTTCTCGCCGCCGCCGAGGCGGGGGCGTCGTACGTGAACTTCACGCCCTCGACAGGAGCGACGCCGGCATGCCTCCAGCAGCTGGCGATCGAGAAGCGGATCGCCCATGCCGGCTGCGACGGCAAGACGGGTGAGACGATGCTCAAGAGTGTGCTCGCGCCGATGTTCGCCGCCCGCCACCTCGAGGTGATGAGCTGGGTGGGGCACAACATCTTCGGCAACATGGACGGCAAGGTGCTCGACGACCCGCGGAACAAGGCCGCGAAGGTGAAGAGCAAGGATCACCTGCTCGCGAGCATCCTCGGCTATCCACCACAGACGCATGTGTCGATCGAATACATCCAGAGCATGGGCGACTGGAAGACGGCCTGGGACCACATCCACTTCAAGGGCTTCCTCGGCACGCCGATGGTGATGCAGTTCACCTGGCAGGGCTGCGACTCGATCCTCGCCGCGCCGCTCGTGCTCGACCTCGTGCGGCTGGTGGAGCGGGCCCGCCGGGCGGGTGAATACGGGGCCCTCGACTGGCTGGCCTGCTTCTTCAAGAGCCCGATCGGAGTGAGCGAGCAGGATTTCGGCAAGCAGGTGGCGATGCTCGACGCCTGGGCGGGGCGGCTCATCGAGTCGCGAACCGCCGCGGGCTGAGGAAACCGATCGGCTGTGGGGTCGTGCCGGTGACCGCAAGATCGGTGAGGATTTCGCCGACGACGCTCGCGAACTTGAAGCCGTGGCCGGAGAAGCCGGCGGCGATCGCGACCTGCGGGTAGTCGGGGTGCAGGCCGAGCAGGAAGTGGGAATCGGGCGACATCGTGTAGAGACAGGTCGCATGATCGCGGCGGTCGTGGCCGAGGGAAGGAAGATGGGCCGCGATCCACTCCTCGATCCGCGCCTGCTCGGCGGGATCGATGCCGCGATCGACGGCGAGCGGATCGATGACCGGCCGGCCCCCCGTGTGTTCGGCGAGTTTCACGCCGCGATCGTCTAGCCGCGGGAAGCCGTAAAAGAAACCCTCGGCCGTGTCGAAGGCGAAGCAGGGGAGCGAGCCGGCGTCGAAGCTCTGGACATGAGCCGCAGGAGGCTCGTACCAGAAGAGCGACTTGCGGAGCACGGTGAGCGGCACGTAGGGCAGCTTCAGGAGTCCCTCCGCCCACGGTCCCGGGCAGAGCACGAGGCGTGCGGCGGCAAACCGGCCCGCGTCGGTCTCGACGACGACACCGTCGCCGGAGATCCGCCAGTCGTGCACGGCCACGCCGGAGCGAAGCTCGGCGCCGTGGGCAGTGGCGACCTCCGCGTGCGCCCGCACGCAGTCTTCCACGAAGAGATAGCCCCCTTGCGGCTCATGGACGACCTGCCAGTCGCCCGGGATGCGGAACGCCGGCCAGCGGGCTTCGGCTTCGGCGGGCGTGAGCGTTTCGACGGCGAGATCGTGGATGCGGGCCGACGCGAGTGCACCGGGCACCACCTCGCCGGTCTCCGGGCCCGCCATCACCAGGCCCGACTCCACGAGGAGCGTTCGCCCGGCCGCCTGCTCGAGTTCCCGCCACGACGCGTAGGCCCGCAGCAACAGCGGCACGTAGTCGGGATGCTCGTAATAGGCCTGGCGGATCAGCCGTGTTTGGCCGTGCGAGCTACCGCGATCGTGGGCCAGTGGAAAGCGGTCGAGGCCGAGCACGCGGCCGCCGCGGCGGGCGAGTTGGCAGGCCGCGGCAGTGCCCATGCCGCCGGTGCCGACCACGATCACGTCGAATGTCTGCATGGCGCGTCGGCCCGTGGGAATTTCGGTAGGCTTCCGGCATGGATGCTACCACCCGTCGCACCGGCCTCGTCACCTCTCCGGCGTACACGGAGCATCTGACAGGCTTCGGACATCCGGAGCGGCCTGACCGCACGACGGCGATCGTCGAGCGGCTGCAGGCCGACGGCCTCCTCGAGCGGGTGCGGATCATCGAGCCGCGACCGGCGACCGACGACGACATCCTCCGCTGCCACACGCCGGCCTATCTCAAGATCGTCAAGGAAGACGTGGCGGAGGGGCTGCAGCGGCTCTCGACCGGCGACACGCCGCTCTCGCCGAAATCGCTCGAGGCCGCCAGGCTCGCGGCCGGCGGCGTGCTCGCCGCGGTCGATGCCGTGATGGATGGCAGCGTGGCCAACGCGTTCGCCGTCGTGCGGCCGCCCGGGCATCATGCGACGCCTACTCGCGGGATGGGCTTCTGCCTGTTCAACAACGTCGCGATCGCGGCCCGCTATGCCCAGGCGAAGCACGGCGCGAAGCGGGTGCTCATCGCCGATTGGGATGTGCATCATGGCAATGGCACGCAGGACATCTTCTACGCCGACGGCAGCGTGTTCTTCTTCGACACCCACCAGCACCCGCTCTATCCCGGCACCGGCCTCGCCACGGAGACGGGCGACGGCGCCGGCGAGGGACGCACGCTCAACTGCCCGTTTTCGGCGGGGGCGGGGCGGGCCGAGATCGTGGGGGCATTTCGCGACAAGCTCGGGCCGGCGGCCGATGCGTTCAAGCCCGACTTCGTGCTCGTGTCGGCAGGTTTCGACTCCCGGATCGACGACCCACTCGGTGGCTTTCGGCTCACCGACGCCGACTTCGCGGAGCTCACGGCGATCGTGAAGGAGATCGCGGCACGGCATGCCGGAGGCCGGCTCGTCTCGACGCTCGAAGGGGGCTACAACCTTCCGGGCTTGGCCGCCGCCGCGGCCAGCCACGTGAAGGCGCTGATGGCATGACGCTGCTCGCGAGAGAGAAAACATGAAGGCTGCATTCATCGACCGCGTGGGGCCGCCCGACGTGATCCGCGTCGGGGCGCTGCCCGACCCCCGGCCCGAGGCCGATCAGGTGCTCGTGAGGGTGCGGGCCTGCGCGGTGAACCCGATCGACACGTATGTCCGCGCCGGCAGCGTGGCGATGCCGCTGCCGTTCCCGTTCGTCGTCGGCTGCGACCTGGCCGGCGAGGTCGTCGCGGTTGGCCCGGGCGTCACGAATCTGAAAGTGGGCGATCGTGTCTGGGGCTCGAATCAGGGCGTGCTCGGCCGACAGGGCACGTTCGCAGAGCTGGCGGCCGTGGATGCCGAGTGGCTCTATCCGACCCCGAGCGGGGTGGGCGATCGCGACGCGGTGGCGGCGGCGCTCGTCGGGATCACGGCGTGGCTCGGGCTCGTGAAGCATGCGGCGTTGCAACCCGGCGAGACGATCGTGGTGAGCGGCGCGTCGGGGGGCGTCGGCTCGATGGTGGTGCAGATGGCGAAGCTGCTCGGGGCCCGCGTGATCGCGGTGGCCGGCACCGATGCGGGGCTCACGCACGTGGCGGCGCTCGGGGCCGATGCGGTCGTCGATCGTCGTTGCCTCGGCGGTGGCGACGCGCTCGCCGCACGGCTGAAGGCTGTGGCCCCCGAGGGCGTGCACGTCTGGTGGGAAGCCCTCCGTGAGCCCGACTTCGATACGGCGATCGGACTGCTGGCCGACGAGGGCAGGATGGTGCTCATGGCGGGCCGCGATGCCCGACCGCCGTTTCCCGTCGGGCCGTTCTATGTGAAGCAGGCGAAGCTCACGGGCTTCGTGATGTTCAAGGCGACGCCGGAGGTGCAGGCGGCGGCCGCCCACGACATCAATGGCTGGCTGGCCTCGGGCAGGCTGCGAGCGCCGATCGGCAGCGTGCTGCCACTCGCGGAAACGGCCGCGGCCCATCGGCTCCAGGAGGAGGCGACGATCAGCCGGCAGGGGCCGCTTCTGGGCAAGATCATCGTGGAGCCGTGAGGCCGTCGGATGCGGATTACGTTCGTGCAATCGGGCGGCTTCGTCGGCACCATCAAGGGCTGCCGCATCGATACCGCTGCGCTCGAGCCCGCCGAACGGGCCCGGGTGGAATCGCTCGTGGCGACCAGCGGGATCACGGCATCGTTCACGGAGCGTTCGGCTGCGGCGCGGGACGTGAAGCAGTATCAGATCGCGATCGAGCAGGATGCCGCCATTCTCCGGGTCGAGTGCGACGATCGGTGCGTGCCCGAGGCGGCGCGGCCGCTCGTCGGGTTTCTCGCGGCGAAGGCGACGCCGCAGCGGCCGGGGTTCGGGGATGATGTCGCGAGCGACTGGGGCAGGTTCGTGGGCGACGTCGTGGCCAGGTGGAGCCACAATGGCCGCGACATGACGCTCACGGAGCCGTTCGCCTACGTCGATCCGCGGGCGGTGCGGTGGGATGCACCAGCCGGAGCGGTCGTCAACGGGGCGAGCATCCCGCGGGCGTTCTGGTCGGTGATCGGCGGGCCCTTCGAGGGGCGGTTTCGCAACGCCTCGGTGGTGCACGACGTGGCCTGCGAGATTCGCACGCGGGAGTGGCAGGCGGTGCACCGGATGTTCTACGAGGCCTGCCGGTGCGGCGGCGTTGCGGTCGTGAAGGCCAAGACCATGTATTACGCCGTCTGGCACTTCGGCCCGCGGTGGCGGGTGGAGGAGCGGCGGACGATCGTCGGCGGGCGGCCGCAGGTCGAGCGGGTGGTGCACGACGAGACGCCCCCCCAGCCGACGGCCGAGCAGGCGGTGGTGATCGAGGACTACTTCGCGACGCACGACGTGGATGCGGCGGCGATTCCCACGCTCGCCATACCAGGAGCAGGAGCAACGCCGTGACACCGATATCGATCACGCCGCAGCTCCGGCCGCTGTTGCCCGCGGGCACCGACGCCTACGTCGAGGACCTGCTCGGCCGGCATCGGATCGACGTGCGGCTGTCGCGGCCGCGGCGGACGAAGCTCGGTGACCACCGGCCGCCCGGGCGTGGCCGCACGGCCCACCGGATCACGGTGAACGACGATCTGAATCCGTATGCGTTTCTCACCACGCTCCTGCACGAGATCGCGCACGCGTTCACCTGGGAGCGGCATCGAATGCCACGCCGCCGGCTACGGCCTCATGGGGTCGAGTGGAAGCGGGAGTTCGAGGGGGTGTTCTCGCCGCTCGTCCGGGCCGATGTGCTCCCGGCTGACATCGCCGCGGCGCTCGCCACGTCGATCCGGAATCCGGCGGCGGCGACGTGCAGCGACCGGGGCTTGCTCTTGGCCCTGGCCCGCTACGATCGCCCCGACCCGAGCCGCGTGCTCGTGGAGTCGCTCGCCATCGGCGTGATCTTCCGTACCGACGACGGGATGCTCTTTCGCACGGGGCCGAAGGTGCGCACGCGGCGGCAGTGCTTCGAGTGCCGCACCGGTCGCGAGTACCGCGTGCACGGACTCGCCCGGGTGACGCCGGTCGTGGGGCGGTAAAAGCCCCAGGCCCGCAAGCGATACAAGCCCCCATGCGCATCCAAACCCCCATGCGCATAAAAGCCCCCATGCGCATAAAAGCCCCCATGCGCAAGCAGGGGGATGATGCGGCCGCAAGCAGACCGTTCGGCGTCGATCGAGATACGACGCGTTTTATCCCCCGGCTCGCGCCTGGGGGCTTTTATTTCCGGCATCCAAGCCCCCATGCGCATACAAGCCCCCATGCGCAAGCAGGGGGATGATGCGGCCGC
>CAZXIG010000060.1:0-1212 GCA_964640405.1 uncultured Candidatus Kuenenia sp.
GGGCGTTGACATCGCAGTTCGATCAGAAAGAGTTCGCGGTCGAATGAACCTGTCTCTGGCTCGCGTGCACCTGCGGATCGATCGGCGGCGGCCGGCGTCGTGGCTGGCCGTGGCGCTGGCTGCGGCAGGCACGGCGTGGCTCATGACCTGGCCGCCGGCGGACCCGGGCGTGCGGGTCGCGGCGGCGATCGCGACCGGCGGGCTGGCCGCGGTGATCGCGATCGGTGATCCGCCGCGGGGGCTGTACGGGCCGGTCGGTGGCTGGATCTGGCTGCGAGCCGCGTGGCCGCTGGTTGCCGTAATTGCGGCTGGGCTCGCATGCAGCCGTGGCGTCGAGTCGCTTGCGGTTCCCGTTGGTGCGTGTGTCTCGCTCACGGCGACCGCGCGGGCCATGGTCGCGGCCGTGCGCGGGGGGGCGATGCCGGGGGATGCGGTGAGCATGTCGCTCGCGACCGCGGGCATCGCCGCGGCGGCGAGTCTGTGGGCGGTCGAACTCGGCGGGAGCGGATCCGTCGCCGTCGGCGCTGCCGGCGTGGCGTGGCTCGCGGCCCACGTCGCGTGGCGGGGCTGGGAATCCCACAGAAGCGATTTTGCGCCGTCGCTTTCGCCGGCCGGCCCCGTGGGCCTGCTGCCGTGCGGTCCGGAAGGCCGGCTGCTCTTCGGGATCGCGATGCTGACGGCGCTCGCGGGCATGGTGGGCTGGCTGTTCCTGGCTCAAGAGTCTGCCGGCTGGTATCGGCTGCTCGCGGCGGCCTGGTTCGTCGTCGGTGCGGTGCCCCAGGCGACGCTCGCGGCGGGCGAGGCCGACGATCGGCGGCGGTGGCGCTTGCTGGCGACGCAACCGGGAACGCGTGAGGGAGTGAAGCCGTTGCTCCGAGCGGCCCTACTGCATGCCGACGCCTGGCGGCCGGCGGCGGCATGGGCGGCCGTGCTCGGCTGGCCGGTGCTCGTGGCGGCGGTGCTCGCGCCCACGGCGGCCGAAAGGCTCGATCGCTTTGCCACGGTCGGCGGGCTCGCGGCGGCCGCCGGGGGCCTCACGGTGGTCGCGGCCGCCGCGCGGCTGGCGGGGGCCAGCCGGGAAACGGCGCTGGCGGTGGGGGTGGGGGTCGCGGCAGGCGTCGCGGTGGGGGTTGGGACGCACATTATCCCCCTGCTTGCGCATGGGGGCTTCTATTGAGCCGTCTCATACAAGCCCCCAGGCGCAAGCCGGGG
>CAZXIG010000060.1:1312-14092 GCA_964640405.1 uncultured Candidatus Kuenenia sp.
AAGCCCCCAGGCGCAAGCCGGGGGACCGCAATGGGTTCGGGAATGATGTTGCGTCAATCCGGGCATTCCTGCGAGACTTCGGGTTCTTGGCAGGGTTCGCCATTCGTTCGAGGAGTCGTGTCGTGCAAGGAAGTGCATCCGCCCGGTCGGGCCGTCGGTGTCGCGTGGTCATCGGAGCCCGGGTCGCAGGGGCGTGGGCCGCATGGGTATCGGTCTGCGGGTGGAGCCTCGCCCTCGGGGCCGGATTTCAGCCGAGCGAGACGGTCTTCCCCGACACGACCAGGGCCTGGCTGAGCATTCCGAATCCCCGCGGCCTCCATGAGCGGTTCGACCGGTCGAACTACGGCCAGCTCGCGGCCGACCCGGCCATGAAGCCCTTCGTGGATGGCGTCAAGGAGCAGATTTCGAAGAATGGCCGTCAGCGGCTGGAGAAGCTGGGCCTCACGCTCGAGGACCTCGAAGGCATCCCGGGGGGCGAACTGGCGGTGGCGGCGATCGAAGCGCAGCCGGGCAAACTGGCGACCGTGCTGATCGTCGATACGACTGGCCACGAGGCGGAGGCCAAGTCCCTCGTCGAGAAGATCACCTCGCGACTCGTGGAGCGAAAGGCCACGGTGCTGCCGATCAACGGCGCGCCGCCGCAGCTCACCGCCTATCAGCTTCCCGACGACACCGAGGACGATCGCGTGCCCAAGAACCGCCGCGTGGCCTTCGCGCTGGCGCCGCAGGCGCTCGTCGTGGGCGACGACGCCCTGCAGGTCGGTCAGGCCTTCGCCGTGCTCGGCCAGGGCCGCAAGGACAGCCTTGCCTCCACCTCGGCGTTCGCCGCCGTGAACAAGCCCTGCCAGAAGGCGCTGCCGGCCGCATCCTCGCCGGTCCGCTGGTATGTCGATCCGCTCGCGTTTGCGAAGGCCTACCAGGCCGCGAACCCGCCGAAGGAGAAGCGGAAAGGGCCCGACTACGTGGCCATCCTGGGCCGGCAGGGGTTCGATGCCGTGAAGGGGGCCGGCGGCGTGATCGCCTTCGGCGAGGGGCCGCACGCCCTCCGGCACCACACGATGATCTTCGCCCCTCCCCTGCCCGGCCGTGAGCCGCAGGCGTTGGATTCCTACGACTTGGCCGCGCGGATGCTGCGGTTTCCGAATGCGGAGAGCCTCGCGCCGCCGGCCTGGGTGCCGCGCGATGTGACCGGCTGGTCGGCCCTGCAGTGGGACATGCAGACGGCCTTCGCGTCGGCCGAGTCGCTCGTCGACGACGTCGTCGGCGAGAAGGGCGTGTTCGACGACGTGATCGCCTCGCTCAAGGAGGACCCCGACGGGCCGCAGATCGACGTGGAGAACGACCTCATCGCCTGTCTCGGCAAGCGGGTGGCGATGCTCACCGACACCGTCGAGCCGATCGGCACCGACAGCGATCGGCTCGTGATCGCGATCGAGGCCGTCGACGAGGCCAAGGTGGCCGCCACGATCGCCAAGGTGATGGACGCCGACAGCGACATGCGGAAGATCGACCTCGCCGGCCATGTCGCCTGGGAACTGATCGACCACTCGGCCGCGATCCCGCAGCTCGAGATCGAGACGCCCGGCGGTGCGGTCGTGCACGCCGACGACGAGCGGCGGCACAACCCCGACGACGAGGCCCACCGCCGCCGCGCCCGGCTCCGCGAGAAGGAGGAGAAGCTCCTGCCCCATTCGTCGGTGACGGTGGCCAAAGGGCATCTCTTCATCGCCTCCCACCGCGACATCCTCGAGAAGGTGCTCGTGACCCCGGGCGGCGCCGACGCCCTCGCCTCCTCGCCCGACTACACGGCGGCGCTTGCCGAGATCGAGCGGCTGCTGCCCGGCCCCGGGGCTCTCAAGTCGTTCGGTCGCGAGGCCGACACGGTGCGGCCGGCCTACGAGATGCTGCGGCAGGGCTCGATGCCGAAGTCGAAGAGCGTGTTCGGTCAGCTGCTCAACGGCATTCTCGGCGACGGCAAGCCGGGCACCGTGCGGGAGCAGAAGATCGACGGCAGCACGCTGCCCGAGTTCGAGCAGGTGCGGCGCTACTTCGGCACGGCGGCGATGGGGATGCAGTCGCGGCCCGACGGCTGGTTCATCTCCGGCATGTCGCTGCCCCCGGCGCAGACCGACGTGGCCACGAAGCCGACGACGACGGCCGGGCGGTAGGCTCGCTCGTGCCTACCGTTCCGCTCGCTGATCTGGCCCGCACCGCCGCCTCGCGCGAGTGAGCGCGAACAACCCATCGATGCGTTCCTGGCTGCCTGCGAGTGGGGGCGGGTCGCCTTTCTCTGGTGCCCCGAACTTCCGGACGAGGCGAACAATCACGACATCGGGCCATCAGCCTTAGCAAACTGATGGGGCCGTTTTCAGCTGCCGGTCTGGCGGAGTTCGACACGGAGACCCGCTTCCGCCTCCGCGCGGTCCGAGGTGCCTCACGTCGCAGACCGCTCCACCGCGGAAATCGGATGCGGGCCGCTCGTCCAGGAAAGGGGCGACTGGTGCTGACTGGCGTTCATGAACGACTGACCTGCCTCCCCGGGGCGCACGTTTCGCGGATTGACAGGGTGGATTGTGCGAACCCGTCAGGCCGCCTTCGCGTTCATCCGCCGCCGCTCGATGAGGCCGAGCACCCCGGTCAGGAGGGCCGCGACGCTGCCGAACCCGGCGGGGTCGATCTCGGGAACGCTGGCCACCGCAACCGAAACGGATGCGGCCTCGGAGATGTTCGGGGATGATGCAAGCCCCGACACCTTCAGGCTCCCGGCGTAGTTGCCGGCCACGGAGACCTTGTTGTAACTGAAGTCGTTCCGCGAGCCGATCAGCGATGCGTTGGCAGACCCCGCAACCAGCGTGTTCGGGTCGATCGAAAGATTGCTCGTGGCCCACATTTTCACGTCCACCTTGCCCGCGGTGGCGCTCGGCACGAGGCCCACGGCCACCAGATACGTGGTGTTCGGTGAGGGTGTGAAGTCGATCGACTTGATGTCGGCGGCTCCATTGCCCCCGTGTGCATCGAAGCCGAACTTCTGGGCGTTCCACGGAATACCGAAGAACATCTGCTCGTTCGAGTCGTTCCAGAGACTGATGCCCGTGTAGTTGCCTCCCGTAAAGTTCGAGGCACTCATCAGATAGGTGAAGTAGGTGCTTTTGCCCGACGTGCTGACGGTGGCGCTTAGAGACCGCAGCGATTGCGAGCCGACCTGCACGGCGCTTCCCGCGCCGCCGATCCCGGCGACGATCGTGCTGTCGCCTCCGGACCAGGCGCCCGAAAACCCGGTGCCGCCGTTCTGGCCGGCGAGATTCGAGCCGATCGGGTACTGAAAGGTCTCCGTGAAGATAAGCCCCGCCCGAGCGGACCCGCTCACGGTGGCCACGATGGCACAGGCCATAGTGAGGTCGCGAATCAGAGCAGCGATCGACTTGGGGGCGTTCATGGGCGAAATCCTCCTCGAACCATCCACTTTTTCGGTCTTGAATCCGGCAACGCGGTCGTCACGCACGTGACCGTGTGGTAACGCGCCGAACGCCGGCTGAAAGCCGAAAAATCGAAAAAGTGACGAATCCGGAACGGGCAGGGACGAATCCGGATTTTCAGGGACGAATCCGCGGGGGCCTGGGATGAATCCGCGGCGAGAGCGAGCCTTCGTGTCCCCACAACCGACGTGCCCCACAGCGCGGGGCCCGGCAGCCGGTCGCGCAGATCGCTTCCCGCGTCACGACCGGTCAAGAAGTTCGCGGAGCCGCTGCGCCGCCGTCCGGCCGATCGGCAACGGCTCCGACACGCCGTGAAAGAACAGGAGCGTCTGGTCGCGCGACTGCCACTGCGTCGATCGCAGCGCAGCCAACCGTACGATCAGCGATCGTCCGAGCCGGTGGAACCCTCCGTCGGCACCGAGCATCTCCGCCCACTCCTGCATCGTGCGGCGGACCGTGCCCGGCTTGCAGCCGGCGACCTGCACGCGGGAGTAATTCTGCTCCGCCTCGATCCAGACGATCTCCGCCAACGGGACCAGCTCCGTGGAGCGACCGGCACCGTGGGTGATGCGGACGGTGCCCGCCGTCTCGGTAGAGCCCGCCTCGGGATTCTTCGCGGGCGTCATCCGAGCGGCCGGCGTCGCGGCCACGGTGTTGCGGAGCCGGCCGAGCGTGATCGCCAGCCGCTCCTCGTCGAAGGGCTTGAGAACATAATCGACGGCACCGTGCCGGAAGGCGTCGATGGCGTGCCCCTCGTGCGCCGTGACGAAGACGAGCTGCGTGCCGGGTGGGATGCTGGCGACGAGGTCCACGCCGAGCCGCCCCGGCATGTCGATGTCGAGGAAGACGACGTCGGGCACGCGGCCCTTCAAAAACCGCTCGGCGTCGTCCACGCAGGCCGCGGTGCCGATCACCTCCACGGCGCCCGACTTCTCCAGCAGCCGCGCGAGCCGATCCACGGCCCGAGGCTCGTCGTCGACGAGGAGCGCCGTGATCATGCGTCTTCCCTCCCGGCGGCCGCCGCGGCCAGGGGAACGCTCACCCTCACGCGAACCCAGCCATCCTGCTCGTCATGCGTCACGCGGGCTCCCCGGCCCATGAGCAGCTGCAGCCGCCGCTCGACGGAGTGCAGCCCCGTGCCGGTCGAACGACCACTGCCCGGCTGCACCCAGCGGCCGGTGTTGGCCACCTCCAGCACCAACCGATCGCCGTCGCGGCGGGCCGATACCTCGACCCGCAGCGGCCGCGCGGTCTCCTTGGCGCCATACTTCAGGGCGTTCTCCACGAGCGGCTGCACGAGCACCGGCGGCACCGGCACGTCGCGGACGTCGAGGTCGCAGTCGATCCGCGTCTGGAGCGCGTCGCCGAATCGCATCGACTGCACGGTGAGGTAGTGCTCCAGCGCCGACAGTTCCCGCGACAGCGGCTCCAGCGTGGCGGCCGGCCGCAACAGGAACCGCAGGTATGCGGCGAGCGATTGCGTGACCATCTCGACGTCCTCCGGAGCGTCGCGGCAGGCGAGCACCGTGTTGAGCGCATTGAAGAGAAAATGGGGGCTGATCTGGGCCTGGAGCCGGTGCAGCTCGTTCTTGAGCGCGAGCGACTCCGCCTCGACGGCCCGAAATTCCGCGGTCGTACGTTCGCGGATGAGCTGCCAGCCGAAGTAGAGCGCGGTCCAGTTGGCGAGAAGCGTGACGTTGATCGCGAGGTCGGAGACGAGCCGGCCGCGCGACGGCCGCGCGGCAACGCCGGGCATGCAGGCTTCGGCTGCCGCGAACGCCAGCGTGATCATGACCGCCGCCGAGAGCAGCCCACCGGCCACGAGGCCCGCCCGGGTCACGCCGAGCCGCCGCAGGATGGTCGGCCGCTTCGACAGCCAGCGCATGCCGGCCGTGGCGAGGCAGAGCGTCGTGAGGCGGGCGGCGAGCATGGCCGCCGGCTGGGCGGTCGCCGGCCGGTAGACGGCGACGACGAGGAACGAGAGGCCCGAGGCCACGATCCAGAAGCCGAGGTGCGCCAACCAGAAACCGACCTCTCCCGCGAACCGTGGCCATGCCGCCGCCACGTTCCGCGGCTCTCCAGAAACTTCCTCTCCGTCGGGAGCGGCGGCCAGGGGTGTCATCAGGGAAGACGGGTCAGCGAACATCCGGAGAGCGGCTGAACCGCCGATGGCGGGATGGTGGACGGGCGATGCGGCAATCGCCCCGGCGGGCGAATTTCGCCCACCCTCATCCGGAGTATACGGGCCGACGGCCGCGCGCACCCGCCCCAAAGCCGGTGCGGCCGAAATACCGTCTCCGGGAAGCCCGGGGCGAAGCGGCCCACCCCACCGCGGCGACCTGCTCCATCCCACGCCCCGCTTTTTGCACCGAAAATCGGCGTCGCGTGCCGGCGCTGTCCTTGACGCCTCCGGACCACTGGCACACGCTCATCACGCATCCGTGCACCGCACTTGCCCAGGAGCCTGCGCAGTCTCCGTCGTCCCGCCACACGAGCTGTGATCCGCCGCCATGAACCTGGGAACGTCAACCGGATTGGAGCCGCGGACGCGAGCCGCCCGCGAGTGGCAGGCGATCGCCGTGCTCGTCGCCCTCGTGGTGGTCGAGGCGTGTGTGGTCTGGTGGATGCACGGGAAGTGGCTCGAGGCCGACACCGCGTTCGCGTGGACGGGCGTGCCCGCGCTGCTGATCGGTGTGGGCTGGTGGTGGCAGATCGCCCGCCACCGGGCGGAGTATCGCGAGCTCCCGGTGCGTGGGCCGCTCGTCGCCTGCCAGGTGGCCGCGTTCGCGGCCGCACTGGCCGCACTCGGCCAGGTGTCTGCGATCCCGCTGCGGGATGCGCTCCGAGACGGCCCGAGCCTGCTCGCCGTCGGCGTGCCCGCGGCGGCATGGTTCGTCGCCTCGCTGGCGATGATCGCACCCCGGGCGAAACTCGCCGGCGAAATGCTGGCCACGACCGCGGCCTGCGCGGCGTTCGGAGCCGCGGTGGTCGGCAACGCCTATCTCACGCAGCGGTTCTGGGACTTCACGAGCGGCCCGACGACGCGGCTCGTCGAGATCATGCTGGCACCGTTCGCCGACGGACCCGTCATCCGGCCGACGCCGTTCGTCGTCGGCACGCAGACGTTCAACGTCGCGATCGAACACAAGTGCTCAGGCTTCCAGGGGATCGGCCTCGTGGCCACGCTGCTCGCCGGCTACCTCTGGTGGTTTCGCCGCATCCACCGCTTCCCGCAGGCGCTCCTCCTGCTGCCAATCGGCATCACGCTCATCTGGCTGGCGAACCTGGTGCGGATCACGGCATTGATCCTCGTCGGGATCTGGATCTCCCCACGGATCGCCGTCGACGGCTTCCACTCGACGGCGGGCTGGATCGCGTTCGTGACGGTGGGCCTCGGCACCATCTGGGCGGCGTCGCGGATCCCGTTCTTCACCGATGCCGAGCCACCCGGCACGGCGGAGCCGCAGTTCGGTGCCGTCGCGGCGGGCATCGTGGGCCACGGTGCGGCAGCAGAAACAGCAGCGGCAGAGGAAACTCTCCCGATTCCCGCCTGCGTCGTGCCCTTCGTGGCGCTGACCGCGGTCACCATGCTCCTGCGGGCCTTCTCGAGCGGCTTCGACGTCGCCTACCCGGTCCGTGTGGTCGCCATGGTCGCCGTGCTCTGGTGGCTCCGGGCGGCGTACCCGCTCCGCGGCTGGCGGTTCTCGTTCGTCCCCGTCGCAATCGGCGCGGTCTCGTTCGCCGTGTGGATGCTGCTCGCCCCGGGACCAGGGTCGGAGGAAGAGTCCGCCGCTTTGAACCCGCTGCAGTTGGGCGAGCCGTGGGCCACTCTCTGGCTCCTTTTTCGCGTGGTCGGCTCGACCGTCACCGTGCCGATCGCCGAGGAACTCTTCTTCCGCGGGTTCATCGTGCGTCGCTGCATCGACGCCGATGCCGATCGCGTGCCGGTGGGGCAGTTCACGTGGCTGTCCTTCATCGTCTCGTCGGTGGCTTTCGGAGCGCTGCACGGCCAGGCCTGGCTCGCCGGCGTGGTCGTGGGAATGCTCTTCGCCGGGGCCCTCGCCTGGCGGCGCAGCCTCGCCGACGCGGTCGTCGCCCATGCCACGACCAACGCGCTCCTGTGCGGCTACGTGATCGCGACCGGCTCCTGGACGCAGTGGGGCTGAGGCCGGGCCGGAACGCATCGGCGAGGCCGGCGCTCAACAGCCGTGTCCACCTCCACGCATGCGTCAGGGACGAGAATGCTCCGCCCTTAATCCCGCCGCTGGGCTCTACCTTCACTCAGCAGGGAAACCCGCGGCCCACGGTGTGTCACGGGCCGCGTTTCTTCGTCGCCTCGACGACGGCCCAGAACGGGTGCTGTCGGTCGGCCCGGAGCCGCAGGTCTTCGAGCAACAGCTCGATGTCGGGCGTGATCCGGCCGGTGCGGGCCTGCCTGCCGTCGATCGTCACCGACACCGGCCGCGTGAAATCGACCAGCTCGGGGGCCAGCCACACCTTCACCCGCTCGGCGCCGCACCGCACGGTGAGACTGTTGTTGGCCCCGGTCTTGGCCTCGATCGAGAGCGGCCGGGTGTTGGCCGGCGGCGGCCAGTTGGTCGGCAGCACGACCGTCCGCGGCGGCGCCGACTCCAACTCCACCCACCAGAAGAACCGGTCCCACGGCCGCATCGACACCACGTCGATCGTCTGGGGGAAGAACGTCCGCTGCTTCCGCCCCATCCAGTCGAAGAGCCGGAGGATCTCGTCGGAATAGTGCTCGTGGCCGCGGCCGCGGTATTCGACGTAGGTGAGGTCGAAGCCGCGTTCGAGACAGCGGTCGAGGTCCACGGCGTTGCGGGCGATCGTGGTGCCGTCGAGCTCGCCCCCCACGACGTAGATCGGCAGCGACTTCGCGTTGGGCCAGTAGTGCCGCACGTAGCGGTCGGCGGTGGGCGTGATCATGACGAGCCCGGCCCAGAGATCGGGATGGGCAAGCGCCACGTCCCAGGCCGCATCGCCGCCGAGCGAATGGCCCGACAGAAACACGCGGTCGGTGTCGATCGAAAACCGTCGCAGGCATGCCCGCAGCGTGGCCAGCACGGCCGCATGCTCGCGGGCCGAGAACTCGTAGGCCGATTGCCCCTGCCGACCCCAGGCCGGCGCGATCACGATCGTGCCGTGACGCGTGGCCTGGCCGCGGCGGAGGCCGTCGGGGGCGGGCGGGCCGGCCCACCATTCGATCTGGTTGAGCGGCGTCGACACGGCCGAGTGCAGCGTGACGATCGCGGGATACCGCCGGAGCGGATCGTATTCGGGGGGCAGCTGCACGAGGCACTCGATCTCCGGCCCGCCGCCCGGCAGCGGCACCGCGAGTGAGAACAGCCCGGGTGAGCTCGGCTCCGGCGGGTCGAGCGGCGGCCGCATCGAGGCGGCCACGGCCGCGATCGTGGCCGCGTCGAACGCCTCTTCTTCACGGAGCTTGGCGAGCACGCCGCGGCGGGCTTCCTCGCCGTCTGACCGCAGATACTCCCGCACGAGCTCGCGCACCCGCACGCCCGAGAGGGCCACCTTCAGGTTGGCCGCGTTGCCCGGCGTCTGCAGCCAGCCGTTGATGGCCAGCGCCACCGCGCGGTCGGCGGCCATCGTGGTATCGGTGCCGAGCTGGTCGAACGTGGCCAGCCGGCCGAGCGTGGCGAACGAGAGGCCCTGCTCGATCTCGGCCACGACCGCCGTGGCGGCGGCGCGGTCGCCGGCGTCTTCGATGCCGGCCAGCCGGCCGCGCACGGCGGCCACCAGCCGCGCCGCATCCTCGCGGCGGCGGCGGTAGTCGTCCCGCGACTCTTTGACGGCCTGCAGCACCTCCGGCGCCGCGTCGTCCACCGGGAAGGCGTCGAGCATCTCGATGGCGAACCGGTCCTGCCCCGCCCTGCCCCGCAGCAGGATCTCGTCGTGCATCTGGCCGGCGGCCAATCGGGCGAGCGTCTTCCGCTCCGCCGCAAGGTGGGCGAGATCCGGAAAGTCGCGAAGCACCTCGTCGAGCTCGGCCCGGGCGTCGGCATACCGCTCGCTCTGCAGGAGCAGCCGCACGAGCCGCAGCCGCTGCTCGGAGTCGCCCCGGTCGAGATGCGTGGCGATCACGCGGGAGAGCACCTCGCGGGGAACGGACGTCGTGGCCATCCGCATGTCGAGCACGAGAGGCTTCTCGGTCTGCAGCCCCTCCACCTTGACCCACCGCGGTGTGATCTCCGTGATCCCCTGTACCAGGTCCACGCGACCGGTGGCCGTGGCGAGCGAGAGCGTGCGGCGGCCGTAGTCGTCGAACGGCGTCGCGGCCACGATCGAGCCGATCCCGACCACCCGCCGCCCCTTCTCCGGCACGAGCTGCGGAATCGTGAGCCGCTCCGTGCCGAGCGCTTCGGCCGATCGCTCGGCGCGAACGACCCGCCGCTTCGACACCATCGTGCGGGTGAGCCCGTCGTCGCACACGAGGATCGGCTGGCCCGCCTGCTGCTCCGCCGCGCCGTCTTCGAGCGGATTGTCGGCGACGCCCCCGACCATCGCGAAGCTTCCCTCGAGCACCCGGCCATCGGCGAGCTCCACACGATCGCCGCGAGCCGCCGGCAGGAGCACGACCGCGATCAGCAACGGGAGTACGACACGGCCAATCATGAGATCTCTGAATAAACGTCCGAGCCGCGAAGGAAAACGAAACAAAGACGCCACCGGGCTCGCGGTATCGTACGGCATCCTCAATCGGCGCACCGCGCAGCCGACCGGGGGCCGCGCGCAGCCGCCGGTGAATTTTGACTGGCAGAGTTGGCCCACCACATCCATCGAGCATGAATCGTCAAAATCCGCCGGCGGCGAGCACGTGCCCCCGGTCGGCGGTTTGGGCGAGTTGAGACCATCCACCGAAACGCTTGACGCCCCGCCACCACGCGACGGACAATCCTTCCTAAATCGCCCCGCCTTCCACCGGATGCCGCTGCCCTGATGAATCGCCCCGCCATCAAGACGGCCCTGCTCTGGGGCGTGACGGCCACGCTGCTCCTGCCCATCGTGCTGGCCGTGGTGCTCGGTCTCGGTGGCCTGCTCGGCGCCGTGGGGGATGCCGCCGGGGCGAAGGCCTGCAGTCGCATGGCGCTGGTCGCGGGTGCGGCCTGGCTCGTGGCGATCGTGGTCACGACCGCGACCACGGCCCTGGCCCTGCTCGATCAGCCACCGCCGCCTCGCCGATTGAATCGGCGGCGGCGCCGCCGCGAACGCCTGCTACGTCCGCCGGGTCTCGGCGAGGAGCCTGGAGAACGTCGCGGCTGACGGCCTCTCGGGCCGCGTGGACCGCAAGCCAGCCATGCCCGTTTCATTCCGTTGCACCGGCTGCCGCGCCAAGCTGCACGTGCCCACCCGCTGGGCGGGAGGCAGCGTGCCCTGTCCCAAGTGCCAGACGCGGGTCGTGATTCCTGCGGGACCCGCGGATCCCCAAGGTCGACCGGCCGCCGCCTTCGAGGGCCGCACGCTGGAGCGGTCGCTCGCGAAACTCGAGCCGGCTGCCGGCGGATCGTTCGCCGATTCCAATTTCGACCTGCCGCCCGCCGAGGAACCGGTGGTGGCGGAGGGGGATGGATCGAGTGTGACACTGCCGCGGTGGGTGATTTATGCTGCGGGCATTTGCTGCGCAGCATGTGCTGCGGGCGGATTCATGCTGGGCGTGTGGTGGGCGGCGTCGGCCGTGAAACAATGACTGCACTCGTGAGTCGGCAACGCGCGTGGATTGCCGTGTCGCTCGCCGTCGCGGCCTGCTCTGCTGCGACTTGCCCCGTGCTTGCCCAGGGCGTGAGTTTTTCCAAGCAAGTGGCCCCCCTGCTGACCGCGAAGTGCGGCGGCTGCCACATCTCGGGCCGGCGCGGCGGCTTCCAGTTCACGTCGTACGAAGCCCTCATGAAGACGGGCATGGTGCAGAAGGGACAGGCAGGTTCCAGCCGTATCGTGGAGGTGATCGAGACCGGCGACATGCCCCGGGGCGGCGGCAAGGTGTCGAAGGATGAACTGAACACGCTCACCTCGTGGATCGACGCGGGCGCCCCCTTCGACGGCCCGGATCCCGCGGCGCGGTTCGTGGGCGTGCCCGCGGCGGCGGGCGGCATGCGTGCGCGGCCGCAGGAGCGGAAGGCACAGCCGCTGAAGGATGGCGAGGTGTCGTTCGCTTTCGACGTGGCGCCGATCCTGCTCGAGAAGTGCACGCGGTGCCACGGCGGGCAGCGGCCGCAGGCCGACCTCGGTCTCACCACGCTCCAGGCGCTGCTCAACGGCGGCGAAACCGGCCCGGCGGTCGTCGATGGCAAGGGGAGCGAGAGCCTGCTCGTGAAGAAACTGCTCGGCAAGGGGATCGAGGGGCAGCGGATGCCGCGAGGCGGACCGCCGCTTCCCGACGAGGACATCGCCACGATCTCGAAGTGGATCGATCAGGGAGCCAAGCTCGATCTGCTCACGTGGAACTCGCATCTCGACGACGTGGCCGCGGCGGGCCGGGCCCGGTCGCTCTCCGACGCCGAGCTCAAGCCGGTGCGGGCGAAGGCGGGTGAGGTGCTCTGGCGGATGGCGATTCCCGACGAGGACGCCCTCGTCGAGCCGCGGGAACGCGTACACGTGATGGGCAATCTGCCGGCCTCGCGGATGAAGGAGATGGCCGACGTGGCGGCCGACGCCGAGGCGGCCGTCCGCAAGGAACTCGTGGGCGGCGAGGGCCTCCTGCGAAAGGGCGGCCTCGTGCTCTACGTGTTCCGCAAGTCCTACGACTATTCGTCGCTCTGGCAGCAGACGCTCGGCGGCGAGCGGCCGAAGGGCGTGAACGGCCACGGCGGCATGATGGGCGACGTGGTCTACGGGGCGGTGCTGCTGCCCGCGACGCCACCGGATGAGGCGAGCGTGGAACTGCTGATGGCCGAGCAGCTCGCAGCGGGCGCGCTGGCCGGCCGCGGGCTTCCGAACTGGTTCGTGAAGGGGGCGGCCCGTGCCGTCGCCATGAAGGCCGTGCCCAAGGCCAAGCTCGTGAAGGACTGGAAGCGGGAGACACCCGAGGCCCTGCGGGCGATCGGCTCGACGGCCGACTTCTTCTCCGTGCATGCCGATCCGGCAACGCTCGCGGGCGCCAGCGGCGGCTTCGTGGGGGCGCTCGCCACGCCGACCTCGAAGCTCCGCCAGTTTCTCGCGCTCGTCGACGGCGGCCAGGACTTCGACACCGCCTTCGCCAACGTCTTTCGCAACAAGCCCCAGCCCCTCTTCGAAGCCTGGGCCCTCAAGGAAGCGAAGAAGAAGTAGCGGC
>CAZXIG010000061.1:0-14046 GCA_964640405.1 uncultured Candidatus Kuenenia sp.
ACGGCGTGGGCGTGTGAGGATCGCTCCACGAGGCTGATGCCCCAGGCCAGGGCCAGCCCGAGGGCCAGAGAGGCGGTGAGCAGCACGCGATCGTGGCTGTGGAACTGCACCTCCGGGAGCAGGTCGGCCGCCGCGATGCAGAGAAACGCGCCGGCGGCCATTGCCATCGCGATGCCGAGCACCTCCGACTGTCGTCCACCGAAGAGCTGGAGGCTGGCGAGGAAGCAGGCTGCTCCGATCGGCACGACCAGTGCGTAGGCGGCATTGACGACGGTGCGAAGCCGCGGCGACGCACCGGCGCCGGCCATCAGCGTGGCGATGATCGCCGCATCGAACGGTTTGTGGAGCAGGATGGCGAGAAACGTGGCGAGGCCTGAGAGCAGGCCGCCGCCGTGGGCCGCGTCGGCATTGACCGAGGCCGCGAGCGCCGCGCCGTCGGCCAGGCTGTGGAGTGCGAGCCCGGCGAATGCGCCGCACCAGGCCCAGGGGGAGGCGGGATGGTGGCCATGGTCGTGCGGGTGGCCGTGATGATGTTCGTGGCCGCACTCGTGGCCGCCGTCGGCCGTGTGGTGGGCGTGGCCGTGGAAGGCCCGCTCGAGCAGGAACATCAGGAAGAACCCGGCGAGGGCCCAGCCCGCGGTCGTTTCCACGTCGTTGCGGAGCGCCAGGCAGGCATGCGGCAGGAGGTGCAGCATGCCCACGCCGAGCAGCACGCCACCGGTGAGCGACAGCAACACCTGCATCGGCCGGTGGCCGAGCGACAGAAACGCCACCGACGAGCCGCCCGCGAAGGCGGCGGCCGCGATGAGAGACAGATACACGACGAGGCTCAGGAATGCTGTCGTGCCGGGCAGCGTGGCGGCGAGCAAGGGATCCATCGGTCACCGTGGTCGGGAAACCGGCCATGATCCCGCCGCGGTGAGCCGCGGGCAAGGGCCGAGCCGCGAAGTCGGCTCAGCGGCGGATTTGCCACTGCTGCGGGGGCTGTTGGTAATAGAAGGTGCGGGTCGCCTGCTCCATCTGCTGCCGAGCATGGGCCATCTTCTCGGTCCAGGCGGCGTCGCCTGCGGCGAGCGCTCCGAGGACGATCGCGATCCCGTAGGTCAGCAGGTTGGGCCAGAGGTCAGGACCGTTGAACTTGAGCGCCGTGCCGAATGACTTCTTTACCTTCGGGCCGAACCAGCCCATCTTCACGCTCCAAATCTCGTCGAGCACGAGATGCGTGAGGAAACCGAGCACGACGGCGCTGGAGACGAAGTAGCGGCGCAGCGGCTCCTCCGCCGCGAAGGCCAAAAAGGTGATCTGGCCGGCGATGGCCGCTGCCGGCAGGCTGTGGAACATGCCGCGATGGTGCGAGTAGTTCTTCAGCAGCCAGGAGAGCCCGAACCGGATGGCAAGATAGATTCCCGCACCGGCCAGAATGATCGCCTCGAGCGGCAACCCCATCTGCTGAAAGCGGTGGATCATCATCATCGGGACGACCGCCGCCGCGAAGGCCACGCTCTCCTTGAGCGGGATGCCCGGGCCGCTGTCGAGGTCGGGCAGCATGCCGGCCACGGCACACAGCCCGCCGCCGAGGGCGCAGGTCACCGGATGCATGTCGCCCACGTACCAGGCTGCCGCTCCGTAGGCAGCGCCCACGATCGACGACCCCGTGATGTGCACGCGGAAACCGGGCACTGCGAAATTCCCCCTGAAAACCGCTCTCTGCGCCGCGAGACCGCGGGCGCAGCCCGGGCACGGCGCGAACCGGGCCCGTCGGCCCACTCGCGCAGTCCCTCGAGCCTTCTATCGACAAACCGCTTCGCGGGCGTCAGCGGAGGAGTCGGCATCCCCTGCACTTCCCCACCGCGCATGAATCGGCGCGAACATGGGGAGCTTGCGCAAGGCGGGGTGAATGCGTTGAGTTTGTCTTCTTTTCCTTTTTTTGGGCTTCGGCCGGCGCGACGGCCCTTCTAGACTCCGCGGCCGTCTGATCTCCGTTCCTCCTGAGGTTTGAAGCGTCGCGATGGCGGTCGAAGGCTACGACCTGATGATGCTGGGCATTCTCGCTGCCGCGGCATTGCTCGGGTACTTCAAGGGCATCGTCTGGCAGATCGCCTGGATCGCGGGCATCGCCGCCAGCACGTTCGTGGCCCTGCGATTCGCGGGCCATCTCGCCCCGTTCATCGGCCAGCAGCCGCCGTGGAACCGGCTGATCGCGATGCTCGCGCTCTATGTGGGCACCTCGCTGGTGGTCTGGCTCCTGTTTCGCGTGGTTTCCGGGGCGATCGACGCCGTCCATCTGTCGGCCTTCGACCACCAGCTCGGCCTGCTGCTCGGGTTGGCCAAAGGGGCGTTGCTCTGCATCGTGATCACCTTCTTCGCCGTGACGCTCGCCCCGGCCTATCGCCCGCAGGTCGTGGGCAGCCGGAGCGGCAAGATCGTGGCCGAGGTGATCACCAAAGCCGACGAGATCCTGCCGCGTGAGATCGCCGAGGCGGTCAATCCGTTCGTGAAGCAGTTCGAGGACACGCTTCGCAACGGCGGCCAGCCAGCTGGATCGGCGATCAGCGGACAGCCATCGGCGCTGGCCGCCATCTGGGAGGGGGTCACTTCGGCGGCCGCCTGGACCGGAGGAGGTCCGGTCGGGCAGGGGGGGCAGCAGGCGGGAGGTCAACAGCTCGGAGGCCCGGCGGTGACCGGATTCGGCGGGCCGGCGACGCCGGCCGGCTGGAACGCGCCGGCCGCGAGCCCGCCGACGCCAGGATTCGCGCCGCCGCGTCCCGCAGCGAGTGGCTTCACGGCACCGGCTGCCGGCTTCGCACCTGTCGGCCCGCGATATCAATCCGCGCCGCCGTCAGCGGCTCCGCAGCCATTCCCGGTCGGCGCCCAGAGCCCGCTTCCCATTCGCTGACCGCCATCCGGCGCGCAGTCGGTGGGCAGGGCATCGCGGACGGCGAAGTGAGCGATCGACCCTGAAAAACAGGGACGAAAGCAGGGGAGCCCGAAACGGACATAAGAGACATTATCGGACGTAGGGGAGCGGGTCGGTTTCCCGGGCGTCGGCTATCCTGACCGCATGACCCAGCCCCCTGCCTCCGTCACGCTCGCCGATCTCGTGGCGGCCGTCGCCGCATTCCGCGACGCCCGCGATTGGGCGCAGTTCCATAAGCCCAAGGATCTCGCCGCCGCGATCGCCATCGAGGCGGCCGAACTTCAGGAGCGGTTTCTCTGGAAGACCGACGCCGAGGTCGATCAGGATCTGGCCGACGCCGCCAAGAAAGCCGGCGTGGCCGAAGAGATCGCCGACGTCGTGATGTTCGCGATGCTTCTCGCCGACCGGCTGGGCATCGACCTGGCCGAGGCGATCGCCGCCAAGCTCGCGGCGAACGAGCGGAAATACCCGGTCAAGTTCGCCCGCGGCACTGCCCGCAAGTACACCGAACTCGGCGGGGGCTGAGGGGCCGTCACTCAGCCGTTCCGCGGAGCAACGGCTCCACGAATACCCGTAGGCTCCGAATCGTCTCGAGCCACTTTACGCGTTCCCCGTAAGGCGCGGGCTCGAAACTGTCGTAGCGGAACGTGGTTCCAAATTGCGTGAGTCGGGTGATTTCGGAGAGTGTCTCGGGAAGTCGGATGCCGGTTTGCGCGAGCAACTCGATCAGCACTCGCAGATTGTGGGTCTTTGGATAATCGACACCCCGCGACGCCAAGACGGCCTTGAGCATCTTTTCGGCCGCTTGCTGGGCATGAAACCCCAGCGTGTCGTCATCGACTTCACGGTCACCCAGAAGCTTCTGGAGGACGAGTTCGTCCTGCCGAGCCTTGCGCAGAAGAACCTCTGGCCGGTCAGGCGGCATAGAGCACGCGGCCTTCCTTGCGGGCGGCACGCTCCACCGTACCCGGCTGCTCGGCCCGTTCCTCGAACTCGGCCTCGCTGACGAGCAGAATATCCACCGGCATGAGAATGCCCGCGAGCGCACGGTCGAGGGCGACCAGTTCCTCGTAACGATCCGCAACGTGGGGCTTGATCACGAGCAGATCGACGTCACTGCGGTCCTCGGCATCGCCGCGGGCCCGGGACCCGAAGAGGATGATCCGCGTCGGATGCGCAGCCGCCACGAGCCGCTCAACGGCGGCCTGCATTTTTTCGGGCGTCGGAGCCCAGATCGGCGGATTCGCAGTAGCCATGCTTGTATCGTAATCGCGAGTCAGCCAGCGGGCCACATGGCATTCAGTCCCGGATCCGCGATTGGCAATCTGCGGAATGCGGCTCACTGCGCCGGAGCGTAGCCGTTATCGGTGCGACGGGCCGGATTTCCCAGGCCCATCTCGCGAAGGGTATGCTCCCGCTCATGATCATCTACGCCGAGACAAGGCGAAATTTCCTCGAAGACGTCGATCTCAATCGGCTGGAAAGACGGCTGGTTGAAGGTTTTGAACGACAGACCGGGAGCGTACCGGCGGATCGAGTGGTCTGGGCGAATGAATACGCCCGATTCGCCAGCGCACTGCGGCGGGCCCGCGTCGATGACGACATGCAGGTGGCCATCGAATACCACGTCTCGGCAGCCGGCCGATCGCGGATCGACGTGCTCCTCGCTGGCAACGACGGCGATCGCGACACGGGCGTCGTGCTGGAACTGAAGGCTTGGAGCGAAGCCGATGTTTCCGACGTCCCAGAACTCGTCTGGTCACCCTACGGTGGCGGCAGGCTTGCCCAACACCCATGCCTCCAAGCCCGCAAATACAAGGGACTTATTCTCCGGTTCAATGCCGACATCAGGGACAAGGGCGTCGACATCCATTCCGCCGCCTATCTGTTCAATCTCCCGCGGCGGCACCCAGAGCCACTCGAGGACCCTCGGTACCGGCACATCATCGACGAGTCACGGCTGTTTCTCGCCGACGATGCCGAGGAACTGTCGCGGTTTATCGAGAAGCACGTCCGCCATCGCTCCCGGCATGACGTGCTCTTTCTGCTCGAAAAGGGCAGGATCATCCCGGCACCGGCCCTCGTCGAACGGGTGGGGAAAATGCTCGACGGCAACGAGGAGTTCGACCTGCTGGACGTCCAGAACGAGGCATTCCAGGTGATCCGTCACGCGATCGCCGGTGTCGCCACGGCGGTGAAAAGGCAGGTGTTCATCATCCACGGCGGACCGGGCACCGGGAAGTCGGTGATCGCGGTGCGGCTCCTCGCCGAGGTGCTCGCTTCGAAGCGACTCGGCTTTTTCATCGCTCCCAACAAGGCCTTCCGCGACACGCTCGTGGAGCAGCTCGCCCGCGGCAGTCGCGATTACCGCGAGGACGGGCAGGCGCTCTTTCAGTCGTCGTGGAGTTTTCACGCCGCGGATTTTATGAAGGATCGTTTGCACGAGGTCCTCATCGTGGACGAAGCCCATCGGCTCAAAGACGAGGCCTATCAGTACCGCGGCGCGAGCATGGTCGAAGACATGGTCCGGGCGGCGCGAATCAGCGTTTTCTTTCTCGACGAGACGCAGCGGGTGCAATGGAACGACTCGGGCAGCGAGAGCCGCATTCGTGAAGCGGCCAGGAAGTTCAAGGCCCAGGTACATCCCCCCTTCACGCTCACCGCGCAATTCCGGTGCGGCGGCTCCGACGGATATCTCAACTGGCTCGATGACGTGCTTCAAATCCGTCCCACCGGCAACTTCGACAACTGGGCCGAGGAGCAATACGACTTCCGCGTGTTCGACGACGCGGCGGAACTGTACCGTGCACTCAAGGCACGGAATGCGGACAACAAGGCCCGCTTCGTCGCGGGCTACTCGTGGGATTGGCCGACCGAGGGCCGGCAGCGACGCGGGCACGTGAAACACGTGACGGTCGACGGTCTTTCCCTGCCGTGGAACTTCAGCGGCGAGAACTGGGCGACGGCCGCCGATGGCATCGACCAGGTCGGCTGCGTGCATACATGCCAGGGAGTCGAATTCGACTGGCTCGGCGTGCTGATAGGCCCCGATCTCAGGTTCGAGAACGGCCGCGTCGTCGGAGACCCTGGCAAGCGGGCCCGGACCGACAGTTCGTTGAAGGGCTGGAAGACTGCTCTCCGCGAAGCGAAGGACGACGCGGCCGCCACCGAGGCGGTGCTGGCCAAGGTGCAGGCCATCATCAAGAACACCTACAAAGTGCTCCTGTCGCGGGGCCGCAAGGGATGCTTCGTCTGGTGTGCCGATCAAGGCCTGCGGGAGTATCTTCGCGACCGTCTCCGGCTTGCTTTATGCACGTTCGGCACTCAGCCCGCCAAGACGGCGTCTGGCCCCCCTGCTCCGCCACCGCGGATCGTCGAGAGTCCACCCGGCAAACGGTTCACGGACTGGGTGCCGGTGTACGACCTTCACGCGGCGGCAGGCGATTTCGGACAGCCATCGACCGCGGACTGCCTAGGCTGGGTAGAGTCGCCGGCCGACATGCGCACGGACGAGCGGCACTTCGCGGCGCGAGTCGTCGGGCATTCAATGGAGCCGCTCATCCCGAATGGATCGCTCTGCCTCTTCCGGCTTGATGTCGCCGGCAGCCGTAGCGGGCGGATTCTCCTCGTTCAGCACCACGCGATCAGCGATCCGGAGCAGGGTGGCTCATACACCGTCAAAAAGTACCGCTCGCTGAAAGTCCGGGAGGCCGATAGTGACGAGGACGTGTGGACTCATGCCGCCATTCAACTCGTGCCGCTGAACGAGGATTTTCCCACGATCTGGATCAACCCCGACCAGGTGGACGAGTTGCGAGTCATCGCTGAGTTCGTGCAGGTCCTTTCCGCACTGGTGTGACCGCCTTGTCGAACACGTACGTGTTGGACGCCTCGTCGGCCACGCTCGGATCGGGCCGCGGCACGCCGAGCAGGTCGCAGAGCTCCGCGAGAAAGATCTGGTAGTTGGCCCGTTCGGCTCCCGCACTCGAACCCCAGCGGGCGATGAAGGCATCGACCGCCGCCGCGCCGGCCGCGCCGCTTGCCCCGCCCTGCCCTGGGAATGGCGGAGTGTCGGCTGCGGTCATGGTGGGCTGTGGGGTGTCCATTGGCCGGTCAGCGTGCCCATCTGCCTGCGGGGCAAACCCAATCCGCACGCGGGACGCACCGCACATCATGCGGGCAGGTCGAGCCACTTGCCCATGCGGCGGAACTTCTCGTAGCGGGTCGCCACGAGCTCATCTCGTGGCTGCCCCACGAGTTCGCGCAGGCTGCGGGTGAGATAGGTCTTGAGCCGGCTAGCCATCTGCCGCGGATGCCGGTGGGCGCCGCCGGCCGGCTCCTCGATCACCGCGTCGACCACGCCGAACTCCTTGAGGTCGCGCGAGCGGAACCGCAACGCCCGGGCGGCCTCGGCCTTGTATTCGACGCTCTTCCACAGGATGCCGGCACAGCCCTCGGGGCTGATGACGCTGTAGTAGGCGTGCTCGAGCATCGCCACGCGGTCGCCCACGCCGATGCCGAGCGCCCCGCCCGAGCCCCCCTCTCCGATCACGACGCACACGATCGGCACGGGCAGCGACGCCATCAGGAACATGCTCTCGGCGATCACCTGGGCCTGGCCTCGCTCCTCGGCGCCCACGCCCGGATAGGCGCCCGGCGTGTCGATCAGGCAGATCACCGGCAGGCCGTATTTGGCCGCCAGCCGCATCTTGCCCATCGCCTTGCGGTAGCCCTCGGGATGGGCACAGCCGAAGTGGCAGGCCTGCCGCTCGGCGAGCGTCTTGCCCTTCTGGTGGCCCACGACGAGCACCTTGTATTGATCGAGCTTGGCGAAGCCCGTCAGCAGCGCCGGATCGTCACCGAAGCACTTGTCGCCGTGGAGCTCCACGAACTCGTCGAACACGAGCTGGAGGTAGTCGCTCGTCTTCGGCCGGTCGGGATGCCGCGACACCTCGACCGTCTGCCAGGGATCGAGGCTGTTGAACACCTGCTTCTGGACCTCGACGAGCTCCCGCTTGAGCCGCCGCAGCTCTTCCTGCTGTTGGCCGCCGAGCGGCGCGGCCTCGAGGGCGGCGATCCGGTCTTCCAGTTCGTAGATCGGTTTTTCCAGCGGCAGTCGATGCAGGCCGGTAGCCATCGGGGGCGCCTCGCGGGTGCGGAATCGAAATCGAACCGGGATTTTCCCCGCGGCACGCCCCCCGCGTCAATGCGAAAGCTCACGCCGGGCGAAAGCTCACGCCAGCCTTTCGAGCAGGCGGATGCTGCGGAGCTGCTTGAGCACCTGCTTCATCGATCCCGGGCGGGCCGACGGCTTCTTGGCGAGCAGCTGCCGCAGGAACTCCGACACGCTCGTCGTGGCGTTTCGGTTGAAGGCATTGATCGAGGGCACCGGGGCCGAGACGTGCATGTTGAGAAGCTCGTTGGCCGTGGGCGCCGCATACGGCGGCCGGCCCGCCAGCAGCTCGAAGAGCACGCAGCCGAACGAGTAGATGTCGGAGCGGGCGTCGAGCGACTGTCCGCGAATCTGCTCCGGCGGCATGTAGCTCGGAGAACCCTGTGCCTGCGTGCCGCCGCCCAGCAGCTTGCCCAACAACCCCGACGACTTCGTGGCGATCGCGAGGTCGATCAGTTTCACCTGGCCATCGGGGGCGGCGAGCACGTTGTCGGGCTTCACGTCGCGATGCACCCAGCCCCGGGCATGAACGTGGTCGAGCGCGAGCGCCATCTCCGTGACGATCCGCTGCAGCCGGGGGGCGAGTTGCTCGACGCCCGCCGCGATCTGCTTCTTGAGGTTGGCGTGCGGAAACAGTTCCATCACCAGCAGCGGCAGCCCCCCCTCCTCGACCTGCCGCTCGGCGCGGATGATCGTCGGGTGGTCGAGCGACTTGAGGACCTTGAACTCGTGGGCGAGCAGCTTGCGCTGCAGCGGGTCGGCGGCCATGTCGGGCACGACGACCTTCACGGCGACGGGCTTGGCGGCCGCGCCGTCGCGGGCCTCCCAGATCTGGCAGTGCCGGCCTACGCCCAGCTGCTGCACGAGCTTCAGGGGGCCGATCTGTTCGGGAAGTCTGGCCATGCGGTTGGTTCCAGCGTCGTCTGCACGAGCACGAGCCCCTCGGGGGGCGCCGTCGGTCCGGCTTCCGGTCGGCTCCGGGCGGCCAGCGCCGTGGCGAGCCAATCCGGCGACCGCCTCCCGACGCCGACCATCACCAGTGATCCGGCGATGATCCGCACCATATTGTGCAGGAACCCGTTCCCCTCGACCTCGATCCACACCTCCGCGGGGCCGGGAGCATGCGGGATCGCGGGCCTGAAGACCGAGAGCGAATGGATTGTGCGCACTTTCGAGAGCCGTGTGGAGGGGGTCGTCTCGAAACTGGTGAAATCGTGTTCGCCCACGAGCGCCGGTGCGGCCGCCTGCATGAGCCCCTCGTCGAGCCGGCCCCGCCACCGCCAGACGAAGCCGCGTTCGATCACCGGCTTCCAGGCCGCGTCGTGAATCCGATAGCGATACCGCTTGCGGACGGCCGCCGCGACCGGGTCGAACTCGGCCGCCATCTCCCGGGCTTCCACGACGGTGATGTCGGCCGGCAACTTCGCGTTGAGGGCCCTGCCCCAGACGTCGGCCGGGAACTCCCGTTCGCTCGTGAACGCGGCGATCTGGTCGAGGGCGTGCACGCCGGCGTCGGTGCGGCTCGAGCCGCGGACGAGCACCTCCTCGCCGGAGACCTCGCGGATCGCCGTGGTCACGGCCTCCTGCACCGTCGTTCGGCCCGGCTGAACCTGCCAGCCGGAGTAGCGGGTGCCCTCGTAGGCCAGCCGCAGGCCGATCCGCCTCGTCATGGCCGCGGGCCGCGCGGCTGGAGGGAGCCTCCGGCCGATGAGCTCATGTGCGTTTCCCGCCCGTGGTGGCGAGCAGCTCGGCGATCTGCACCGCGTTGGTGGCCGCTCCCTTCCGCAGGTTGTCGGACACGCACCACAGCGCGATGCCGTTGGGGCAGGAGATGTCCTCGCGGATGCGGCCAACGAACACCTCGTCGCGGCCGCTGCAGTCGCGGGGCATCGGATACTTCTTCGCCGCCAGGTCGTCGATCACCACGATCCCCGGGAAGCCGGCCAGCAGCCGGCGGGCCTCGTCGGCCGAGAGCTTCTTGTCCGTCTCGATGAGGATCGACTCGCTGTGGCCGTTGGCCACCGGCACGCGGACGCAGGTGGGGCTCACCTGGATCGACTCGTCGCCGAGAATCTTCCGCGTCTCGAGCACCATCTTCATTTCCTCGCTCGTGAACGCGTTCGGCTTCGGGGAGCCGATCTGCGGGATGAGATTGGCCGCGATCGGGTGCGGGAAGACCTGCCGCGGCTCGCTGCCGCCGGCGAGCCATGCCTGCGACGACTGTTCGAGTTCCTGCTTCGCGGCGAGGCCCGCGCCGCTCACCGCCTGGTAGGTGCTCACGACCACCCGCTTCACCTTCGCGGCGTCGTGCAGCGGCTTCATCACCATCACCATCTGCGTCGTCGAGCAGTTGGGGCTGGCGATGATCCCCTTGTGGTGGGCGATCGCTTCCGGATTCACCTCCGGGATCACGAGCGGCACCTCGGGGTTCATCCGATAGAAGGCGCTCTCATCGACGACCACGGTGCCCCGCTCCACCGCCCACGGCACGAACTCGGCCGCCACCTCGTCGGGCGTGCTGCCGATGGCGATGTCCACGCCGGCGAACGACTCCGGCCGCAGCTCCTCGACGTCGAAGCTCGTGCCGCCGACGGTCATGGGCTTTCCGGCCGACCGCGCCGAGGCGAGCAGCTTGATCCGCCGCGCCGGAAATTTCCGGGCGACGAGCATTTCGACGATGATTCGGCCCACGGCGCCGGTGGCGCCGACCACTGCAAGCGTGTCGATCATGGAGAACCTGCGGATGTCCTTTCGCGGGAAAGCTTTGGTGACAGGATAGCGAATCAAAACAAGCGCCGGGCGAGCGATCGCCAGGCCGCGGCGGGCACGAAGGCGAGGTTGGCCGTGATCATGGCCAGGCCGAACTCCAGCATGCCCATCGCGAGGCCGATGCCCAGGTGGACGGCGACGGCCAACCCCAGCGCGAGCCGGCGGGTGAGCCGTGGCCAGACGATGGCCGGGTAGGCGACCTCCCAGAACAGCGTACCCAGCGTGAGGGCGTTCGTCACAAGCGGGTGTCGGGCGAGCCCCGTGAGGTCGAGCGTGCGGTATTGCCCGTTGGCCACGGCCCCCCAGAGAGCGGTGCCCTCCCACCAGCTGGCACCGAACATCTTGCCGCAGCCCGAGAAGAAATAGACGACGCAGAGCTGCACCTGGAGCAGCCGCAGGGCGACGGCCGCCGCCACCGAGGGCCCCCCCTGCCCCGCCAGGCCGAGCCGGCGATCGACCGAGAGGCAGGCCCCGGCCGGGCCGATGACGAGCGGGATCAGAAGCAATCCGAGCGTGTCGTCGAAGCCGAACACGTTGAGCGGCGCCCGGTTGGCCGCGCTCACGAAACCGGCCAGGGCCACCACCGCAGACAGCCGCGTGGCGAGGCCGAGCGTGAGCAGCACCGCGGCTGCCAGCGTGATGCCGCCGAGCACGCGGACGGCATTCGGCGAGGAGGCGGCGAAATACCAGCTCCACTGCCAGGGCTGGTCGTTCATCCGCCAGACCTCGTGGGCCGGCAGCCAGCCGCCCGGCCCGAAGAAGGCATCGGGGTCGCGGAGCCAGACGATGCACGACCACGTCAGCAGGAGGCCGGTGCAGATCCGCACCACCGCCAGCGGCAGCGGATCGGCGGGCGTGAACCAGAACTCGTTCCACGATCGAAGCCAGGCGCGACCCCACGGCTCGTGGGCCGGCTCCATGTGCGCGGCGGTGCGATCGAACGTGTTCGCCGTCATGGTGCCCTGCCCTTCAGTCGCGCGTAGGTGCCGAGGGGCGTCACCACGTCGGGCTCCGAGCGGTTCTGGACGACATCCTCCGGCCCGGGTAGGAAATGCTCCACCATCTCCAGCCGCACCTGGACGCCGTCGTGCGCGGCGAGGAGATGGCCTGCGACTCCCTTGATGAGCGGCTGCCAGTCCCGGCGGGCCGCGAACCGCACGCCCTCCGGTGCATCCGCGGGCGGCACGAACGCCGCGATCTTTTCGGCCACCATGAACCGCCGGTGATAGAGCAGCCGGGGCCAGTCGCTCGCGCGGTCGGGGATCGAACCAGCTCGCTCGGAGCCGTCGGCCAGCCGCATCGTCCACCGGATCGTGTGGCCCGGGCCCGGATCGGGGGCGAAGAAGCGGTAGCCGTGGCCGAGGTAGAGCGCACCGACGAGCGGCCGCAGCGGCTGCATGAGTCGGCCGGCCAACTCGCTCGCCGGCGGCGGTCCCGCCAGCGGCGGCACGGCCACGGCCGCGAGGTAGACGAGTATCGCCACCGATGCGAGGAACCTTGCGGGCACGGACCACGTCCGGGCGGAGGCGGGCGTCGGAAAGGTGGAGGTGCGGCTCGCGGACATGCTGCGATTCGACATCGGACTCCGGGGCCACGCGGCTGCACCGCCCCGGCAGCGAAACCGTAGGTCACGATTGCCGCCCCCGCGCGGGCCTCACAACCGGCACAGGCGGCCGGGTCAGAAAAAGCACGAGGCCCGTGCGGCGTTCGCCGCACGGGCCTCGCGAGAATCACGACTGCGTCGGAAACGC
Organism: uncultured Candidatus Kuenenia sp.; assembly: GCA_964640405.1. Classification (GTDB taxonomy): domain Bacteria; phylum Planctomycetota; class Planctomycetia; order Pirellulales; family UBA1268; genus QWPN01. The sequence continues at coordinate 12,611 of CAZXIG010000061.1, forward strand.
TTACCGCAGCGAGGCGGTGGCGTCGGCCGAGGCGACCCGCTGGGCGGGGTCGAGCGCGAGCTCGATCCGGTCGCCGGCGGCGAGGTCGATCACCTTCGAGATCGTCTCCTCACGACCGTCAACGACGGCCGTGACGCGGATCTCGTAGTTCTTCCACGACTGCCCGGCGGAGAGCCCGGCGGTCTCGAACAGCCGCACGGTGCCGCTGGCAGCGGTCTCGTTGCCGGCCAGCCAAACCTTCGCGTCGGCGGGGACGCGGAGCGTGAGGCTGGTCTTCGGGGCCGAGCCGAACGACACGGTCGACCGCTCACCGGCGGTGAGGGAGACCGTCTTCGTCTCCTCGGCCGGCGTGCCGTCGCGATCGACGGTCATCTTCACGGCGAACTCGTACTGCTTGCCGGCCTGGAGGCCGCGCGACATGAACCGCCGCACGCCACCGGTCGACTTCGTCTCCGAGCCGTTCACGAAGATCTTCGCGCCGGCCGGAACCTCGACCACCAGGAGCGCCGCATCGGCGGGCACCGCGTCGAGCTGCGTCGAGTCGGTCGGCTTCGGGACGCCGATGATCTCGCCGCCCGTCATCGACGGGGTCTCGTCGATCACGCGATACGACTCGATCGGCATGCCCGAGGAGTAGGCCGGGGCGGCGTAGCCGCCGTACGAGCCACCCGCGGAACCGCCCGACGAGCCGCCGCCCGAGGAGCCGTAGCTGCCGTAGGCGCTGGTGCTGTAGGAGCCGCCCGACGAACCACCGTACGAGCCGCCCGACGAGCCGTAAGAGCCGTAAGAGCCGTGCGACGAGTGGCGATAGGCCCGCATCGCCCGCTTGTAGGCGTGATGAGAACCCCAGCCGCCGTGCGAGCCGGCCGAGCCGTAGGAGCCGCCCGACGAACCATAGGAGCCGTAGCTCCCCCCCGACGAACCGCCCGAGGAGCCGTAGCTGCCGCCGGACGAGCCGCCCGAGGAACCATAGCTGCCACCCGACGAGCCATAGGCCCGATGGCGATGATGCCAGCCGGCGTGCACATCGCAGGCCGCCGCGGCGACGGCGACGAACGTGACCACTCCGGCAACCCGCAACCCGCGACGCTGCGCCAACATTCGATCTTCTCCGGTGAAAATTGCCCGTGACGACGTCGCCGGCCTCGAAACGCTTTCGGGGAGCGGGACGCTCGACCGCCCAAAGATAGTTTGCGGGTTAGGCAAATCAAGGAGCCTGGAGAAGATATGCGGGATCCTGGTCGGGGTGGGAAATCAGGGTTTTCGTCCGGAAAATCGATACAAACCCACATTGTTCGGCCGGCGGTGACCCCTCCGTCGTCGCTTCGGGATTCCTCCGGCCAGCCGTCAGGGCCGTGGAACGCACACAGCTACGGATATCCCTGCGCTCCTCCTCCGGGCTCCCCGACCGACCTCCTCACGATCAAGAGTCGAGT
>CAZXIG010000062.1:0-1365 GCA_964640405.1 uncultured Candidatus Kuenenia sp.
GCTCGTCGCGATCCTCCTGCCGGCCGTGCAGACGGCCCGCGAGGCCGCCCGGCGGAGCGCGTGCAGCAACAATGTTCGGCAGCTGGCCCTCGCCTGCCACAACTTCGCCGACGCCAACAGCGGCAACCTGCCCAACAGCGCCCGCCCCGGCACCGTGCGAATCTCGTGGGTGACTCGCATCCTGCCCTACATCGAGCAGCAGGCGCTCTACGACAAGTACGACCAGAACTCCAACTGGGGCTCAATCACCTCAGGCACGGGCTTCACGATCCCCAACGCCGTGCTTGCCCACACGCGGATCAAGGTCGTGGAGTGCGGCTCGGCACCGACGCCCGAGAATCGATACGATGCCGATCCGCAGTCGAGCACGCAGCCGTTCGCGTATCCGACCGACGCCACGCGGGCCGTGGTCAACGCTGCCGGCAACGGATTCTCCACCAACGGCCTGTTCTGCGCACCGACGGACTATTCTCCGACGGTCTACGTCGACAAGGCTCTCGAGAACACCTCCGGCACGCCGAACGACAACCTTGCCGACGTGGCGGCCTCGACCGCCCCGACGAGTTCAGGTAACACGAGGGCGAGCAAGGGGGACGGCCTGATGAGCAAGGACTACGGCGACGGCTTCAAACCGAGCCTCAAGGATGCGACCGATGGTTTGTCGAACACGGTCCTGCTCGCCGAGAGCGCCGGCCGACCGCACGTCTACCGCGGCCGGGCCCGGGCCGACGACTCGACCGGCTCCTTCCCGGCCCGCCGGGTGAACGCAGGCGGCTGGGTGCGTCCGGCATCGGACGTCTCCGTCGATGGTTCATCGGCCAACGGAGCCACGTTCCGCTCGTCGCCCACGAAGGTGATCAACGCCACCAATGGCGAGAGCATCGAGACGGCTGCGTTCCAGTCGGGCTACTACGGCACCGATGGCGGCGGCGAGGTGTATGCCTTCCATCCGGGCGGCGCTAACATCGCCTTCGGCGACGCGAGCGTGAAGATGCTCGGGCCCGACATCTCGATCCGGCTCTTCTCGTCGCTGGTCACGCGGGCCGGCGGCGAAGTGATCACCGGCGACAAGGGCAAGTTCTGAGCCCAGCTCGGCCCACGCCATGCAGGCCGATCGTCACCGGCCGCGTCGCCCCCCGGGCGGCGCGGCCGGTTCTTTCTTTTGCCCTTTCGAGCCAGAGTGCTTTGCACGGAAGCCCGACGCGCAAGCGAGGAGAGTTGGGGTGGCTTTGGTGCCGGGTTGTGAAGCGGCGCGAATAGACCTTGCTTGCGCTGCGGGCTTTCGTAGCTACCACCAGGCAAGGCGAGTCCACCATGAGGACGGCCGGGGGTGTGGCGACACTTCGCAGCAGCCGGCGGTGCACC
>CAZXIG010000062.1:1465-11037 GCA_964640405.1 uncultured Candidatus Kuenenia sp.
GCACGGTTCCTCGCAGCAGCTCGTGCAGCCGACGTGTGCGTCGCGGCGGCCGAACGACCAGGGCTTGCTGCCGCAGCCCGCCACGCAGATCGGCTCGCACTTCACGTCGAACTCGACCTTCGGCTGCTTCTTCGTGCCCGGCTCGCAGACGCAAATCGGCACGAGCCCGCAGGTGGCGCCGCAGTGCATGCAGGCGGGCTTTTCGTCCTTCTTCGACGCATCCTTCTTGTCGGCTGTCTTGTCCTTGTCCGCCGTCTTCTCTTTGCCGTCCGCCCCGCAGGCGAGTAGGGCGACGGCGAGCAGCAGGCAAGTGATGGTGCGGCCGGGCATTGTGTGATTCTCCGGTTTGTCGTTCCGCTCAGAAGTCGTAGTCGAACCGCATGCCATAGGCATCGGTGATGCTGTTGCCCTTGCGCTCGTCCTCGAGGAACGCGCGGACGTAGTTGAACTTCCAGCGGGTGTAGGGGTTCAGGTACCAGTTGAGGCCGAACGTGAAGTCGGTCAGGTTGTTGCCCTTGATGTCCTTGTCGTTGAGCGTGATGTTCGAGAACCGGGCCGCGATCTCCCAGGCGCCGAGCCCCGTCTGGATGCCCTGCGACTTCGTGCGGACGCGGAAGAAGTCCTCGAAGGGCTGGATCCGCCTGTGGATCCCGATCTTGCGGTCATACGGACGGTGTTCGCCGGTGAGGAAGTAGCTCAGCTGCGCCATGTAGCCGTTGAAGAACAGATTCGGCCGGCCGCTGCGCTCGACTGCGGCGAACGCATACTCCGACTGCAGGGACAACGGCCCCAGGATCAGCGCGAACTCGGGGTCGAAGAGCTGAAAATGGTCGACGTCCCTGATGTTGCCCGTGTCCACGAAGATCGGCGCGAAGGGGGGCGTGCCGGGATTCGCCGTCGGCGAACCGATCGGCTGGGACTTGCGGATTTCGGGCGTATTGCGGAACCGCACCTGATCCTCGTAGGCGTCGCGATAGCTGTAGGCCGCGCCCAGGTGCATGTAGTAGCGGCCTTCGCTCGCCTCGTCCCACCACGGCAGCCAGGTGCCCCGCATCGTGAGCGCCTGGCCGCTGTCGAACGAGTCGTTGCCTGTGTTGTCGCTGTTGGTGCGGAACGTGCCGATCGCCCAGGTGGCCAGCTCGTTCTCCGTGTTGCCGTAGGCCATGATGCCCATGTTGCGGGCCGGGGCGAACGTGTCGACGAGCGATCGCTCCATGAACGTGTTGTTGCGGTTCTGCGTGACCCGCTCCAGCGAGAAGGGCTCGAAGTAGTGGCCGGCGCGGACGTTCTGCAGCCACGGCAGCTCCTTCCACTCGATGTAGTTGTCGAGATAGCTGGGCTGGTTGGCGAGTGCGAAGTCGACGCCGAGCGAGTATTCGAAGACGTCGAGGAACGTGCCGCGGCCGCCGATGCGAAGCCGGCGAAACTGGGCACCGTCCTGAAGATCGCCGAGCGCCGCCCGGCTGTCCGCGTCCTGGCTGAAATAGATCTGGTCGGCCTGCATCTGGCCGTTGAGGATGAAGAGCGGCTTCTTGGCGTCGTCGTTTTTCTTCGTTTCGGCGGCATCGACCAGTTTGCCCAGCCTCTTCTCGACGGTCGAAAGCCGATCGACGAGCGTCTCGCTCTTCTTCTCAACGCCTGAATCCCTCCCCAGATCGGCCGGCTTCTTGGTCGCTTTATCCGGCGCGGGAGCGGCCTTTTCGGCGCGGAGTGCCTCGATCTCCTTCTCCAGGCGTCGAATGTCGTTCTGCAGCCCCTCGATCACCGGCGCCGGCGCGGGAATCTCTTCCGCCGCCGCGGCCTCCACGTTCGCCTCCGCGAACACGAGCGTCTGGGCTGCGACGCCGCCAGAGGACGCGAGTAGGCAGACCGCCACGGCGGCCGCGATCGCATCGCGGACGAACGCGGCGACAACCGCCTGGCTCGGCGTGGTGATGAGGGGGGCGATGAAGGAGAGCACGGCACCTCTGCTGGAAGGCAGTCAGCGCTGGTGGATGTGCCTCGTGTCATTCACGTCGGCCCGCACGCAGTACGACCAATTTCATCGGCACAAACTGCGGGATCGGTGAGGTCGGCCCAATCGACAGACACAACCGACGAAACCTGGGAAATCCAGGAAGGCTAGGCGGATCATGCATCCCAAAACGGGAGGCGAGCGGGTCGGCGAAAGCTCGAGGAGCCTTGGGCCGCCTCGGCCCACCGCGACGAGACTTTTGCCGCCCGCGAGCCGGCGCGGGCCCATCGAGGTCGCACGCCCACCCCCGCGTTTCCACGCGGGGCTTTTATGGGGATGGCGCCGGCCCATCGAGGTCGCACGAAGAAGTTCCCGGACGTGCTCTAGCCGAGCCACTCGGGCCGGAAGAGCATCACGCAGCCCAGGATCAGGATCACGCCGCCGCTCACGAGCTTGAGCCAGCGGCCGCCGGTCTCCTGAAGCTTGAACCGGCTGAGCGTGGCCACGACGCCGGCCACCATGAGGGCGTCGTCGAACATGTAGGCGGCGATGTAGAGGCCGAGGTAGCCGTAGCGGGTCGGCGTCGAAAAGCCCTGCTGCGAGAGCACGTTGGTGTAGAGGGCGGGCAGGCCGGCCGTGCAGAGCAATTCGACGATGTTGACGAGCACGGCGAGAGTGAAGGCGCCGATGAGGGCTCCGAGCAGGTTCTCCGCGTTCACGATCCGCCGCATCCGCTCGTAGATCCCCGGCTTCGCCGCCTCGGGAATCGAGAGCGACACTCCTTTTTTGAAGGCGAAAAAGTCCTTCACGTGCACACTGCCGATCGTGATCGCCAGCAGGCCGAGGGCCACCTGCACCGGCCGCAGGCAGCCGATCCAGTCGAAGACGTGGAGCCAGGCGGCCATGAACGCGAAGTAGGCCGCGCCGCTCACCGCCACGAACGTACCCGCGATCGCGAGAATCCGCAGCCTGTCCGGCACGTTGACGAGGATCGAGAGCAGCAGCAGCAGCACCCACATCGCACAGGGATTGAAGCCGTCCACGAGGCCGATGGCGAGCGTGAACAGCGGCATGCCGAGGACGCTGGCATCAACGGTGCCAAGCAGCGGCAGCTCGATCGCCGTCTCACTCTCGGCGACCGCCTCCTCGGGATCGCCGTCGACACCGATCGGTTCCGGACAGGGCCGCGTCCAGGGTTCGAGCGCTGCCTCTACGCGCCGCCCCGACGTTTCCGGCCGGTCGAAGCCGACGACGAGCCGATTGCACACGTGAAACACCGGCACACTGGCCGCCGCGGTGCCGTGCCGACGTACGAGGTCGCCGAGATACTGCCGGGAGCCAGGATCCCCGGCGATGTCGAGCGTCACCACCTCGACCGCCGGGTGCCGCTGCTCGAGCGCCGGCAGCCAGACCTTCGCCGCCGCACACCGCGAGCAACCGGGCCTCGTGAACACCTCGAGCTGCAAAAGCTCCTTCACCCGTTTGGCAATCGCCGCCGGATCGTCCACGTCGGTCGCCACGCGGCCGCAGGCATGGAGCACAGGCGTCTTGTCGGCGGCGACGCCATGCGCCGCACACAGCTTCTCGAACGCCGTCCGATCTTCCGGATTCGAGGCGATCAGCCGCCGCACCACCACGATCCCGCCGCGCTCTTTGGCGAAAGCCTCCGCCGCCGCGACGATCCGATCCTCGGCCACGTCATCTTCGCGGGCGAACACGTCGAGCACGACACACCGCCGCGGCTCGGCAGCTGGATCGGCGGCTCCAACACGCCCCACAACCCACGGACACAGCACCACGGCCAGCCATACCGCCGCCATGACTCCTCGACGAACCCGCACAGGAGCCATTACTTCACCTCGGCACATCGACACGCGGCGCGGAACGGCTCATTCTACGGGGGGAGGAAAGCCCACCCCCCGGCTTAACCGCCGCGGCCAAGAAGCGGGAGCCGATAAGCAACGTCCAGCGTGGGTTCGGGGCTGCCCACGCCCCGAGAGCCGGACGCTCGCTCCGGACATCCTGTCCTTCGCTCGCTCGATGCTGACTGCGCTTCGGCATCCTGCCTGCGCTTGTCAGCAAACGCCGGCTCTCGGGGCATGGGCAGCCCCTCACAAAACCAGCCGTTTCACAAGCTGGGATCCGACACGTGGTCGGGCCGCGCCACCCACTCGATCGTCTTTTCGACAAGCCGGTCGAACGCCCGCACGGCGAGTTCCAGGTGCTCTTCCCGCGTGTCTTCGGCCGGATTGTGGCTGATGCCGCGGAGGCTTTGGACGAAGAGCATCGCCGTCGGCACGCCGGCCCGGGCCATCGACGTGGCATCGTGGAGGGGGCCCGACGGCAGCCGGTGCGACCGTCCGCAGGTGTCGCGGATCGCCGCGTCGCAAAGTTCGATCAGATCGGCGTGAAACCGGGCCGGCGGTACCCGGCAGATCGGCTCCCAGGTCACATCGACTCGGGCGTCGGACGCAAATCTTCCAGCTGCCGCGCGGGCCGCGTCGAGCATCGTCGCCAATCGGGCCGCATCGAGATGCCGCTGGTCGAGCGTCAGCCGACACTCCTCCACCACGCTCGTGGGAATGCCGGGCTTGGTCGTGCACGAGCCGACCGTGCAGACGCCGCCGCCACTTGCCGCGGCGATCGCATGCAGTTCCGGCGCGAGACGGGCCGCGGGTAGAAAGGCGTCACGCCGGCGATCCATCGGCGTGCTGCCGGAGTGGGCCGCCTCGCCGCGGAACGTGACGCCGTGCCGCTCCACGCCGCAGGTTCCGAGCACCGCTCCGAGCGGCAGACCGCGGTCGAGCAGCACCGGTCCCTGCTCGATGTGCAGTTCGAGATACGCCGCCGCATGCGACAACTCGGCGCGGCTCTCGTGCAGCCGGTCGAAGTCGAGGCCCACGGCTCGGAGCGCGTCGGGCAGCGAGACACCCTGGGCATCCACGAGCCCGCGGAGTTCGTCGGGCCGCAGCGTTCCGGCGCAGGCCGACGAGCCGAAGAGGCTGCAGCCGAACCGGGCCCCTTCCTCGTCGGCCCAATCGACGAGCCGCACGGTCACCGGCGGCCGGCCGTCATGCGCGGCCCCCAGTCTCCGCAGAACCTCGACGGCGGCGAGCGTGCCGAGACAGCCGTCGAGCCAGCCGCCGTTCGGCACGGAGTCGATGTGGCCGCCGAGCACGATCGCCCGCTCGCATCCGCCGGGCAGCGTCGCCCAAAGATTGCCGGCCGCGTCGTCGTGCACCTCCACGGGCAGGCCCGCGAGCCGCTCGCGAAGCCACTGCCTCGCCCGCTGCCAGACGGGGGTGAACGCCACCCGCTGCGCCCCGCGGGCGTCGCCCGTCAGGGCGGCAAGCTCCCGCAGTTCGCGGATCGTGCGGCGCGGATCGACGTCGTTCGGCAGGGCGGCCCGTTCCATGGCATCATGGTGTTCCGGTTCCCGACAGCGACACAAGCCCATGCCGATCCAGCCCCTGCTCGACGCCCCGACGGCCGCCGCCCGCATGGCCGACATCGCGCCGCCGTATGCGCCGCAGGAGGCGCGGATCGAGGCGAGCCGGTGCCTGTTCTGCCACGATGCCCCCTGCATCACGGCCTGCCCCACGGGCATCGACGTGCCGACCTTCATCAAGAAGATCGTCACCGACAACCTCGCCGGGGCGGCCCGCACGATTCTCGAGGCCAACGTGCTCGGCGCGAGCTGCGCCCGGGTCTGCCCCACGCAGGTGCTCTGCGAGGGGGCCTGCGTCGTCCGCGGGCTCGAAGGAGATCCGATCAAGATCGGTCGCCTGCAGCGGCATGCCACCGACCACGCCCTCGCCCGCGGCCTCGACGTCCTGCCCCCGTCGCGGCCGCGCCACGAGCGGCGTGTCGCCGTGGTTGGGGCTGGGCCGGCCGGCCTCGGCTGCGCGGCCGAGCTCGCGCGGCTCGGCTATCGCGTCACCGTGTATGACCGGCGACCGAAAGGCGGCGGTCTCAACACCTACGGCATCGCCTATTACAAGATGCCCCCCGAGGTGAGCCTCGCTGAAGTCCGGATGATCGAGCAACGGGGCGTCGAGTTTCGCCAGGGACTCGAGATCGGCCACGACGTCGCCGCCGCCGATCTCGTCCGCGATCACGACGCGGTCTTCCTCGGCATCGGCCTCGGCGGCGGCCGAAGGCTCGGCATCCCGGGCGAGGAGCTGCCCGAAGTCGTCGACGCGGTCGAGTTCATCGACTGGATCCGCACCCGGCCGCTCCACGAGGTGCCCGTCGGCCGACGGGTGGCCGTGATCGGCGGCGGCAACACCGCGATCGACGCCGTCACGCAGGCCCGACGGCTGGGCGCCGAGTCGGCCACGATCATCTACCGCCGCGGCGCCGCCGAGATGCCGGCGTATCCGTTCGAGGTCGAGCTCGCCAAGGCCGACGGCTGCGGCTTTCTCTGCGACGCGATGCCCGTGGCGGTGGTCGGCGACGCGGGGCACGTGACCGGCCTGCGGCTCGCCCGCACGGTGGCTCGCGACGGCCGCGTCACGGCCGTGCCCGGCAGCGAGTTCACGTTCCCCTGCGACCTCGTGCTCCGCGCCGTGGGGCAGGAGCACGTCTCCGGCCGACTTCGCGACTGGTTTCCGGATCTCGCCGTCGATGCGGCGGGCCGCGTGAGCCACGATCCGGCCACGATGCAGACGAATCTGCCCATGCTCTTCGTCGGCGGCGACTGTGCCAACGGCGGCCGCGAGGTCGTGCACGCCGTCGCCGAGGGCACGCGGGCGGCCCGCGGCATCCATCTCCAGCTCACGGGCGAACGCATCGCCGGCCCCATGCAGCCTTCACGACTCGGGGCCGCCAGCGGCTAAGACCTCATTCATGGCCGACCTTTCGACCACCTTCGCCGGCATCCGCTCCCCCAACCCGTTCTGGGTGGCCAGCGGCCCACCGTCCAACACCGCCGGCCAGGCGCACCGCGCCTTCGAGGCGGGCTGGGGCGGCCTCGTCTGGAAAACGATCGGCGAGCGGATCGTGAATACGTCGTCCCGCTACTCCGGCCTCACGCTCGGCGGCCAACGGATGGCAGGGTTCAACAACATCGAGCTGATCAGCGACCGCTCGCCCGAGGACAACTTCCGCGAACTTGCGGAGGTGAAACGCCGCTGGCCCGACCGGGCCCTGATCGCCTCGCTGATGGTCGACACCCGCGACCGCTGGCACGAGTTCGTGCGGCGGTCGATCGACGCGGGCGCCGACGGCATCGAGCTCAACTTCGGCTGCCCGCACGGCATGTGCGAGCGGGGCATGGGCTCGGCCGTCGGCCAGAACCCCGATGTGGCCGAGACGATCGTCGGCTGGGTGATGGAGGCGGCCACGATCCCGGTGATCGTGAAGCTCACGCCCAACATCACGAGCATCCTGCCGGCCGCCCGGGCCGCCCGCCGCGGCGGCGCCCAGGCGATCTCGCTCATCAACACGATCAGCAGCATCACCAACGTGAATCTCGACACGTTCACGCCCGAGCCCGACGTCGGGGGCTCGAGCGCCCACGGCGGCTATGCCGGACCCGCGGTGAAGCCGGTGGCCCTCAAGATGGTGCACGACTGCGCCTCCGACCCGGAGCTGGGCCTGCCGATCTCTGGGATCGGCGGGATGTCCACCTGGCGGGACGCCGCCGAGTGCATGGCGCTCGGGGCCACGACGGTGCAGGTCTGCACGGCGATCATGCACCACGGCTTCCGGATCGTGGAGGACATGATCGACGGGCTTTCCTCCTACCTCGACTCCAAGGGCTTCGCCTCCGTCGCCGACCTCCACGGCCGGGCCGTGCCGCGGGTGGTGGCCTGGGGGCAGCTCGACCTCCAGGCCAGACGGGTCGCCCGCATCGACTACGACCGCTGCATCGGCTGCAACATCTGCTACATCGCCTGCGAGGACGGCGCCCACCAGTCGATCGACATGGTCGATCCGGCCCCGTACGGCCTCGGCCCCGGCCGCCTGCCGGGCCGGCCGATCCCGCAGATCCGCGTGGACGACTGCGTGGGCTGCAATCTCTGTTCGATCGTCTGCCCCGTGGACGGGTGCATCACGATGCAACCCGTCGCGGTACCGTCCTGACGGCGTCTGATCAGCCGCGATGGCGGGCCACGCGTTCCGCGAGCCCACGAATCTCGTCGAACATGGCCGCGGCGCCGGCCTGGCATCGCTCGAGCGTTGACCGGATCGCCTGCTGCTCGGCGGGCGTGAAGGCGAAGTCGTCGGGCCGGGCCAGCGCCGCCGGGAGGTCGGCGACGTCGACGAGCCGGCTCTCCCCCAGACCGCAGTCGTCGAGCAGTGCCTCGACCTTCCAGGAGTTGGACCGCACGGCCAGAAACGGCGCGCCGGCGACCATCGAGAGACACACCCCGTGAAAGCGTCCGGTGACGTGCAGCTTCGTCCGACCGAGTTCTCTGAGGTAGTGCTGCTCGTCCCGGCAGAGCGTGAAGCCCGGGTGCCGCCAGCGGGTCATGACCGCGCCGGTTGACAGCCGCACCGATTCGATGCACCGGCGAATCGGCCCGAAGTGGGGCTGCCTCGCCATGACGGCCGCGGTGACCGGCATGAGCCGCATGTTCGTCGAACCGGAACCAGCCCGCGCGAGCTTCCGTGTCACTTCGCGATACACCGAGTCGCCCATGACGACGAGATCGCGCTTCCCCGTCGTGAAGCCGGGCTCGTCGGCCCCCGCCGACAGCGACAAATCCCCGAACGCCTGCACCGGACGGCCGGTAGCCTGCGTCAGCTCGGCCGCGCTCCACGAGTCACGTGCCACGACCAGATCCATCTTTTCCAGCCACCGCCCCCAGGCGGGCGGATTCTCCTGATACAGCGCGTTGACGAGGGCGATCGCCGCCCCTTGCCGAGCGGCGTGCTCGGCCACCTCGAGCAACGCCCGGCCGTGCCGCGAGCCATGATGGAGCGTGCCCTCGCCGTTGATCACGATCACGTGGCAGCCGGACAACGCCTCGACGAACCGCCGGTCGCGCTGCCAATCCTGTCGCACGCCGCTGCGGGCGACGAGCTCGATGTCCCGTGCCCGCAACTGCTCGCCGATGACACGAACGACCCGCTCGCAGCCAAAATGCCGCGAGCCGCTCGTGTCGTTCATCAAAACCGCCTGCAGCCGCATCGCCAGTGATTCCGGGGGGTGATTCCGTCACGCTACTGCACCGCCGCGCTCCCGGGAAAGCCGAATTGACGCCGCGATCCGGTCGATTCACGATGCGGCTGGTTTTTGCGTCGGCATCGCCCGTCCCGCAGACCACCCCCTGGCCCCGTGCGCAGAGACTCGTTTCATGCCCCTGTTCCGCGTGCGGCAGCAAGGCAATCGCGTCGAACTGCACGGCGGCTCCGAGGTGATCTGGTACGAGGCCGCGGACCACACATGGGAGATCGACCTGGCCATCCACCCCTGGGGGGCCAATCACGTTAGCAACCGGTTTTTTGCGGTGGAGGATTCGCCGTCCGCTCGTTGACGGAAGACCTCTCTCGCTCGGAGAAGATGGCACTCTTGGCGAACGACCCGGTGGCCCTCGCGATGATCAGCGTCTGCCGGCGGCGCGACCTGCGGCCCCGCAACTGCGGCGTCTGTCAGAAGTGCGTGCGAACG
>CAZXIG010000062.1:11137-13999 GCA_964640405.1 uncultured Candidatus Kuenenia sp.
GCGGCGCGACCTGCGGCCCCGCAACTGCGGCGTCTGTCAGAAGTGCGTGCGAACGAAGGCGATGTTTCTCGGGATGACGGGCTGCATCCCCGACATCTTCATCGATCGCCGCCTGACGCCACCGCTGGTGCGAGCCGCCTTCGACGAGTCTCCGGTCACCGCCGCCAATCTCCACGAGCTCTTCATCCGCACCCGCGGGCTCGGCCCCGCCCACGAGGTGCCGGGGCTGGCCGCCGCCGTCGCCCGCCACGGCCGCCGCAGCCGGCTCCGCGAGAGGCTCGCGCAGGGCCTGAAGGGGATCATTCCTCGGCCATGGAAACGCCGGCGGCGATTCGTCCGGGAGGGCCGGTAGCGAACCGTCTGCCGGGCACCTACCTTATGCAGCCATGACGCTGCTCATCACCAACGCCGACATCGTCAACGCCGACGGGCGGACGACGGCAGACATCCTCTGCGAGGGAGAGACGATCACGCGGATCGACCGCGGGATCACGCCCCCGCGCGGCGCCGAGGTGATCGACGCCTCAGGCCGGCTCGTGTTTCCCGGCTTCATCGACCCGCACACCCACATCTACCTGCCCTTCATGGGCACGTTCTCGAAGGACACCTACGAGACCGGCACGCGGGCGGCGTTGCTCGGGGGCACGACCACGATCTTCGAGATGGTCTGCCCCGGGCGGTCGATGACCGCCGCCGACGGCTATGCCCTCTGGCGGGCGCAGGCCGAGGGCCGCGCCTGCTGCGACTACGCCTTCCACATGGGCGTCACGCGGTTCGACGCGGCTGCGGCCGACCAACTCCGTGCGATCGTGCGGGAGGGCGTCGCCAGCTTCAAGGTCTTTCTCGCCTACAAGGGGGCCTTCGGCGTCGACGACGAGGAACTCTGGCGGACGCTCACGCTCGCCAAGGAACTGGGCGTGATCGTCACGGCCCACTGCGAGAACGAGACGCTCGTGGCCGAATTGCAGCAGCGGCTCCTTGCCGAGGGCCGCACCGGCCCCGACGCCCACCACGACAGCCGCCCGCCGCGGGTCGAGGCCGAGGGCGTGCATCATCTCACGACGTTCGCCGAGCTCACCGGTGCGAGCGTCTACATCGTCCACCTCTCCTGCCGCGAGGCGCTCGAGGCGGCGCTCGCGGCCCGGGCCCGCGGCGTGAAGGTCGAAATCGAGACGCTCATCCAATACCTGCTTCTCGACAAGACCTGGGCGGAGCGGCCGGCCTTCGAGGGGGCGAAGTACGTGATGTCGCCGCCGCTCCGCGACGCGGCCAATCAGCCCGTGCTCTGGGAGGCCCTCGGCTCCGGGGCGATCCAGACCGTCGGCACCGACCACGCCCCGTTCGACTTCGCGACTCAGAAATCGATGGGCCGCGAGGATTTCACCAAGATCCCCAACGGCATCCCGGCGATCGAGGATCGCGTCAACCTGCTCTGGACCTACGGCGTGGGCCGCGGCCGGCTCACCCCCGAGCAGTTCGTGGCCGTCGCCAGCACCAACGCCGCGAAGATCTTCGACCTCTACCCGCGCAAAGGCGTGGTCCGGGTGGGCGCCGATGCCGATCTCGTGATCTACGACCCGAACTATCGGGGCAGGCTCTCGGCCCGGCATCAGGCCCAGAATGTCGACTACAACGCCTTCGAGGGTTTTCCGATCGAGGGCCGCCCCGAGATCGTGACGGTCCGCGGCGAGGTGGCCGTCCGTCACGGCGAGTTCTGCGGCACCGTCGGCCGCGGCCGCTTCCTCGTCCGCACGCCGTCGCATTATTGAGGCGACGTCCTCTGGCGTGGGTTCGGGGCTGCCCACGCCCCGAGAGCCGGACGCTCGCTCCGGACATCCTGTCCTTCGCTCACTCGATGCTGGCTGCGCTCTCGCCATCCTGGCTTCGCTGGCCAGCAACGCCGGCTCCCGGGGCATGGGCAGCCCCTCACGGCCCGATCGTGGGAAGACGGCTGATTCCTGCCGCGGGTTGTGCCGCTCGTCGCTGCTGGGGCAGACTGCTCGCGATGGAGATTACAATCGACCGCCGCGAAACGCCCGACGCGATTGTGCTCGTCGTTTCAGGCCGGCTCGATGCGGAGCATGCGGGCGAACTGGCCCGCGTGGTCGATGAGGAACTCCGTCGCGGCCATCATGCGCTCGCGCTCGATCTCAGCGACTGCGGCTTCCTGAGTTCGGCCGGCATCCGCGTGCTGTTCGAGATTCACCGTGCCGCCAAGGGTGTGGGCGGCACCTGCCTCATCCGGTCGGCGAGCGAGCCGATCCGCAAGGTGCTCGACCTCACGCGGCTCACGCCGCTGCTGATGGAATCGGCCGCTGGCTCGGCTGCGGAGGCATCCGCCCCATCGGCCCACGGGCGAGCTGCCGTGGACGTGCAGCGTGGGTCGATCCGGTTCATCGGCCTCGAGCAGCCGCCGGCCACGCCCCTCCGGGGCCGGCTCGTCGGTACGCCCGGGGGCGTGACGCCAGCCGACTTCGCCACTCCTGAACGGCTTCGCATTCCTCAGCATGCGTTTGCGATCGGGCTCGCCGCACTCGCCGACGACTCCCCGCTCGCCACCCGCGCGGGCGAGATGCTCGCGGCCTGTGGCGTCGCCTTCGATCGTCGACCGCAGCCTTTTTCGGTGGTCGACTATGTGACGGCCACCGGCGATCTCGTGCCGGAGGTCGATGCCGCTGCCGCCATCACCTGGCAGGGCATCCCGCAGGGCCGGGCCGGCTTCGAGGCGGCCAACGACGAGGCCGCCGTGCCGCTCGACGAGCTGGTCGGCGAACTGCTTGCACAGACCTCGGCCGATGCACTTGCCGTCGTCGTCGTCGGCGAGGTGCACGGGCTCGTGGGCGCCGAGCTGATCCGCCCGCT
>CAZXIG010000063.1:0-6824 GCA_964640405.1 uncultured Candidatus Kuenenia sp.
ACCTTGATCCGGGCCGTGCCCCGCATGCCGGGCGTGAACACGGCGTCGGGGTCGTCGAGCGTCATCAGCGCCTCGTAGCTCGTCGAGATCGGGATCTCGCGGCCCGACGGGTCGGTCTCCGTCGGCACCTGGCCGCCCGCCTTCACCGACAAGCGTTCCGAACCGGTCTCGATGTGGGTCTCCGCCATCTCGGCCACCGTGCCGGTGAACGTCCGCCAGGGGAACGCGTCGAGCTTGAGGTCGACCGGCTGCCCCTTGCCCACGAACTCCACCTCCGACTGATCCACCACCATCACCGCCTCGAACCGCTCCGGCTCCCCCACGAGGCAGAGCACCGTGCCCTCGGCAAACGTGGCCCCGAGGTTCTTCTCCTTGAGCGGATGCCCCGTCCACGAGGGGAGCCGGCCGGTGGGGTCGGGCTGCGGTTTTACGCTCGGGGCCGGCAGCACCACGCCATCGAGCGGCGACCGCAGCACGAGGTCCTCGCGGTCCTTCCGCTTCTTGGCCAGCTGCTCCCGCAGGCTCACGAGCGACTCCTTCACCGTGCCGATCTCGAGGCCGGCGGCCGGGTCGGTGAACCGCTCCCGTTCGAGGGCCGCCAAGCGCGTGGCCGACTGTGTTTCTCGCCCTTCGAGATCCGCGATCTCCAGATCGAGGTCGATGCTCGAGAGCCGGGCGATCACCTGCCCCTTCTTCACGACGTCGTCGATCTTCACCTCCAGGCTCTCGAGCGTCCCCGGCACCGACACGTAGACCGTCTCCTCGCCGCGGGGCCGCAGCTCGGCCGCACACCACACCCGCTGCGGCAGCGGGATCAGCGCAATCGCCCCGGCCATCGCGCCCGCCACGAGGCAGGTCGCCATCACGTTGATCGCCTTCACCTCGTCACGCCTCCCGGGAAC
Source organism: uncultured Candidatus Kuenenia sp. (assembly GCA_964640405.1). Classification (GTDB taxonomy): domain Bacteria; phylum Planctomycetota; class Planctomycetia; order Pirellulales; family UBA1268; genus QWPN01. Next base: position 903 of record CAZXIG010000063.1, read on the forward strand.
TTTGAGAAACTTGATCATCCCCTGCAGCGGCTTCACCACCAAGCCCCACAGGGCACTGAACGCGAGGATCTGCCCGAGCACCTCCAGCCGGAACGGCTTGAACACGTTCCACACGAAGAGAAAGATCGACGCCGTCACGATCCAGCCATACACGCTCGACGCCACCGCATAGAGGGCGAACAGGCCCAGGTTTCGCTGCGGCAGGAACGGATCCTCCGGCTGCTTGATCCCCAGGCACCACCGCGAGGCCAGCCGCCCCAGGATCGTGTTGGCCTTCTGCCGCAGGTTCGGGATCTCCAGCACGTCGGAGAGGATGTAGTAGCCGTCGTACCGCAGCAGCGGATTGGCGTTGAACAGAATCGTCGACACGCTCGACACGAACATGATGTCGAGGCAGATCTGGTTGAAGAACCCGGGGTGCGAGTTCCACCAGAAGTAGGTGGCGATCGAGGCGATGATCACCTCGACGTACATGCCGGCCGCGCCGATCGCCGCCCGCTTCCACTTCGAGGGGAGCATCCAGCTGTCCGACACGTCGCAGTAGAGGCAGGGCGTGAACACGAGCAGCATCATGCCCATCTCGTGGCACTCGCCGCCGTAGTGCTTGCAGGAGAGGCCGTGGCCGAACTCATGGAGGATCTTCGTGAGGCCCAAGGCGATCGCGAGATAGAGCCAGTTGCCCGCCGCGAAGAACTGGTTGAACTCGGGGAGCTTGCTGCGAAACACGTCGAAGTTCACGAGCACGAGCAGCACCGCGCTCGCCACGAAGCAGAGCATCGCCACGATCGCCGGCGGCGAGAAGAGCCAGCCGAACCAGGGATCGAGCCGCGTGAGCAGCCGGTCGGGATCGATCCCGCGGAACCGCAGCGACATGATGTTGGAGAGCCAGTTGATCCACTCCTTCCAGAGCCGCTGCCGCCGCCGCTCGAAGAGCTGCGGCCCCTGCCCCGGCCGGTCGCCGATCACGAGCCCCGAGCGGTGGAGCGTGGCGATGAACCGCGCCAGTTCCTCCACCGTGATCCGCCGCGGCGGAAACTTCGCCTCGAACTTTTCCTTCAGCTGCTCCAGGCTCGTCTCGCCGTCGAGCATCGCCAGCAGGGCGTATTCCTCGGGCCGAAACCGGAAGTAGTGGAGCGAGATCGGGTCTTTCACCACCCACCAGGCCTGCCCCTGGTAGACCTGCCGGTTCACGACGAGATCGCCGCGGCGGCGGAGGCTCACGCCGCGGGTGGTGCTCGAACGGAAGGCGTCGGCGGTGGCCATGGGATGGGGCCACCTACCGAGTGGCGGGGGGCTGCTGCGAGTGGATCGTCATCTTCGCGGCCTGCCCGGCGCGGAGCAGCCATTCGCCCGCCGGTCCGGCGCGGCGGTTGGGCACGTCGGCATACACGCGGTAGTCGCCGCCGCTCTCCACCCGCTCGCTCACGAACACGATCCGCCCGGTGAACTGCTCCTGGCGGCCGTTGGCGAGCGTCACGCTCACCGTCACGGGCCGGTCGCGAACCTCGGCCGGATCCCACTTCGCGGCGTCGATGTAGCCCTCCACCCGCAGCGTGTCGGTGCGGAGCACATGGGCCAGCATGTCGCCCGGCTGCATCCATTCCCCCTGGTGCTTGGCCAGGTCTTCGATGACGCCGTCGATCGGCGAACGGATCTGCCGCCGCTCGATCGCCTTCTCGGCGGCATCCACCTCCGTCTGCTTGGATTCGGCCGCGAGGGCCGCCAACCGCCGTTCGAGCTGGGCCTGCTCGATCTGCAGCGACGTCTTCTCCCACTCGAGCTTGAGCCGGTCGCGTTCCACCTCCGTCACGGCCCCCTGCACCGAGCGGTGCGACTGCTCGGCCTTCTCATAGGCCTTCTGGGACACGCCCTCGGCCTTCTCGGAATATCGCACGTCGACGTCGCTCTCGGCCTTGGCCGCCGCCTGGTCGAACTCCGCCTTCGCCCGCCGCTTCTCCATCTGCGGCTGGTCGTCGGCGATCCGGGCGATCACCTGCCCCTTCGTCACCTTGTCGCCCTCGCGGACGGAAAGCTCCACGAGCACGCCCGCCTCCTGGGCCGGCACCTTCGCCTCGTCGGCGAGCGACACGAGGCACCGCTCCAGCACCGGCTCACCGTTGGGATTCGCCACCGCGATTCCGGACCACGCGAGCGCGGCTGCCGCCAGCCCCGCCACGCACGTTCGCAATGCCTTCATCGTCTGCCTCCCTCTCACCACAGCCGGAACAGAATCTGGGTTTGGATGAACGACAGCACGTCGTGGAACCAGACGTAGCCGAGGGACCGCTGGCCGCAGAAGATCCGCGCCGTCACGCTCGCACCGGCCCCCAGTTCCTCCTTTTCGTGCCGCTCCGGGTCGATCGTCACCCGCACGAGCACCGTGTTGCCCTCCTCGCCGCGGACCTCGGCCTGCTCGTGAATCTCCTTCACCACGCCCTGGTGCCGCGTGCCGGGATCGGTGGCGAGGATGTAGTCGACCCGCAGGTCGCGGCCGGCCGCCTTCGCCTCGGCGGCCGCCCGGTTCACGTGGCCGAGCCGGTCGTCAGGCATGTTGACCTCGAGCTCCCACGGGCCGGTCTTGTCGGCCACGCTCATGAGCACCTGCCCCTTCTCCACCGGCCGCAGAAGGAGCCGGTCGCGAACCTGCCAGGTGACGATCACGCCGTCGATCGGGCTGCGAACCTCCAGGTCTTTTTTCTTTGAGCGGTAGAGCTGCTCCTGCTGCTCGAGGCTCTCGATCTCCCGCTGCAGCTGGGCCTTGCGGCCCGCCAGCCGGATCTTTTCGTCGGCCGAGATCTTGTCGTCTTCGAGCAGCGACCGCTTCGTCGAGGCGAGCTGCTCCTCGCTCGAGGCCCGGCGGCCAAGCACGTCGGCGAGCGCCACTTCGAGATCGGTGTTGCGGAGCGTGGCCAGAAGCTGCCCCTCCTTCACCATCGCGCCATGTTCGAGACCCGGCTCCAGCTTCTCCACCACACCCTCGATCCCCGCGAACACGTCGCGGCGGTGCACCGGCTCGAGCGTCCCCTTGCCCTCCAGCCGCAGCTCGGCCGGCACGAACACGAGGGCCGCGAGCGCGGCCAGCGCCGTGAGCGCAGCCAGGATCGTCCGCGGCAGGTTGCGGGCCGTGGTGAGCACCCGCGACTTGCCCACGAGGTTGATGAGCGGATAGAGCGGCAGCGTCGTGTGGGCCAGGGCATTGGAGAGCGCCACCTTGCCGTGCTCGCCGACCAAATCGACGCGGGCCTTCTTGCCGCCGTCGAACGTGCTCGACGCGAACCATTCGGCCACGAGCGCCCCGACCAGCTCGCCGTCGGTGCCGAGGCCCGCCTCCGCCTTCGCCACGGCCACGGCATCGACGCCGCCCGGCTTGATCACGGGCGTGGGCTTCGGCTTGTGGAGCGGAATGATCGCCAGCGCCGTGGCATGCGATTCGTCGACGTAGTGCTCGAGCTCCTCCTCGATCTGCGGCGGCAGCTCGCGGGAGGCGTCGGGATGCCAGAGCGGCTCGCCCGCCTTCGCCACCACCCGCACGAGCGCCTCGATCGCCTGCACGGCCGAGGCCCGCCGCTCCACCGACTCCTGGCCGCTCACGGCCTCCAGCCGCAGCTTCCGCCGCCGCTGCACGAGCACGCTCACGCGGTCGCAGCCGATGATCCGCCGCGCCTCGTTGGCCAGGACGAACGCCGTGGCGACGGGATCGAGCGATTCGTGCACCGCGCGGCTGAACCGCTCCACCTGCGAGAGGGCCGACTGCTGCTCGTCGAGCGTGACGAGCTGCCGCTGGCCGAGGAACTGGGCCGCGAGCGCCGCGATCTGCTCGAGGAACACGAGGTAGCCCCGCTGCACGTCGTCGGCATTGGGCTGGTGGAAGACCTCGATCATGCCCGCCCGGGTGCCGGCCCGGTCGAACGGGGCCGTGATCACGAGCAGATCGGTGGGGTTGGTGGCCAGCACTGCACCGTCGGGCCCGTTGAGTTCGGCCCGCGGCGGCACAATCAGGCCGCCGGGATTGCCGTAGCAGACCTGCACGAGCGCGTTGTGGGCCTGCTGCGTCTCTTCCGACGCCGTGATCCCCACCTGCTCGACGCCCGCGTGGCAGATCGGCTCGACGCGACCGCCTTCGCCGAGCGTCCAGACGAGGCCGGCCGGCGCCTGCATTGCCTGCAGCACGACCGCGAGCACGCCCTGGAAATACTCGGCCTCACCGGAGGCCGACTGTCCCAGCCGCGCGACCTGCTCGAGGAACCAGCGAATCTCTTCGTGACCGTCGTTGCTCATGGCTGGTCATCCCCGAGGCAGGCCCGCGGCCGGGCCCGTGCCTCAGGCCTTCGCGGCCTGCTGGTGCACGATCCGCTTCTGCACGTCGGTCTCGAGCTGACCAAAGGCCTGCTCGTGGCGCTGAACGGCCATCACGAGGGCCGCGGCGAGCCGCTTGGCCGTGAAGAAATTGACGATGATCCGCTGCGTGAGCTGGATCGTCTCGGGCGACGTGCCGGCGACCTGCTTGTTGAGGCCGAAATCGACGATCAGCTCCTCCGGCGTGCCGGTGACGCGGCAGAAGTTGGCGTAGGTGGCGACGATGTGCGACTCGTCGACGGGCACGGGCATCTGTTCGGCGGCACGGGAAGACTGCGGGGCATCGGCCATGATGGGCTCCTGGGGCTGTGTCTGAAATCGGACAAAACAGGGAAACGACGAGACCGATACGGCACGGGCAGCAGCCTTGTTCGCAGCCGCGTGCCAGACCGGGCAGTCTATCGCCCTTCCTTCAAGGGGGCTACGGGACTTGCCGCCTCGGGCCAGTCGTGCCGCGTGAGCCAGGCGTTCGTGACGAATCGCAGGAGCAGCGCCCGCAGGGCCCGCACCGCGTCGCGATGCCAGGCCGTGTCGGCGGGATCACCCCCGACTTCGAGGCCGCGGAAGTGCAGCCGGCAGGGCCAGCCACGTTCTTCGGCCACCATGTTGAACCGCTCGGCGATGCGGAGCGTCCAGGCGGCACCCAGGGTTTCGCGGAGCGCGTCGAAGGCCCGCGCGACACGGGCCGGGAGCGCGGCCCCGGCGGCCCCGGCGGCAACTGGTCGACTGCGACGTGAGGCGGCCGCCGACTGACCTGCGGCGATCACTGCGCCGGCTGCGATCGCCGCGGTGGCGACGGCCTCCACGAGCGGCAGCGGAGCATCCGCGAGGGCTCCGGGCACGAGCGGCAGAAATCCCCGGGCCAGCACGGCCTGCCCGCAGGTGACGAGCGTGGCGGCGACGGCGTGCCGCGTGCCGATGAAGTTCATCCAGCCGACGAGCAGCAGCAGGGCCAGAAAACCGCGCTCGAGCATGTGCACGTCGGGCTGCGTGCCCGGCCGCACGAGCGTGGCGGAGAGGGCGGGCATCGCGAGCACCACACCCAGGCTCGCCACGATGAACTGCCACACGCCATGCTGCGGCCGCTTGGCCCCCAAGAGCGACATCGTGGGGCAGACTGCCAGAGCCACCGTCACCAGCCGCGCGGCCGCGGCCGTCGCGGGATCGAGAAGCCCGCCCCTGGCTCGCACGGCCATTTCGAGCGTCAGCGACATCGCCGCCGCCACGGCCCACATCGCCGCCGGCACCGCCGTGGAGCCACGCACGAGCCAGCCCCCAGACGCTGCGGCGGCGGCTGCGAGCAGCGCGCAGCCACAGGCGATGGCAGCCGCCGCATCGGGACTCAGCGACGAGAGTGATTCAGCCATGCAGCAAGCCTACCCGACCGCACAGCACCCGTAGCGTCATGCAAGCCCCCAGGCGCGAGCCGGGGGATAATGCGGGCCGTTTCCGGGATGGACGCCACATCATCCCCCTGCTTGCGCATGGGGGCTTGTATGCGCGCAATCCAAATGCAAGCCCCCAGGCGCGAGCCGGGGGATAATGCGGGCCGTTTCCGGGATGGAC
>CAZXIG010000063.1:6924-13861 GCA_964640405.1 uncultured Candidatus Kuenenia sp.
CGGGCCGTTTCCGGGATGGACGCCACATCATCCCCCTGCTTGCGCATGGGGGCTTTTATTGAGGCGGAAGCTCCGGCTTTTATTGAGGCGGGGGCCCCTGCTTCCATGCAACTCTGCCGATTGTGCCGGTTGCGCAGGATGGTCCCGATTGCGTCGCCGCACGTTGGCCGAGCGACCGATTCCCCTCGGGCGGCGTGCGACCGCCAGTTCCCTTCCTCCCGGGTCCGTCACCTCATGATCCGCCAGCCGCGCGTCACGCCCAGGCACTGCCTGCTCGCCGCCCTCCTCGTGGCCACGGCAGCGCCGACGTGCCCGGCCATCGAGATGTTCACCTATTTCGGCGACGGCAGCCGCATCGGCCTGCCGAGCCTCGAGGTGCCGATCGAGGCCTATCCGGGCATTCCGCTCCGCAGCGATCGGATCCGCGCACGGCGGCGAGGCATGCGGGCCCGGCCGCAGGCAGCCGTGGAACGGCAGCCGCAGGGGATGCCCCGCGGCATGACGATCCGCGCGATGCCTGAGGCGGAAGCCGTGCCCAGCAGCCCGGCCACGCCCACCCGATAAATCGTCGGCGGCGTCTACTCGCCGTCCTTCTTGAGCTTTGCCAGCAGGTCGACGGCGTCGGGACGGGTGGCGAACATCGGCTCGTTCGCCAAAACCTCCTCCAGAATCTTCCGGGCCCGATCCTTCTCGCCACGGTCGGCGAGCAGCTTGGCGACGTAATACGCGCCGTCGGTCGTCAGCGCGTTGTTGCGCGAGATCTGCTCGAGGATCTTCTCGGCATCCTCGCGGCGGCCGAGCTTGTAGTAGACCCAGGCCAGCGTCGTGAGGGCGTTGACCTGCTGCGGCGAATTCTCGCGGTGCATCGCCACGTTGGCCTCCGCCATCTCCATGGCCCGCTGCCGCGAGTCCTTGTCGTCCGACTCGATCAGCACGAGCGCCAGCGAGTTGCTCGCCGGAAAATTGCCGGGCGACTGCACGTGGGCGTCGTTGAAGAATTTCTCCGCGGTCTTGTAGTCGCGGGCCACGCGGGCGATCGCCCCGCGGACCACCTTCGCCTCGAGGCTGCGGGGGTCGAGCTTGAGGGCCGTCTCAGCCCCCTGCTTGGCGGTTTCGAGGTCGTTCTGGCCGAGATACCACTGGGCCGCGGCCAGTTGCACGGCGGCATCGCTGGGCGAGGCCTTGATGGCCTGCTCGATCAGTTTCTTGGCCGTGTCGCGCTTCTTGGCGTCGTCGTAGAGCCGCGCCAACGCCAGCTCGGGCTGCACCGCCTTCTCGTCGAGTTTCCGGGCCTCCCGGAACTCGTTGAGCGACTCCATCTCCTTGCCGATCTGGAAGAGAACGATGCCCATCCGCTGGTGGGCGCTGGCGTTGTCGGGATCGAGCTCGAGCCAGGCGGCGAGATGCTTCTGGGCCACTTCCCACTGCTTGCGGGCCTCGGCCACCGCCGCACTGCCGGCGTGGCAGCGAATGTCGAAGTCACGCTTCCGTTTCGGATTCTCCGCGAAGCTGCCGGCCAGCGCGGTGGCCTTTGTGAAGAGAACGTCGGCCTCCGTCACCCGCCGCTCCTGAAAGGCGAGATCGCCCAGCATGAGGTAGGGCTCGGGATCCGCCGGAAACTTCACAGCCGTGTCCTCGAGCTCGGCACGGGCCGGACCGAGCTGGTTCACGCTCAGCCACAGCATCGCCATCATCACGCCCGGCGGCGGCAGCTTGGGGTTGTTGGACTTCGCCCGCTCGAGCACGGCGCGGCAGCCGTCGATATCCCGGTCGCGGAACCGCCCGATCGCGTTGCTGATCTCCTTGTTCATGCTGTCGTCGGAGACGGCCTTGCCGATCAGCGACTGTGCCGTCACCTGGGCCCGGGCGGGGCGGGCCGCGGCGACCATGCCGCCGACCACAACGAGGAGAACGAAGCCCCTGCCGACGAGCCCCGCAATGGACGGCAACCGACGTGTCATGATGTGCTCCCCGAATATGGACCGCGGAATAGCCGCGGCGTTCCGGACGTAAATTGATACCCTGGACGCCAGGGCCTTAGCGTATCGCTTCTCCCCCCGCTCCGCCAGCAACCCCCTCCGGACTCTGCATGATCCTCGGTGCCGTTTTCGACCGCGAACTGGCCATGGCCCCCCGGGCGCAGGGGCTCTTCATCGCCCGAGCCATCGCCGCCGGAACGCTGCTGGCGATCGTGGCCACGTGCTGGCTCGTGGTGACCGGCTCGCAGCCGCTCGCCTCGGCCGGCGATACCGCCCGGTTTTCGGCCACGCTGTTTCGAATCCTCGCCCCGCTGCAATTCACGCTGGCGATCCTGGCCGCGGCCCTGACCAGCGCCGTGGCCGTGAGCATCGAAAAGGAGCGGCGGACCCTCGAGTTGTTGCTCGTGAGCCGGCTCGGCGACGCCGCCCTCGTGGTGGGCAAACTGGCCGGCGCCATGCTCAAGGTGGCCCTGCTCTTGGCCGCGACGATTCCCGTCTTCGCCGTGGCGTCACTCTTCGGGGGCATCACGGCCCTGCAGATCGCGCGGCTCTTCGCGGTGACCGCCGCCACCTCGCTGGCGGTGGCGAGCATCGCCGGTGCCGTGGCCTTCTGGAAAGACACGACGTTCCAGGCCCTCGCCATGACCGCCTTCCTTCTCGTGGGCTGGCTCGCCGTCGGGGAAGCCGTGGCGGCGGCCCGCGGAGCCGACGCGGCTGCGATCGTGTCGCCGGCCCGCGGCCTCTTCGCCGCCCTCGCGCCGGAAGGGGCCCGATTCCTGCCCGGGCTGCTCGGGGTTTGCGGAGCCGTGATCGCGGTGGCCAACGGCATCGCGGTGGCCAACGTGCGGCGGTGGAACACGGCGAGCGAGCCGCGGCGCACGACCGCCGTCGGGACCGCACGAGCGGCGCGAACGGTCTGGATGAACCCGGTGCTCTGGCGGGAGACCTGCACGAGAGCCCACGGCCGCGCGATGATCGTGGTGCGGCTCGCGTGGCTGTTGCTCTTCGCCGCGGCCGTGGCAGGGGTGGCCGTGCAGGCCCGGGCCGCGCGGCCCGACCGGCTCGCGATCGCCGCGGCCGTCGTGCCGATGGTGCTGGCCAGCCTGCTCGCCGTGGCGGCGCTCGCCGTGACGAGCATCACCTCGGAGCGCGACCGCGGCGCCTTCGACCTGCTGCTCGTGAGCGACCTCGAGCCGGGCGAGATCGTGTGGGGCAAGCTGCTCGGCGTGCTGGCCGCCGCGCGGGAGATCGCGCTCCTGCCGCTGCTGCTCTGCGGAGCCCTCGTGGCGACGGGCGTGACGACGCTCGAAAACGGCCTCTACCTCGCCCTGGGCCTCGCCGTGATGACCTTTTTCGCGGCGGTGCTCGGCGTATACGCCGGCCTTTCGCATCCGGCCTCGCGGCAGGCGATCGCCATCGCGCTGGGCACCGTGGCCTTCCTGTTCGTGGGGGTGGCCACCGCGATGCGGATCATGGTGGCCTTCGGCGGCAGCTTCGAGCTGCAGCTGGCGCCGTTCCTCGCCGTGGTCGTGGGGGGCGGCGTGGGGCTCTACGCGGCGCTCGCCGCCCGCAATCCCTCACCGGCGATCGGCTGGGCGTCGGCCCTCCTGCCGGCCCTCACGTTCACCGCGATCGCGAGCTTTCTGCAGGGCAACACGCTGCAGGTGTTCCTCGTCGTGCTCGCCGCCTACGGCTTCGCGACGCTCGCCATGCTGGTGCCCGCGATCGGCGCCTTCGATCTCCTCACCGGCCGCACGACCTCCGGCGAGTGATGAAGAGCGGGGTGCGCCCAGGCGCGTCCCTCCCAATAAAAGCCCCCAGGCGCGAGCCGGGGGATAATGCGGGGCGTTTCGGGATGGGGGCCGCATTATCCCCCTGCTTGCGCATGGGGGCTTTTATGCCGTCACCTCGCGACGGCCGCCTGCTCGATCGCGGCGAGCCGCTGGGCGGCCTCGGGGGGCGCGTTGCCCTTCGCGATCGCCTGCCGGTAGTTCTCGCGGGCATCGTCGATCCGGCCGAGCGACTCCTGGGCGGTCGCCTCCATCACGAGCAGATCGGCCGGCACCCCATCCGGCCCGTACGACTCGCCGAGCACGGCGAGCGTGGCCAGAGCCCGCCTCGGTTTGCCGAGCCGCAGGTAGGCCTCGGCCGTGTCTCGCAGCAGCCCCCGATCGTCGGGGGCGATCGCCAGCCCGCGGTGGAAGTCGGCCACCGCCTGTTCGAACTGGCCGCGGGCCATTGCCAACTGGCCGCGGAGGTGCCACGCCGCGTCGGAGCCGGGCGCGAGCCGCACCGCCTCCGCCGAGAGGCGATCGGCCTCGGCGAACAGCCCGAGCTCGAGATACATCCGCCCCGCCTCGATGCAGAGCCCGGCATCGCCCGGCGAGAGCTCGAGCGCCTTGCCGATCTGCGTGACGGCATCCATTTTTTGGCCGCGCTTCCAGAGCACCTCGGCATAGTGCCGTCGCGCATCGACGTCGACGGGACAGCTTTTCACCGCCGCCTCGAGCAGGCTCTCGGCCCGCACGAGATCCTGCCGGTCGGCCGCCGACAGCCCCTCGTTGCACAGCTTGCGGGCATCGGCCAGTTCCGCCGGCACGGGGCTGCGCCGCGGCATGAGCCGACAGCCTCCGCCGCCGAGGACGGCGACGGCGACCACGAACCACAGATGATGCAGGCGCGGCGACGGCACGGTGGACGGCGATCCCGGAGAGTCGAGCGGCCGGAAAGTACCGGCCGCCGCAGGGCCGCGACAGACGGATTTCACGGATGGGGGAGGCGTAGGGGGTCGGCAAACGCTCGAGGAGCATTGGGCCGTCCGCGGCCCACCGCGACGAGACTTTCGCCGCCCCCGAGCCGGCGCCTCTCGTCGCCCGGAAGCTCACGACCGCGTGCACGCACTTGCCGCACTTACCCAGGCTTCCGCGGCCGCCTCGAACCGGCATTGCCGGCGGGCCGCACGCGCCCGTACCACCCCGCCATGAAGCCGCGTGTTCCCACCGTCGCCCGGGCTGCCCCGCCGCCGCTGCTCGCGCTGACAGGCGCCGTCGTGCTTGCCGCCGGCTGCGACATCCGCGACGAGCCGGTGCGCACCGGGCCGGGGGATTCGCTCTGGCCCGTCGTGGCCGAACGCGCCGCTGCCAGTGGCGATCTGCCGCTCCGTGAGCCGCATGCCCGGCCGACGATCGAATACGTCGAGGGCTATCCATCGGCACAGCGACTCGCGGAGACCGAAGGGCTGCCGATGCTGCTCGTGTTTCGCGCCAGTTGGTGCCGCTGGAGCGGCGAGCTCGCCCAGGGTCCGCTGGCCGACCGTCAGGTCGTGACCCTCTCGAAACGGTTCGTCTGTGCGACGGTCGACGCCGACCGCGACGCCGCCACCTGCAGGCGGTTCGGGGTGAGCGGCTTTCCGACGGTGCTGGTGCTCGACGCGTCGGGCGGAGAGCGGTTTCGGGCCACCGGATCATCGGCGGCCAGGCGACTCGCGACCGCCCTCCGGACCGTGCTCGAAAACCAGGCGGCCTCCGAACGGATCGCCGGCGACGTCGACGACGCGCGGACGCGATAAACTCTTCTCACTGCCGTTCACCTTCCCCCGGAATCGCACGCCGTGTTTCAACAGCCGCCCCCCGCGGGCACCGGCGAAAAGAACTACCACGCCTATCCCTGGTGGAGTCCGCGGTTCTGGCACGGCATGCCGCTGGGGGTGTGGCTGCCGCTCGTGGCGGAGCATCGCTGGCGGATCGCCCCGAGCCGCTGGGGATTGATGGCGACGATCTCGGGGGCCGCCGCATTTAACTCCCTCGCCGAGCCGCTCTCGGAGGCCCGCTTCCGCCGGCTGCTCGCCGACCCGCCGGCCACGCCGCCGCCGCTGTTCATCATCGGCCATTGGCGGTCGGGCACGACGCTGCTCCACGAATTGATGATGCTCGACGACCGATTCTGCTGCCCGAACACCTACCAGTGCTTCGCGCCGGGCCACTTCCTGCTCACGGAATCGCTCGTGACCTCGGCGCTCGGCTGGATCATGCCGAAGAAGCGGCCGATGGACGACGTGGCCGCCGGCTGGGACCGCCCGCAGGAGGACGAGTTCGCGCTGGTGAACATGGGCGCGCCATCACCGTATCGACGGATGGCGTTCCCGGTGACGAGCGGCGACCGGCCCGAGGCGCTCGACGTGGCACTGCTGCCGCCGGCTGACCTCGCCCGCTGGCAAAGCGCGATGCGGAAGTTTCTCGAGCGGCTGGCCGTGCACGACCCGCGGCGGCCCGTGCTCAAGAGCCCGCCGCATACGGCGCGGATGGGCGTCTTGGCGGAGATGTTTCCGGAGGCCCGGTTCCTGCACGTCGTCCGCGACCCGTTCGTGGTGTTTCCCTCGACGCTGCGGCTCTGGCGGTCGCTGCACGACGTGCAGGGCATGCAGGTCGACAAGGGGGAGTCGCTCGAGCGCTACGTGTTCAACGCCTTCGACGAGATGTATGCCGCGTTCGAACGCGACCGGCAGCGGCTCGGGCCGGAGCGGCTCCACGAGATTCGCTACGAGGACCTCGTGGCCGATCCGGTGGCGAAGCTCGCCGAGGCGTATGAGCGGCTCGGCCTCGACGACTTCGCCCAGATGCGGCCGGCCCTCGAGCGGCACTGCGAGTCGATGAAGCGGTACCGCACCAACACCTATCGCCACGACCCGCGGATCGTGCAGGAGATCGCGTCCCGCTGGCGGCCGTTCCTCGACCGCTACGGCTACGCCGTGCCCGCGGCGTGAGTTTCGATCCGGGGGGATCCCCTTCCCATACAAGCCCCCAGGCGCGAGCCGGGGGATAATGCGGACCGCTTCCGGATGGACCCCACATCATCCCCCCGCTTGCGCATGGGGGCTTCTATTGATGGATTCCCCTTCCCATACAAGCCCCCAGGCGCGAGCCGGGGGATAGTGCGGGCCGCTTCCGGATGGACCCCGC
>CAZXIG010000064.1:0-2809 GCA_964640405.1 uncultured Candidatus Kuenenia sp.
CGACGCCCCCCGACATCGCGACGACGACCCGGGAACGTGTCATGATCGCGTCAGTGGAGTTCGGGGCTGCCCGTGCCGTCTCGCCCGGACGTTCGCTTCAGGCATCCTGCCCTTCGCTCGCTCGATGCTGGCTGCGCTTCGGCATCCATGCCTACGCTTGCCAGCAACGCCGGCTCGACGGCACGGGCAGCCCCTCACGGGTTACGTGATTGGGATTCTTCTCAGTATACGAGCACGCTCTCCACCCGGTGGGGCGCGAGCCGCTCGCGGCCGCCGAGCGGCTCGATCTCGACGAGGAACGCGGCCCCCGCGACCTGCCCGCCCCCCGCCTCGATGAGCCGCATGCAGGCCGCGGCCGTGCCTCCCGTGGCGAGCACGTCGTCCACCACGAGCACCCGCGAGCCCGGCCGCAGCACGCCCGCGTGCATCTCCAGCCGGTCGCGGCCGTACTCGAGTTCGTACTCGTGGGCGATCGTGTCTGCGGGCAGCTTGCCCGGCTTGCGCACCGGCACCACGCCCACGTCGAGCTCGAGGGCCAGCGGGCCCGCGAACAGGAAGCCCCGCGCCTCGACCGCCGCGATCGCGTCGAGCCCCGCCCCCCGCCACGGCTCGGCCATCCGCCCGATCGCCTCCGCGAAGGCCGCGGCGTCGGCGAGCAGCGGCGTGATGTCGCGAAACAGGATGCCCGGCTTGGGGAAGTCGGGGATCGGGCGGATGTGGGCGGCGAGGTCCATGCGGATGCTCCGATGACGTACGGTCAGGCTCCCCGCCGCAGCCTGATCGTCGCCCGTGGGGCGCCGTCGATCTCGGCAGCGAGTGCGGCGAGCGTCTCCGACTCGATCTGCCGCACCCGCTCCCGCGTGAGGCCGAGCACGCCGCCGATCTCCTTGAGCGTCATCGGCTCGGCCCCCCCAAGTCCGAACCGCAGGCGGATGATCGTGGCGGCCCGCTCGTCGAGCGAGTCGATTCGGCGCATCACGTGCCGCAGCGTGTCGGCGTCGAGCAGCACCTCCGCCGGACACTTCGCATTTTCGTCATGGATCAGCTCGCCGAGCGACCAGCTCCCCTCGGTCTGCTCCGTCTGCGGGGCGGCCTGATGCACGTGGATCGCCTTCTTGATGATCGGCAGCTTCTTACGGGCAAGGCCGAGGCTGCGGGCCACCTCCTCCGGCGTCGGCACGCGGTTGAGGGCGTCGGTGAGCCGGGCCGTGGCCCGCCGCCATTTCGAGAGCAGCTCGACCATGTAGGCGGGGATGCGGATCGCCTTGCCGGAGTTGATGAGCGCCCGCTTGATCGACTGCTTGATCCAGTAGCTCGCGTAGGTACTGAACCGAGTGCCGATGTCGGGATCGAAGCCCTCGACCGCGCGGAGCAGGCCGAGGTTGCCCTCCTCGATCAGGTCGGGCAGCGGCAGGCCACGGTTGGCGTAGCCCCGCGCGATATTCACCACCAGCCGCAGGTTGGCACGGATCATGTGGTCGCGGGCGGCTGCGTCGCCGTCGGCGATGGCCCGGGCGAGCCGCTTCTCATCGTCGGCGGAGAGGAGCGACGTCTCGTTGATCTCGCGAAGATACGTCTCCAGCGGGTTCTGCACGGCGGTGGCGGGCTTGCGGCGACGATTGGGCATGACGGCGTGACACTCCGGGCGCGGGGCGGATGATGATGGATGATCGATGAAGGCACGGAACTGGCGGAGAAAGCCGCCGCGAGCTCGGACGAACGCGTCGTTCCGGCACAGAGAGAGGTATCGACGCCGCCCCGCGCCGACTGCATAAAGGCCGCGGGGAAGGCAGAGTGAACCGGCTGGCGCGGTTCTGCCGGTGGCCGCGGTCGTTCGTCCGCGCGATGAAATAATCAGGGCGCCGCGGGCTCCTGCCGGCGGCCGGCGCCGAGCACGCGGTCGAGAAACTGCAGCAGCTCGGCGGCCGCGGGCGTCGCTTCACCGAGCGGGATCGCGTGGCCAGCGTCGAGCAGCGCGAGCGTGTGATCGACGCCGGCGGCGGCGAGCGCCCGATCGAGTCGCTCCGCCTGATCGAAGGGCACGAGCTGATCGTATGTGCCATGCACGAGGAGCGTGGGTGGATCGTCCGCGGAAACGTGCGTCAGTGGGCTGGCGGCGAGAGCCGCCTCGCGCAGTTCGGGCAACGGGCCTCCGATGAGTCGGCTGGCCGAGGAGGCCGCGCGGTCATGGCCGGCCCCGAGCGCGGTGAGCTGCGAGGGCGCGGCAATCGCGCAGATGCCGGCCACGTCGTCGCCCGGCGGTGGAGCGTCGGGTCGCGTCAGGCCCACGAGGGCAGCGAGATGCCCCCCCGCGCCGGAGCCGGCCACGCAGACGCGGGAGCGATCGACGCCCCAAAGTTCGGCGTCGCGCAGGATCGTGGCCACGGCGGCCCGACAATCGTCGAGCTGCGCGGGAAACACCGCGGCGTCACTCGGGCGGTAGCCGATGCTCGCCACGGCGTAGCCCTTGTCGACGAGCCAAGCCACCGGGCAGTCGGCGTGCGAGCCCCCCTGCCAGTCGTCACCGGCGATCCAGATCACCAGTGGCATGCCGCCGCCGTTGCAGCCCGCTGGCAGATGGATGTCGAACCGCTGCCTCGGATCGGAGGCCGTGCCATAGGGCTGATCGCGATGGACCGTCGGTCGACTTTCCGGGTCGGGCTGGAACGGCGACGACAGCGTCGACTCGACGCTGATCGGCGGGGAGACCGTACCGACGGCGAGCGTGGGCGTGGATGTCTCGCCTGCCGCCGCCGGCTGCTGTTCGATCACGAGGCCGCGCCGGGCCGCGCGGCGGATGGCCCGACGT
>CAZXIG010000064.1:2909-13765 GCA_964640405.1 uncultured Candidatus Kuenenia sp.
CGGCTGCTGTTCGATCACGAGGCCGCGCCGGGCCGCGCGGCGGATGGCCCGACGTGAGGGCCGGCGTTCCGCAGGCGGCTCGACGCCAGCCGGGAGGTCGGCCGTCGGCCGCGGATCTCCCGCCCCCGCGACCTCGGCGCAGACGACGATCACGAGGAGCGCCGCGAAGGCCAGACACGGGCGGAGATGTCGGTGCATGATCCGCCAGCGACCACGAAGGGAACCCGTCGCCAGCCGACGGATTCCCCGGAGTATACCTCCGCCTACCGCCGTCCCGGCAGCTGGCCCTGGGGGGTCAGCTCGTCGATGATCTTGGGGATGTATTTGGCGAGCACGTCCGCGAGCTGATCGCGATCGATGCCCTTGGAGCGGGAGAGGTTGTCGAGTTCCCGCTGGCCGAACACGTCCTCGATCTGCCTGCGGTCGACGGGCTTGTTGGGGCCCGTGCGAACCCACGAATCAACCTGGTCCCGCATGCCCTTCTCCTCGAACTGCCGCACCACGTCGGGCAGCTTCTGGGCGCCGCCACCACCGAAGATCTGGCCGAGGATGTCGGTGAGGTCGTTGGCCGACGGCATGCCGGCGGGGGGCTGCGGGGCGGGGCGCTGCTGGGGCTGGGGAGCCCGCTGGGGAGCCTGCTGCTGCGCCGCGCCTTCGAGCACCTGCTTCAAGATTTCGCCGAGGATGTCCATCGATCGTGCCTTTCGTAAGTTGGGTTCGTCTGCCTCGATGGAAGCAGTCTATGGCTGTCCCGCGGCAAGGGAAAGCAACGGGCCTATTCCAGCGAAACCGCGTCGCCGCCGGCCCGGGTCGCCAGTGCACGGAACGTGTTCAGGTCGATGTCGTCCGCGAGCGGTCGGACCGAGGCATCTGCATTGAGGAAGTTGCATACGCCAGCGTGTGGTGAGAAGAATCCACTGGGGCTGTTGTCTGCCTGGTTCGGCTTGCCGTTGCGAATGTGGCAGGTCGTGTGCACGTTCGCCGGTCGATAATTCCGCGATCGGTGCGCATAGCCCAACTGCTGCCACCAGCCGTTTGCGTGGACCACTTCGCTCCTGGTGATGCTCCCCAGCCAGGTCGCCTCGGCCATGCGGCTCATGCGCTCCCCGATGCAGACCGTTTTGGACGTGCCGTCTGTGATCTGTCCGATGCGGATCCGGCTGTTGCGAAAGAAGGTGCCGTTGAAGGCGCCATTTTCTTCATGGTCGTTCCGCCCGAGCACGCCCGCGTAGGACGAGACCGGGGCCCGCGTGATGACGGTGCCGGCACCGGACAATGTGTCTGCACCGCTCGACTCGCCGTAATCCAGGACGTCGATCAGGCGGGGGCTGGTGTCGCTGGGGCAGACATAAAGCTTCACCAGGGCGGCGTCGGAGCGAGCGACGTCATTCCGACTGTCCAGGATGGGCAGCGATAGATCGAGCTGGCTGAACAGGGTGCTTTCTTCGGTGAAGGGGAGGATGAACGCGAAGAAACTCCAGCCCGGCTCGAAGTAGCTCGGCGTCGTCGTGGTCAGCGTTCGCCAGTTGACGTTCCCCGGAGCGCTTCCGGACGTGAAAGCGGACGGGAAATACCGTCTCGCATCGTGGAAGCTGTGCAGCGCCAGGCCGGTCTGCCTGAGGTTGTTCGCGCACTGCGTCCGTCGGGCCGTCTCTCGCGCGCTCTGCACGGCCGGCAGCAGCAGCCCGATGAGCGTGCCGATGATCGCGATCACCACCAGGAGTTCTACGAGCGTGAAGGCACGACGAATCGCGGGCGTGTGAGGCATGGTGAGGCTCCGACGGATTCTGCCCGGTATATCCTCGGCAGGGCGACGGAGAACGGGCCGGTGAAGCTTTCGCCGGCGCGGGGCGCCGTTCACCGCCACGGGCGGTCAGTCGTCCAGACCGAGGAGCCTGAGGCGGGTGCGGAGCGTGGCCCGGTCGAGGCCGAGCAGCTTCGCGGCGGCGGTGCGGTTGCCGCCGCAGTGGGCGAGCGTCTCGCGGAGGAGCGTGGCATCGAGAAGATCCACGGCGCGGCGGTGGAGGTCGGGCTCGGGCAGGTCGCCGAATGCAAGGCGGGCGGCGGCCGACCAGGCCTTCACGGCCGAGGCGACCGCAGCCGCCGTCGCCTCGATCGGCCCGCCGCTCGACGGTCCCGCATCGCTCGTCCTCGGCGGAAGGTGCTCGGGTCGCAGCAGGCCGCCGCGGGCCTGAACGGCCGCATACTCGACCGCATGCCTTAGCTCGCGGACGTTGCCCGGCCACGGCCGCTTCGCGATCACGTCGAGGAACTCGGACGACAGGAGATCACCGCGGGGCATGCTCCCCTGCCGCGCGAAGAATGCGGCCAGGAAGTGGCGGGCGAGCGGCTCGATGTCGCCGGTCCGCTCCGCGAGCGACGGCATCGTGATCGGGAAGCCGCGGATCCGATGATGCAGGTCGGTGCGAAACGAGCCGGCCGAGCAGGCTGCCGAGAGGTCGCGGTTGGAGGCCGCGATCACGCGGACGTCAACGGGATGGCTCGAGGCCGAGCCGACGGGCGTCACCTCGTGCATCTCGAGCACCCGCAGCAGCTTGGCCTGCACGTCGGCCGACGCCTCCCCGATCTCGTCGAGCAGGAGCGTGCCGCCGGCGGCCATGTCGAACAGCCCCGGTCGGTCGGTGGCGGCTCCGGTGAAGGCACCGCGCACATGGCCGAAGAGCTCGCTCTCCACCACGCCCGGAGCCAGGGCCGCGAGGTTCGTGGCCACGAATGGGCCGTCGCGCCTCGGGCCGTGGGCATGGATCGCGCGGGCCGCGAGCTCCTTGCCGGTGCCCGTTTCGCCCGTGATGAGCACCGGCAGGTCAGTGGGGGCGACAAGCGCGATCTGCTTGAAGACCTCCTGCATCGGCGGTGAGGAGCCGACGATCCGGCCGGGCGGCGGCGGCACCGCGGGCTCACCGGCGGCGACGGGCGCCTGCGTCCCCCGGTCGGCGAGCACCCGGGCCACCACCTGCGAGACTTTCTCGAGATCGAACGGCTTGAGCAGGTAGTCGACGGCGCCGGCCTGCACGGCCCGCACGGCCGTGTCGAGGTCACCGAAGGCGGTCATCACCACCACCGGCACGTCGCCGATCGCGGCCCGCAGATCGGGCAGCGCGGCCAGGCCGTCCCGTTTGCCCAGTCGCACGTCGAGCATGACCGCCTCCGGACGAA
The DNA here is from genome assembly GCA_964640405.1 of uncultured Candidatus Kuenenia sp. Classification (GTDB taxonomy): domain Bacteria; phylum Planctomycetota; class Planctomycetia; order Pirellulales; family UBA1268; genus QWPN01. The sequence goes on from CAZXIG010000064.1 coordinate 6,087, forward strand.
ACCGACGGCCGATCGTCATGCCGCCGTCGATGTCGGCCGCGATCTCGACGCTATGGCCGTCGTCGCCGAGCAGCTCGCGCAGGCTCCAGCCGATCGCCTGCTCGTCGTCGATCACAAGGATGCGGCTCATGGCGCAAGGCGACCGTCGGTCGTGGAAGGCGTTGGTGCGGCCGCCTGCGACGGCCCAACCTCCAGTGTCGGAAATGGCAGCCGGATCGCAAACCGGGTGCGGCCGGATTCGCGGATCCACGCGAGCGTGCCGCCGTGCTCCTCGGCCACGGCATTCGCGACGGCGAGTCCAAGGCCGACGCCCTCCGGCTTGCCCGTCACGAATGGCTCGTGAATCGTCGCCGCGAGCGCCGGCGGCGGGCCGGGGCCGGTGTCTTCGACGACGAGGCTGACGAGGCCCGGCTCCACGACGATCTCGAGCCGCACCGCACCGCCTCGGCCCGCCGCGTCGATCGCGTTGAGCACGAGGTTGACGAGCGCGGCCCGGAGCGAATCGCGGCGGGCGGGCAGGGTGAGGCCCGTCGGCGATCCGCGGTCGAGCGTCACCCCGGCGTGGCTCGCGCGGGCTGCGGTCAGCGAGTGCACCTCGTCGAGCAGCCGGTCGAGATCGGTGGGCTCAGCCGCGGCCTGCCCGCCCCGACCGAGCGCCAGGAGGCCGCGGACCTCCGCTTCCACGATATCGAGCTGCCGCGTCGCCACCGCGAGGCTGTCGTCACCGGCGGCAGCGCCGGTGCGGCTGGCTTCGCAGCGGCGTCGATGCAGGTCGATCGCGAGCCGGGCGCCCGTGACGGCGTTGCGCAGCTCGTGGGCGAAGCCCGCGGCGAGCTGGCCGAGCAGCCGCTGCCGCTCGCTCGAGACCAATGTCTTGCGGAGCGCGACTACGGTCATCGGGACGAACAGCGCAAGTGTCGCCGCCGCCGCGGCCAGGAGTGGCCAGACCGCCTCGAGCGTGGCCCGCATGAGCGACGGCTCGGGCGCGAGCACGAGCACCGTCTCGGGCCGCACGCCGGCGCTCCGCACGCGGCCGATCCGATATCGGGTGTCGTCGAGCACGGTCACGCCGCCGACCGAATCGGCGAGCGAGTCGGCAGCCTGCGAGTCGAGCTGTTCGGCGGGCAGTGTCGTCAGACCACTCGCGCGACGGACCGGATCCCAGACGACGAAGTGGCTGCCCGTGAGCCGGTGGAGAGTGTCGAGGATCGGCTGCGACAGGATCACCCGCGACGACTCGAGCGCGGCGGACACCTGGTCGCGGCTCGTCGCAGCCCGGTCGGCCGCCTGCCGCGCCGCCAGCCAGGCGGCGAAAGCGACGTTGGCGAGCACGGCCGCCAGCACGAGTCCCACGACGGAGACGACGAGCCGTCGAATCAGCGCACTGCCTCGGGGTGAAATCACCATGCCTACAATCTACTGTGAGTACGCCCCGGAGCATGACCGCCGCTGCGGCCGCCTTGCCCGAGGCCGTGCTCGTTGAACTGGGCAGCACGGAAGCCGGCCTGAGTGCGGCCGAGGCCGCGCGGCGACTCGAGATCCACGGCCCGAACGTGGTCGCCGAGCACGTGCGGGTCGGACCGCTGCGGGTGCTCGCTCGCGCGGTGCTCAATCCTCTCGTCGTGCTCCTGGCCGTGCTCGCCGGCGGTTCGGTCGTCGGCGGCGACCCGGCGGCGGCGGCGATCATGTTCGTGATGCTCGCCATCGGCGTGGGCCTGCGGTTCGTGCAGGAGTCGCGGGCGGGTCACGCGGCCGAGGGGCTGCGGGATCTCGTGCGGGTGCATGCCACCGCGCTGCGTGACGGCGTGCCGGTGGAACTGCCGCTCGAGGATCTCGTGCCGGGCGACGTCGTGCAGCTCGCCGCCGGCGACATGGTTCCGGCCGACCTTCGGCTCCTGGCGAGCAAGGATCTCAGCATCTCGCAGGCGCTGCTGACCGGCGAATCGTTTCCGGTCGAGAAGCACGTGGCGCCCACGGCCGATGCCGGCCTGCAGCCGCTCCAGCTGGCGAGCCTCTGCTGGCTGGGATCGAACGTGGAGAGTGGCACGGCGCAGGGCGTGGTCGTGGCGACGGGCCGTGGCACGCTCCTCGGGGGTCTCGCGGCCACGCTCGAGCCGCCCGAGGCCCCGACCGCCTTCGATCTGGGGCTGGAACGGCTCACGTGGCTGATGGTGGCATTCGTCGCCGTGCTCGTGCCGCTGGTGTTCGTGCTCACGCTCGCGACGAAGCATGATTGGGCCACCGCCGCGTTCTTCAGTCTCGCCGTGGGTGTCGGCCTCACGCCGGAGATGCTGCCGATGATCGTGGCCGTGTGCCTCTCCCGCGGCGGGCTCGAGATGGCATCGCGCCGGGTGATCGTGAAGCATCTCGACTCGATCCAGAATCTCGGCGCGATGGACATCCTGTGCACCGACAAGACGGGCACGCTCACGCTCGACCGGATCATCCTCGAGCGGCACTGTGACCTCGAGCTGCGCGAGGATCCCGAGGTGCTCCGGCTCGGCTGGCTCGTGAGCCATTTCCAGACCGGGCTGCGAAGCGCGATGGACCGGGCCGTGCTCGAGCACGAATCGCTCCGCGACCACGGGCCGACCGTCCCGGGAAGAAAGCTCGACGAGATTCCGTTCGATTTCGGGAGGCGGGTGATGTCGGTCGTCGTCGGGTATCCCGACGGGTCGGTGCGGCTCGTCTGCAAGGGGGCGGTCGACGCCGTGCATGCCCGTTGCACCGCGTGCGAGATCGACGGCGTGGTGCGGCCGCTCGACACCGACGCGAGCAGTCGCGTGCTGGAAGAGGCCGATGCGCTGGCGGCGGAGGGGTTTCGGGTGCTGGCCGTGGCCTACCGTGACGTCGAACCACGCGCGGCATACGCCCGCGAGGACGAGCGTGATCTCGTGCTCCGCGGCTATTTGGCGTTTCTCGATCCCCCGAAGGATTCCGCGCGGGGGGCGCTCGAGGCCCTCGCCGCCAGCGGCGTCGGCGTGAAGGTGCTCACCGGCGACAACGAACTCGTCGCCGCGAAGATCTGCCGCGAGGTGGGCATTCCGGTCGAGCGGCCGCTCCTCGGCGCCGCCGTGGAGCGGATGACCGACCTGGAGCTGGCGGCCGCGGCGGCGTCGGCCGTGCTGCTCGCGCGACTCACGCCGACGCAGAAGGAGCGGGTGGTGCGGGTGCTGCGGAGCCGGGGCCACGTCGTCGGGTTCCTCGGCGACGGCATCAACGACGCCCCGGCCCTGCGGGCAGCCGACGTCGGCATCTCGGTCGATACGGCGGTCGACATCGCGCGGGAAAGCGCCGACTGCATCCTGCTCGGCAAGGATCTGCGGGTCGTGGAGGAGGGGGTGCGGGCCGGCCGGAAGGTGTTCGTCAACATCGTCAAGTACGTGCGGATGGGGACGAGCTCCAATTTCGGCAACATGCTCAGCGTGCTCGCCGCCAGCGCCATCCTGCCGTTCGTGCCGATGACGCCCCTGCAGATCCTCACCACGAACCTGCTCTACGATTGCTCGCAGGTGCCGATCCCCGGAGACGACGTCGATCCCGAGCTCGTAGCCGCGCCCCGGCCGTGGTCGACCGGTCAGATCGCCCGGTTCATCCTCTGCATGGGTCCGATCAGCTCCCTCTTCGACGTCGTCACCTTCGCGGTGCTCTGGTTCGTGTTCGGCTGCGACGATCCGGGTCGGGCCGCGGTGTTTCACACCGGCTGGTTCGTCGAGTCGCTCGTCACGCAGTCGCTCGTCATCCACGTGATCCGCACCGATCGGATGCCGTTCGTGGAGAGCCGGGCGAGCGCCGCGCTCACGGCCACGACGCTGACGGTGATCGCCGGCGGGATCTGGCTCTCGCAGTCGAGCCTGGGGGCGGCCCTCGGCTTCGTGCCGCTGCCCGCCGCCTATTGGCCGTTTCTCGTGGCGACGGCCGCGGCCTACGTCACGACGGCACACCTCACGAAGAGGTGGCTCGTGCGCCACGGCTGGATCGATTGAGCCGAGGGCGGCATCACGCCGGAACAGGGAGGCCAAACAGGCTGCGGGCGTTCGCCGCGCAGACGTCGGTCACGAGCCGGTCGAGCCAGTCGCGGCGGTCGGGGAGCCGGCCCGTCGCCACGTCGGCACCCAGGAGGTCGCAGAGAATCCGGCGGAAGTATTCGTGCCGCGGATACGAGAGGAACGATCGCGAGTCGGTCACCATCCCGACGAACCGGGAGAGCAGCCCCAGGTCGGAGAGCATGTTCATCTGCTCGCGCATACCCCGCTCCTGATCCATGAACCACCAGCCGCTGCCCCACTGGATCTTCCCCGGGATAACGCCATCCTGAAACGACCCCGGCAGCGCGGCGAAGAGGGCGTTGTCGGCGGGGTTGATGTTGTAGAGGATCGTGCGGCCGAGGCAGTTGTCGCGGGCCAGATCGCCCAGGAACCGCACGAGCCCCGGACCCTGCCGGGCGTCGCCGATCGTGTCGCACCCGGCGTCGGCCCCGAGCCGCGCCGCGAGCAAGGGGTTGGGATCGCGAAAGGGACCGAGATGGAGCTGCGTCACCCAGCCCTTCGTATGGTTGAGCCGAGCCACGAATCGCATCAGCCACACGGTGAACTTCTCCACCTCCGCGCGAGATGCCGCCGTGCCGGCGACCGCCCGCTCCCAGATCGTGCCGGCCTCGGCATCGGCGCAGTCGGTGTCGGCGAGGTATTCGATGCCGTGGTCGGTGGCCCGGCAGCCGGCGGCCGCGAAGGCGTCGTGCCGCCGTTCGAGGGCCGCCCGGAGCCCGGCGAGCGTGTCGGCACCGACGCCGGCCGCGTCGGAAAGCCGCCGCACCCAGCGGCCGAGCACGTCGGGCCGCTGCACCTTGAGCGCGGCGTCGGGGCGGAACGTGGGCACGACGCGGGTGCGGAAGCCCGCGCGGGCGATCGCCTCGTGCCACTCGAGACTGTCGGCAGGGTCGTCGGTCGTGCCCACCAGCTCGACGTGCATGCGATCCAGGATGCCGCGGGCGGTGAGGTCACCGGACGCAAGCTGCCGATTGGCCTCGTCCCAGATTCGCGCCGCGGAGGCAGGCTCGAGCAGCTCGTCGATGCCGAAGTGCCGCCGCAGCTCGAGGTGCGTCCAGTGGAAGAGCGGATTGCGGAGCGTGTTGGGCACCGTGGCCGCCCAGGCCATGAACTTCTCGCGGGGCGCGGCCGTACCCGTGATCAGCTCCTCGGCCACGCCGTCGGCCCGCATCGCCCGCCACTTGTAGTGGTCGCCCTCGAGCCACACGGCGTGCAGATTCTCGAAGCGGCGATCTTCGGCGATGTCGCGCGGGCTGAGATGGCAGTGGTAATCGACGATCGGCTGCACCGCGGCCACGCGGTGGTAGAGATCGGCGGCCACGTCATTCGAGAGCAGGAACGAGTCGTCGCAGAAGGACATCGGGCGGCCTCACGGAGGGAACAATCGTGGCGAGCCCGAGTGTAGCCTGACGCTGCCGGAGCGCGCGAGAGTCGCGTCAGTAGCGGGGTACGGCGGGATCGATGCGCAGCGACCAGGCGTCGATGCCGCCGGCCATGTTCTGCGCCTGCGCGAAGCCGCGCTGGCGGAGAAACTGTGTCACCCGCAGGCTGCGGCCGCCGTGGTGGCAGTGGACGACGATCCGGCCGTCGCGATGGGGCTCGAGCATGGAGAGCCGCTCCGGAATCTCCCGCATCGGGATCAGCAACGCCCCCGGCAGGCTCGCCGTGGCATGTTCGTCGGGCTCGCGGCAATCGAGCAGGATGAACGGCGTGCCGGCGGCCCGCAGGGCCTGCACGTCTTCGACCTCGAGTTCGAGCGGAATTTCGTCGGTGGGCATGGTGGGACTCCGGGGTTAGAACTCCGAGATCAATGGCGTGCCGGGGCCTCGCGGGGGCCGGCGGCGGCGACGTCGGGGGCGACCTGGTCGCGATACTGGCGGAAGTTGTCGTTGAAGAGTCCGGCCAGCTTGGCGGCCGTCGCGTCGTAGGCGGCCGGGTCGTGCCACGTCTGCCTTGGCACCAGCACCTCGGCGGGCACGCCGGGGCATTCGGTCACCGTCCCGATGCCGAACACCGGATCGGGCGTCGTGCGTGCCTGACGCAGGTCGCCCGAGTGGATCGCGTCGATGATCGCCCGCGTGAGCGGGAGCTTCATTCGCTTGCCCATGCCATAGGAGCCCCCGCTCCAACCGGTGTTCACGAGCCACACGTTGACGCCATGTCGCGTGATCTTCTCCGCGAGCAGGCCGGCGTATTTCATGGGATGCCAGACGAGGAACGGGCCGCCGAAGCAGGGGGAGAACGTGGCCTGCGGCTCGGTCACGCCCATTTCCGTGCCGGCGACCTTGGCGGTGTAGCCGCTGATGAAGTGGTACATCGCCTGGGCGGGCGTGAGCCGGCTCACCGGCGGCAGGATGCCGAAGGCGTCGCAGGTGAGGAAGATCACGTCGGTCGGATGGCCGGCCACGCAGGGGATCTTCGCGTTGCGGATGAAGTCGATCGGGTAGGCCCCGCGGGTGTTCTGGGTGATGCTCGTGTCGTGAAAGTCGACGTGGTGGGAGTCCTCGTCGTAGACCACGTTCTCGAGCACCGCGCCGAACCGCAGGGCCTGGAAGATCTCGGGCTCGGTCTCGGGTGCCAGGTCGATCGCCTTGGCGTAGCAGCCCCCCTCGATGTTGAAGATTCCGGTGTCGGACCAGCAGTGCTCGTCGTCGCCGATGAGCATCCGCTTGGGGTCGGCCGAGAGCGTCGTCTTGCCGGTGCCGGAGAGGCCGAAGAGGAGCGATGAGCTTCCCGTCTCGCGATCGGCCGTGGCGGAGCAGTGCATCGAGAGGATGCCCCGCTTGGGCGCGAAGTAGTTGAGCAGCGTGAACACGCCCTTCTTCATCTCGCCGGCATACTCGGTGCCGAGGATGACCAGCTCCTTCGACTCGAGCGAGAGGTCGATGCTCGTCTTCGAGGTCATTCCCGGCGTGTGGCGGTTGGCGGGGAAGCGGCCGGCGTTGTAGATGACGGCGTCGGGCTCGCCGTACTCGGCCAGTTCCTCCCGCGTGGGCCGGATGAGCATCGTGTGCATGAACAGGGCGTGGTAGGGACGCGAGCAGATCACCCGCACCTTGAGCCGGTTCTCGGGATCCCAGCCCGCGAAGGCGTCGACGCAATAGAGCCGCGAGCGGGTGTTGAGATAGTCCTTCGCCCGCTCGAGATTGATCTGAAAGGTCTCCGCGTCGATCGGCACGTTCACGCTGCCCCACCAGACGTCGGCCTCGGAGGCGGGGTGCCGCACGATCCGCTTGTCCTTCGGAGAGCGGCCCGTCTTCGCGCCCGAGTAGGCGATCAGTGCACCCGAGTCGGCGAGCGCACAGTCGGGCTCCCCGCGGATGGCCTCGGCGTAGAGCTCGGCCGGCGGCAGGTTGCGCCGCACGTCGCCGACGGTGATGCCGTGGCCGGAGAGATCGATATGTCGCATGAGATGCACCTCGTGCCCGGGAACTTAGCCCCGTCGGCATCGGCGTGGCAAGCGGCGCAAGGTGCGCAGGAGTGAACCCGGGCTCATCGGCATCCGTACCAGGCATACACTTCCTCAACCACGGAGGGTTGGATCATGGATGCCCATTTCAACGAGTATCTGGCGGCGGTGGCCGGGATGCAGGAGCTGTATGGCGACCGGGGCGACGAGCACCCGAGCGA
>CAZXIG010000065.1:0-13762 GCA_964640405.1 uncultured Candidatus Kuenenia sp.
CGATACAAGCCCGCATGCGCATACAAGCCCCGATGTCCCTATAAAAGCCCCCATGCGCAAGCAGGGGGATCAAACCGCGTCGCCTCAAGCACGACGACGCCGTTTGATCCGCTCCGGCGTGAAACTAGAAACAGTTGTTCCGGACTTCGTTGCAGATCAACTGCCGCAGCCGCGAGACGGCCTGCTGCTCCTGGGCCTTCGCGTCCTGCCAGAACTCCCGCAGCTCGGTCCGCCATTCGGCGTTGCAGATGTACTGGTCGTACCGCCAAAGGGCGTCGAGACGGCGGTTGAGTTCGGCGATCAGGTCGTGGTCGTGATCGGCGATGCCGGCGGTCTCGCCCACGTGCTCGTATTCATGTTCGGCAGCCAGAAACATTGGCGTGTTCTCCAGGGAAGTGAGGAATGGAAGCGTCGCCATCCCTGGAGACAAAACGGCCGAGCGGCCCGCGACATGCGATCGAACGATAGGCAGCCCGCGCGGCCCGAGGCAAACGCTGCGACGCCCCGCGGCAGCCCCGGCTCCGGACACTTCCGCCGTCAGCCCGCAGACAGCGCCATGCGATCGGCGTCGCAGGCCATCGCGACCGACGCCACGCTCTCCGCCTCCGTGAGCCGCCGGCGGTGGGCTGGATCTCGAATCCAGGCGATCTGGTCGGCGGCGAGGTCGCGAACGACGTCGCCATAGATGCCGAGCTTGTCCTTCCCCATGGTGAAGTCGATCTCGACGAGGCCCGAGGCATCGAAGGCGTGAAACCGGCCGCGCACATGGCGGGCATCCCCCTCGTAGCGCTCGACCGTCCGCACGGAGGCCGCCGGCAGCAGCGCGGCCAGCTGCGTGGCTGCCGCGTCGTCGAGCAGGGCCCGCACCTCGCCGCGGGTGGGCACCCAGTCGAAGAGCCGCACTTCGCCCCGCTCGAACACCAGCCGCATCTCCTGCCGATCCATCCGCGAGGGCTGGTGGAAGCCGTGCTCGAAGTGGAACAGCACCCCGCCGTGGCCGTCGTCGCTCCCCTGATTGTCTCGTGTGCCCGCCGCATACCGGCAGGTGCACATCACCTGCTCCTCGACGGCGGGCTTGCTTCCGTTGCCGCTCCCAGGCACGGGCGGCCTCACGCTGCGGGCCGCCGCCACCACCTCGCCGTGGCCGAGCCAATAGGCCACGAGATCGAAAAAATGCACCCCGTGCTCGACGAAGATGCCGCCGCTCACGCCCCGATCCCAGAACCAGTGCCGTGGCGCGAGCCCCTCGTCGGCCGCCTCGTTGATGAACAGCCCGTGCAGGAGCTCGCCGAGCAGCCGCGAGCGGATCACGTCGTGGACGGCATCGGCCAGCGGGTTGTAGCGTTCGACGAGGTTCGCCACGCAGCAGCGGCCCTCGCGATCCGCGATCACCGCCAAGGTCTCCGCATCGTTTACGGTCGTGGCCAGCGGCTTCTCGACGAGCACGTGCTTGCCGGCCTCAAGCGCGATCCGGGCCTGCCGGAAGTGCATGGCGGGGGGCGTCGCGATGTAGACGAGATCGACGTCGGGAGCCACGAGCAGCGCGTCGGCCGCCAGCACACCCGCCTCGAGCTCGGCCGCGGCCCTCTGCGCCGCGGCGGGATCGATGTCGGCCACGGCCTGGATCGCCACGCCGGGCAGCTGGCGATACCGGGCCATCGAGAAGCGGGCGAACGCCCCGCAGCCCACGAGGCCGACGCGGAGGGTGGTCGAATTCCGCGTCCCGGCCCGGGGCGCGGTGGTGACGGTGGATGAGTCGAAGCCGGTAACGCTGGCAGACATGACACGCTCCCTTCGAGGAACGCGTCCCTGCGACCGATCATGCTACGCGCGACGAAGTGTCTGCGGCGCAAGCCCGGCCATCCCGCGGCGAATGGTAGACTCCGCCGCCACCAATGGAGCCCGCCGATGACGACCACCGCCGTCTACGACACGAAGCCCTATGACCGCGACTACCTTGCGGCGGCCGCCGATGGAACGCCGCTGCGGATGGTGTTCCACGACTTCCGGCTCACGCCCGAGACCGCCCGGGTGGCGGACGGGGCCGGCGCCGTGTGCGCGTTCGTCAACGATCGGCTCGACCGCGACTGTCTGGAGGCGCTCGCGGCCTGCGGCGTGCGGCATATCGCGATGCGGTGCGCGGGCTACAACAACGTCGATCTTGCCGCGGCCCGCGAACTGGGGCTCGCCGTCACCCGCGTGCCGGCCTACTCGCCCCACGCCGTCGCCGAACACGCGGCGGCCCTCGTCCTCTCGCTCAACCGCCACATCCATCGGGCCTTCAACCGCGTCCGCGAGCAGAATTTCTCGCTGGCAGGGCTCGTGGGTTTCGACCTCCACGGCAAGACCTGCGGCATCGTCGGCACGGGCAAGATCGGCCGGGTGGCGGCGGAGATCTTCAAGGGTTTCGGGATGCGGGTGGTGGCCTTCGACCCCACGCCGGAGCCGGACTGGGCCGCGGCCCACGGCATCGAATACCTGTCGTTCGACGAGGTGCTCGCGGCGAGCGACATCCTCTCGCTGCACCTGCCGCTCACCCCGCAGACCCACCATCTGCTCGACGCCGATACGGTGGCCCGCCTCAAGCCCGGGGCGATGGTCGTCAACACCAGCCGCGGCAAGCTGATCGACACCACGGCCGTGATCGACGCCCTCAAGCGCGGCCATCTCGGCGGCCTCGCGATCGACGTCTACGAGGAGGAGGAAGGACTGTTCTTCGAGGATCTTTCCGGGCAGGTTCTGCAGGACGACGAGTTCTCGCGGCTGCTCGTGTTTCCCAACGTGCTGGTCACGGCCCACCAGGCGTTCCTCACCCGCGAGGCGCTCGGCGAGATCGCCCGCGTGACGGTCGAGAACCTCGTGCGTGCCGGCCGAGGCGAGCCCTTCCTCCCCGGCACCGTTCTCACGGAGCGCCAATAAAAGCCCCCATGCGCAAGCAGGGGGATAAAACGCGTCGCCTCACATCGACGCCGTTCCATCCGCTTGCGGCCGCATCATCCCCCGGCTCGCGCCTGGGGGCTTGTATGAGGAGATCATCCCCCGGCTTGCGCCTGGGGGCTTGTATGGAAACCGCGCAAGCGGGGGATCAATACGGTCACCTCCCCGCGAACCGCAGGCAGTGCCAGTCGCCGGACGTCGTCTGCACCGGTTCGACCCGCAGCTCCTCGGCGTACCGCCGGGCCACGGCCGGCACGTCTTGGGCCAGCAGCCCCGAAAGGATGAGGCTGCCCGCGTGGCTGCCGTCCGCGTGTCGCCGCAGCCGACGGCACACGTCACCCGCGTGCGCAAGCAGCACCTCGGCCACGATATTGGCGAAGATCAGCGAATACGCCGCGGCGATGTCCGGCAGCTCGCACGTCACCGCGATCCGATCGGCCACGCCGTTGCGGCCCGCATTGCCCAGGATCGCGGCGTGCACCAACGGGTCGATCTCGACGGCATCCACGCGGCATGCGCCCCGCACGGCGGCGGCGATCCCGAGGATGCCTGATCCCGCCCCGAAGTCGAGCACGCGTTCGAGGCCGCCCCCCTCCGACTGCCAGGCGGCGAGTGCCGCGAGACAAAGCTGCGTCGTCTCGTGCAAGCCGGTGCCGAAGCCGATCCCCGGCTCGATGAACAGCCTCGTGCCGGTGGGGCTGGACTCGGCCGCGCCGGGCTCCCACGCCGGGAAGATCCTGCCGAATCCGGCCACGTCGATCGGCGTGAAGCTCGTCCGCCAGGCATCCGCGTCGGCGACGATCTGCCGCACGCCCGCCACCCGACAGCCGCCGAGCCGCCCGAACTCCGTCGCGGCGGCTCGGGCCGACGCCACGTCTGCGAAGAGACACGAGAACGTCGCTCCGTCGCGGGCGGCCACCCAGTCGCGGTCGGCGGGAGCCGCCGCGGCGTCGAGCACCCGGACCGACTCTGCAAGGCCGAGTTCGACGGCCTCGGCCACGTCCACGGCCCCTTCGTCGATCCCGAGGAGGCCGCGCTCGCCGAACCGCTCCCATGCCCACTCGCACCACGCATCCCGGCGCACGACATCCCCCCTGGGCAGCGTCACTGCCGGCTCGAGTGAGAGGTCGACGGCCCATGCGTCGCCGGCGGTCGCAGCATTCACGAGCGAGCCCTGCTCCAGGGAAACGACACCGTGTTTGGCGCCGGTTTCGTCCCATGATAGCCGCGAACGCCCGTCCCGCAGCGGAAGGTTCGACTTCGGCGCCCCTTCGCGGTGGAGAGCCCGCCAGCGTCGCTCGTGAACACGACGATGCTCGGCGGTCGGTCCCGAAGACCGTGCGTCAGGCCGGGTTTCCCCGACCACTCGGCCGCTTGCCTTTCAGGCGTCGCCGGCGCTGCACGGGTTGTTCGTGCATGGGCAGCGGCTTGGTGTCGACGTGCTGCCCAGGCATTTCTACTCCGAGATACCGGTCATCCGTGAACTGCGGCGGACCCAGCACTGGCGGGCTGCCTATTCGCTTTTCGGCGTGGATGGGGTCGACATACCCTCTCAAGTCGACTTCCTGATCGGCTGCAGCGTGTCGACCGCCGTGTGCCTGATCGCTGCCGCCTTCGCCGGCTACGAGCCACAGGTCACGTGCGTCGAACCATACCCGACACAATACCTCGTGCGGCAGCATGAGCAGGGAACCATCGATCTGGTGCGGCTCAAGGCTCAAGACGTTCCGCGCGATGCCCTGACGACGCTGTTCTTCACGCACGAAAGCGTGCTCCTGCACGCCTTTCTGGCCTACAACCCCCGGTTTCGCGTGGCAGCGTCGCTCTCCCTGCTGCACTACTAAGGCCGGGAGCACCTCGCCGCCCGCTTTCCGCGGTATCAGCCGGCAGCCGACGACCATGGGCTGACCCGCAGCCCGGGTCATTTCCCCAGTTCCCTGTATCTCAACGTGCTGACCGGGAGCGCGTGCGCGGGAAGTCCGACGGCGCCGTGACGCGGCCGCTGGCCGCCAGATCACGAAGTCGAACGCGAAGTTCGGCCCGCTGGTTGCGCATGCTCTTGCAGCAGAAGAATGTTCGAGCGAACCCGAGCACCCGATACGCGCGACGCTCGATCACTCGATAGCACACTCCTACATTCCTCACCAGAACACTGTTCGCTGCGAGGGCAACAAACCTGCCATTCCGGATGGATCAAGAACCGGGAAGGACGGCAGAGGGCGGGTGCCCCCGGGCTTCCGCCCGGGGCTTTTTGTCGGTTCGCAAGAAGCCCCCGGCGGAAGCCGGGGGACGGGGCATCGCGTTCACCACACGTGCCGATTGCGAAAAAGGTGACCGCCATCAAATGTGGGTAAGCAAACACCCGCATGGTGATGGCCCCCGGAAGCCCCCGCTGCCGCGCGGGGCTTCCCGGGGGCCGCCGACGCCCGCGGCGACTTTCGTCGAGGCTGCCACCAAAGGTACAACTGCTGCATGGGATCGTTCGGCTTCCAGATACGCGGCAGCGGCGTTCACGCGGCGATGCTCCTGCTGGCCGCGTTGTTGCAGCCTTTGTTCCCGGACTCCGGCACGGCGGCCGGCGCGGAGCCGCTCACCTCTGCCGCGGCGATCGTCGGCTCGACCGTCGCGCAGGGCGACACCCCGCCGCCGGTCGACCTCGACGCCGTCGTCACGCACACCGACGCCTCCGGCACGATCTTCCTGCGCGACGACACCGGCGCCACGTTCATCGTCTCGAACCCAAAGCTCCCCTCGCTCCCCGCGGGGGAACGGGTGAGGGTCGAGGGCGTGGTGCACCGCGGTCTGTTCATCAACGGCATCCGCGATTCGCGGATTGAGCGCCGCGGCGGCGGGCCGCGGCCCGATCCGAAGCCGATCACGCCGCAGCAGCTCGCCGCCGGCGGGCTCCACTATGACTGGGTGTCTGTCGAGGGCGTGGGGCGGCGCTGGCGGGCCACCGAAGATGGCGGCGGCACGCTTGCCGTAAACGTTGCAGACGGCATCATCGAGGCGCGGCTCGAGCGCGGCGGCGGCGCGGATGCCGCGGCGTGGATCGGCGCCCGCGTGCGGGTGCAGGGCATCGCGGCCGGCGAGATCAACGACCGGCGGCAGCTCATCCGCCCCTATCTGCTCGTGCCGACCGCAGGCGACGTCGCCGTCATCGAGCCCGCGCCACCGGATCCGTTCGCCATTCCCGAGACGTCGTTCTCGGCGCTCGGCCGCGGCGAGCCCTCCGGCCGGCTGCAGCGGGTGGCAGGCGTGGCCGTGGCGGTGCCGCTCGGTGGGCGGCTCGTTCTCGGCGACGGCCTCGACGGGCTCTCCGTCGGGCTCGCGAGCGCCGGCGAAGGGGCTCCGTCGATCGAGGCGGGCGATCGCGTCGAGGCGGTCGGGTTCGCCGAGCCGGGGCCGTTCTCCACTCGCCTCGCCGACGCGCGGGTGCGGGTAGTGGCACGCGAAAAACCGCTCGCACCCCGGCGGCCGGCCGCGGCCGAACTGCGCAGCGGCTGCGACGGGCAGCTTGTCGAACTGGAGCTGACGGTCGTCGACCGCGAGGATCGCGAACAGGGCACCGCGCTCGAGTGCCGTTGCCAGGGGATTCCGGTGCGGGTGGTTTCGCCGCAGCGACTCGCGGCCGCGATCGTGCCCGAGGCGACGGTCCGCGCGACGGGGCCGTGCCTCGTCACTGAAACCACCGACGCTGTCTATCGATTGAATGCCGCGGCCTACGACCTCTTTCCCGCTCGCGCCGCCGACGTCGTGATGATCCGCAGACCGAGCTGGTGGACCGCCCGCCGCCTCGCCATCCTCCTGGCCGCGAGCCTGGCGGCGGTGGCCGCCGCGATCGGGTGGATCATGCTCTTGCGGCAGCAGGTGCGGCGACAGCTGATCGTGATCGAGGAAAAGATCCAGGCCGAGGCGGTGGCCGAGGAGCGGCGGCGGATCGCGCGGGAGTTTCACGACTCGCTCGAACAGGATCTTTCCGGGCTCGCGCTGCGGCTCGATTCCGCGGCGGGCAGCGTGGCCGATCCAGAGGCCCGCCGCATGATGGAGCGGCAGCGGGAGATCATCGCCCGGCTGCGCGACGAGACGAAACAGTATGTCTGGAATCTCCGTGATCCCGCCCGCCTGGAGGGCAGCCTCGGCGAGCGTGTCGAAGCCCTGCTCGGCGAACTGCGCGACGTGCATGCCACGCCGATCACGCTCGAGCCCTCGGGCCCGCTCCCCGCGGTGGCGCCTGAAACGGCCCATCACCTGCTGCAGATGCTCCGCGAGGCGGTGAGCAATGCCGCCCGGCATGCCGAGGCCGATCGAATCAGCGTGACACTCCGCGCGGAGGATGGTGCCGTGGTGGTCCGCGTCACCGACGACGGCATCGGGTTCGAGCCAAACGGCCGCGAGCCGGCAGCCGGCCACTTCGGCATCCGCGGCCTCGCCGAACGCGCCCGACGGATCGGTGCGGTCGCGACGATCGAGAGCCGCCCCGGCACCGGCACGACCGTGACGATCCGCCTCCCGACATGAAAGCCCGTTGCGCAAGCGAGGGAATGTGCGAACCATCACCATGCGGCCCCCCGCATTCCTCTCAGCTCGCGCTTCGGGCTTCCACGCACCCGGCGTAGCCTCTGCAGAACCATCACCATCGTCGCCGTGCCTGCCCCCACCGAAAAGCCCGTTGCGCAAGCGAGGGAATGTGCGAACCATCACCATGCGGCCCCCCGCATTCCTCTCAGCTCGCGCTTCGGGCTTCCACGCACCCGGCGTAGCCTCTGCAGAACCATCACCATCGTCGCCGTGCCTGCCCCCACCGAAAAGCCCGTTGCGCAAGCGAGGGAATGTGCGAACCATCACCATGCAGCCCCCCGCATTCCTCTCAGCTCGCGCTTCGGGCTTCCACGCGTCTGCATAACCACTCTTCCCGTGCACCCATGAACGCGATCCGGCTGCTGCTCGTCGACGACCACCCCGTGTTTTTGGAGGGGCTTGCCGAGGCGCTCGGCCGGCAGGGGGAGTTTGCCATCGCGGGCATGGCGAACAGCGGCGAGGAGGCGGTCGAGGCCTGTCGACGTCTCGCGCCCGATCTGGTGCTCCTCGACCTCTCGATGCGGGGACTCGACGGACTGGCCACGCTCGCCCGGCTGCGCGAACTCGCTCCACCGCCGCGGGTGATGATGCTCACATCTTCCGACGACGCCGCCGACGCGCTGGCCGCGATCGACGGCGGCGCTGCGGGATATGTGACGAAAGCGGCGCGCTACGACGAGCTCGTGGCCGCGATTCGCGAGGCGGCCGCTGGTGGCCGGCCGATCGGCGAGGCGGTGGCTCGGCAGATCGCCGCCCGCGAGAAGTCGAATCCGCTCACGCCGCGGGAGCTCGAGGTGCTCGCACTGTTGGCCGAGGGACTCACCTACGAGGAGATCGGCGAGCGGCTCGGCATCGCCAAGCGCACGGCGCGGTGTCACGTCGTGGCCCTGCAAGAAAAGTTCGACGCCGCCAACAACGCTCAGGTCGTCGCCCGCGGCTACGAACGCGGCCTGCTTCGACGCTAGACACGCGAGGAGGGGTGGGCCCCAGCGAGTGCGGCCTGCCTGGAAGCCCGAAGCGCGAGCTGAGAGGAATGGGGGTGGCCGCATGGTGATGGTGCGCACATTCCCTCGCTTGCGCAACGGGCTTTTCGGGGGTGGCCGCATGGTGATGGTGAGCGGCTTCCCTCGCTTGCGCAGCGGGCTTCGAGGCAGGGAGCGCTGCGGCTCGGCACTTGTGCCGATAGCCGCGGCTGCGGGCGTCTTCTACTGTTGATATGGGCTCACGAACGGCCCGTGCCACGGACGAAGAGAACCCATGATGACGACATCTTTCCACAGATCATCGTCGGCCGGTTTTGTGCTCGCGGCTGTGGTCGCGTGCGGGCTCGCGCTCGTGGGCGGGCCGCAGCCGCTCGCCGCTGATGCCGCGGACCGATTCGCTCGCGGCGACGCGGAGGTTCTCGCCGATCGGCCGCTTGCGGTCTGGCGGTTCGAGGACGAGGCCGGCGGGCGGGAGACCGTGGCCGAGCGGTTCGCGGCCGACGCAGCCATCGACCGGCCCAACGACACCGGGCCGAGCGGGCCGACCGACCCGTCTTTGCTCGCGGCCGAAGCCGAGCGGCTGCCGGCGAGCGTCAGCGGCGGCGTGGTGCTGGGCGAGCCGGGGCCTCGGCCGCCGCGGGTCACCGCGTTTTCAGAACACAACGCCGCGGCCCTCTTCGGCGGCAGCGACAGTTTCCTGAAGGTCGCGGCGCAGGCGGCCCGGTTCGACGAGTTTCAGTTCACCGCCGGCGACTCGATCACGCTCGAGGCGTGGGTCAATCTCTTCGCGATCAACGAGGGGCAGCAGGTCTACGTGATCGGTAAGGGCCGCACCGGCAGCAAGGAGTTCGTCGCCGACAATCAGAACTGGGCGTTGCGGCTCGCCGGCCGCGAAGGCCTCGCCCGCCCGAGTTTCTTCTTCCGCTCGGGCAACGATCCGCAGGGCGGCGAAAAACTCCTCCACCGTTGGACCGCCGACGCCGGCTTCGCGACGGCCACCGGCTGGCATCACGTCGCCATCAGCTACACGTTTGGCGAGCCCGACTCGCTGCGGGGCTACGTCGATGGCCGGCCCGTCGCGGGGGCGTGGGATCTCGGCGGCGCGACGACCGCCCCTCCCGTCACCGACGACGACGAGATCTGGATCGGGTCGTCGCTCGGCGGCAGCGCGGCGAGCAGTTTCGTCGGGCTGCTCGACAACGTCGCGATCCACCGCCGCGGGCTCCCGCCCGATCGGATCGCGGCCCGCTGGCAGGTGAACGACGACGCCCCGGCCGTCGAGGAGATCGCGCTCGAGCCGGTGCCCGATGAGGCGGTGCTCTACGAGATCGTCGAGGGCGTGCCCGATCTCGACGGCTGGCGGATTCCGCTCGAAAAGCCGAGCGAGTCTTTCACCCGCGAGATGTTCGCCTTGGCCGAGCTGCCCCTCCGCTACACCGACACGGGCGTGCGGGCCGACCGTCAACTGCCGCTCGTGCTGCGGGCCCGCGGCCGGGTGCTCGTGCCCGCCGGTCCGCAGCGGATCCGCGTCCGCACCCGGGGCGAGGCGCGGGTGCTCCTCGACGGCGAGCAGGTCGCGACCACGAAGGCTGTCGGCCAGCGGACTGACGGCCACGAGAAGATGTACGAGCCCGATCGCTCGGGTCCGGCCGGCATGCGGTGGGTGCAGCCGGGCGACCAGGAGGCCGCCTTCGATCTCGAGGGGGACGGCGGCTGGCATGTGCTCCACGTCGAGATGAAGGTGGGCGCCAAGGGCCGCCGGCCGGAGCTCGGTGAATTCTCCGCGAGCATCGGCCCGCCCGACGCCGTGCCGCAGGTGCTGGCCGCCCGCGCCGCGGCCATGCCCGTGCCGCTCACCGACTCGGGCTGGACGGCGCTCGACTCGCGGCTTGCCGCCGAGAACGACGAGGCCAACACGGCCGCCCGCCGCGCGGCCGCCGCGAAGCAGGCCGACTATTGGAGCCGTCGGCATGCGGAGGCGCGGCGGCTCGTCTCGGCCGAGCCCGGGCCGACGGTGCCCGTGCTCTCCGCCGATCGCCCCGACCTCGCGGCTGCCACGTTCAACGAGGTCGATCGCTTCGTCAACGCCAAGCTCGCCGCGGCGAATGTGAAGCCTGCCGCGCTCGCCGACGATGCGGCCTTCATCCGGCGGCTCTCGCTCGACGTCCGCGGAATCATCCCGACGGCCGACGAGATCGCCGCGTTCGCCGCCGACGCCTCCCCCGATCGCCGCGCGAAGCTCATCGACCGCTTCCTCGCCGATCCCCGCTGGGCCGACCACTGGACGGCCTACTGGCAGGACGTGCTCGCCGAGAATCCCAACATCGTCAACCCGACGCTCAACAACACCGGCCCGTTCCGGTTTTGGATTCACGAATCGTTTCTCGACCGCACGCCCATCGACCGGTTCGTGACGCAACTGATCATGATGGAGGGGAGCAAGCATTACGGCGGCCCGGCCGGCTTCGGGCTGGCCACCGAAAACGACGTGCCGATGGCGGCGAAGGCCCACGTGATCGGCCGGGCGTTCCTCGGCGTGGAGATGGGCTGCGCCCGCTGCCACGACGCCCCCGGCGACGAGATCCTGCAGAAAGATCTCTTCGGCCTCGCTGCGATGCTCAAGCGGGCGCCCGAGAAGGTGCCCGCCACGAGCAGCGTGCCGGTGTCGCCGGAGCGGCTGGCCATGATGCCGATCAAGGTGACGCTCAAGCCGGGCACGAGCGTGGCCCCGGCCTGGCCGTTCGACGAGCTCGTGGCCGCATCCGCGGCGAGCGCCGCCGCCGATTCCCGGGCGCAGGTGGCCGAGCTCGTGACGTCGCCGGCCAACCCGCGGTTTGCGAAGGTGATCGTCAATCGCCTGTGGGCCCGGTATTTCGGCCGCGGTCTCATCGACGATGCCGACGACTGGAGCAGCGAGGAGCCGAGCCATCCCGAACTGCTCGACTGGCTCGCCCGCGAGCTCGTGCTCCGCGACTATTGCCTGGAAGAAGTCGCACGGCTCATCCTCTCATCGCACACCTACGGCCGTGGGGCGATTGAGCCCGATGCCGAGGGCAAGCTGCCGAAGCCGGAATTGCTCGCGGGCCGCGTGCCGCGGCGATTCACCGCGGAGCAGGTGCTCGATTCACTCGCGTTGGCCAGCGGCAAGCCGTTCGACGTCGAGCCGATGAACATCGACATCGATACGAGCCGGCCCGCCACGTTTTCGCTCAATCTCGGCCGGCCCACGCGGGCCTGGCAGTTTACGACGCTCGGCAACGAGCGCGACCGGCCGAGCCTCTCGCTGCCGTTCGCGCAGCACTCCGTCTCGCTCATGGAGGCCTTCGGCTGGCGGGGCGAGCGGCAAAATCCAGTCACCGATCGCGAGACGGCGGCCAACGCCCTGCAGCCGGCGATCCTGGCCAACGGCGTGGCCGTGAAGCGGGCCTGCCAGCTCTCGGAGTCGAGCGGCTTCACCGCGGTGGCGCTGGAGGAGCGGCCGGTGGAGGCCTTCGTCGACGAGATCTTCCTGCGGATCCTCTCGCGGCGGCCGACTGCGACGGAGCAGGCCGACGCGCTCGCGGTCGTGGCGCCGGGCTATGCGTCGCGGATCGTGCCGGCCGACCGGGCCGCGGTGATCCCGCCCGAGCCCCGGCCGATCGGCGTCTCCTGGTCGAACCATCTGACGAACGAGGCCGACGAAGCGAAGCGGGAGCTGGCCCGGATCGCGGCGCTCGGCGACCCGCCCACCGGCAGGCTCGATCCCGACTGGCGGGAGCGGGCCGAAGATCTCGTCTGGAGCCTCTTCAATACCCCGGAGTTCATCTTCACGCCATGAGCCTCTCACGACGCGATTTTCTGGCTGCCGTCACCGCCGCCGCGCCGGCTGCGGTCGGGATGCCTTTCGCCCGCGGCTCCGAAGCGCACGACTTCCCGCGGGGCAAGGCCGAGCACTGCATCTTCATCTGGCTCGGCGGCGGCGCCGCGCAGATCGACACCTGGGATCCGAAGCAGAAGGGCGACGCGAAGGCCGGCAAGGCGGGCAGTTATTACGACGCGATCCCGACCGCGGTCGCAGGCGTGGAGGTCTGCGCGCCGCTTCCCCGCTGCGCCGCGATGCTCGATCGCTTCGCTGTGTTGCGCACGGTGCATCACGGGGTGATCGACGAGCATGCCCGGGCGACGAACCAGGTGCACACCGGCCGCCCCACCGCCGGCACGATCACCTATCCCTCGATCGGCTCGGCGGTGAGTTACACCCGCGGGTCGATCAACGACCGCGTGCCCGCCTATATCCTGATCGGCTATCCCAACGTCACCCGTGGCCCCGGTTTCCTCGGCGCGGAGGCGGGCTACGTCTATCTCACCGACACGCGAGTCGGCCCGGCCGGTTTCGCCCGCCAGCCGGAGATCACCGACGCGCGGCAGCGGCGCCGCGAGGCCCTGCTCGACGAGATGCGGTCCGGGGGCCGCGATCCCGAGCGGCTGCCGGCGATCGTGGCCGACTACGATGCCGCGAGCCGGCAGGCCTTCCGGATGGCGGGCCCCGATTTCATGAACCTCTTCAATCTGTCGGCGGAGCCCGGCTCGCTCCGTGATGAATATGGCGGCGAATTCGGCCAGCGGCTCCTGCTTTCTCGGCGGCTGGTGGAGGGGGGCGTGCGGTTCATCGAGGTCTCGCACAACCTCGGCTTCATCAACGGCACCGGCTGGGACACGCACAACGAGGGGCAGCTGAAGCAGCATCTGCTCATCGAGGAGCTCGACCGCGGTCTCGCGGCCCTCGTGGTGGATCTCGAGGCGAAGAAGCTGCTCGACAAGACGCTCGTCGTGGTGGCCACGGAGTTTGGCCGGCCGGCGCAGTTCGACGGTGGCGGTGGCCGCGGGCATCATTCGAAGTGTTTCTCGATGGTGATGGCCGGCGGCGGACTGAAGACGGGGCAGGCGATCGGCACGAGCGACGACCTCGCGATGAATCCGGTGGCCGAACCGATCTCGATCCCCGACGTCCACGCGACGATCCACGCCGCGCTCGGCACGAACCCCGCGGAGGAGCTCTACGACGGCGCCCGCCCTGTGCCGCTTACCGACGGCGGCATCCCGATCGCGAAGTTGTTTTGATGGCGGGGTCCCCGGGCTTCCGCCCGGGGCTTTGTGTCGCGGGTGGGGTACCGACCGACAAGAAGCCCCCGGCGGAAGCCGGGGGACTCCGCGTCGCAATCACCTGCGGCGGCGGTATTCGAGCGGCGTCTGACCCGTGTGTTTCTTGAAGGCCCGCGTGA
>CAZXIG010000066.1:0-11856 GCA_964640405.1 uncultured Candidatus Kuenenia sp.
GCGCCTGGGGGCTTGTATGAGAAGGCGATCCCCCGGCTTGCGGCCTACCCGCGGGAATGCAATCCGCATTCGGTCTTGGCGGAGCCGCTCCAGCGGCCGGCTCGTTCGTCCTCGCCGGCGCCGATCGCCCGCGTGCAGGGCTGGCAGCCGATGCTCACGTAGCCCTGGTCGTGGAGCGGGTTGTAGGGCACGTCCTCGCGCACGATCGCGTCCCACACCTTCGCCTTCGTCCAGTTGGCCAGCGGCGAAATCTTCACGACGCCGAACTTGTGGTCCCAGCCCACGATCGGCGCGGCGGCCCGGTCGGGGCTCTGGTCGCGGCGGATGCCGCTCATCCAGGCGCCGAAGCGGGTGAGCACCCGCTTCACCACCGCCAGCTTCCGGTCGCCGCAGCAGCGGTCGGGGTCGACGCGATACAGCGGTCCGCCGTGCAGCCGCTCGTACTCTGCCACGCTCGTCTCCGGCTGCTCGAGCACCACGTCGATGCCGTATCGCTTCAGGATCCGCTCGCGGAGGGCGAGCGTCTCCGGGAACTGATACCCAGTGTCGAGGTTGAACACGTAGGTCCGCGGGGCCACGGCGGCGAGCCAATGGATGATGAGGCAGCCCTCCGGCCCGAACGCGGTCGCCATCGTGAGTTGGTCGCCGTAACGCTCGGCGGCCCAGCGGATGATCTCGATCGGCTCGGCCGGTTCGAGCATCCGGCTGGCCCTGGCCAGCTCCTCGCGGACGGCGGCGGATGGGGCGGCGGGCTCGCCTGGAATCGTCTCGGGCTCGCCGGCGGCCATGAATATCCCGTGGCTGGTGATGAAACGCTTTCCAGAATATGCCGGCTGAACGGTTCCATCGACCCCGGGCAGCGGGCCGACGCAGACCGACCGCCTTCAGCCGCACAGTTTCGCTTGTTTGCGCGCATTATCCCCCGGCTTGCGCCTGGGGGCTTGTATGGGGAGGCGATCCCCCGGCCTTCCGACCGGGGGCTTCCATTCGGTGTGTGGACGTGTTGTGATCCTGCATCCCGGTTCGACGGACACGTTTCTCGGAGGCATGGGCAATGACGCGGTCGATCGCCTTGGCGGTGGATCTGGGGGCTTCGGGAGGCCGAGTCGTGGCCGGCTCGTTCGACGGACGGCTGCTCGAACTCGAGGAGATCCATCGCTTCGAGAACGGTCCGGTGTCGATGGGGGGCAGGCTGGTCTGGGATCTGCCCCGGCTCTGGCAGGAGGTGGTGGAGGGGTTGCGGCTCGCCGGCTCCCGGTATGGCACGAGCGTGTCGAGCGTGGGCGTCGATACCTGGGGTGTCGATTTCGCCTTCCTCGGCGCCGACGACGAACTGCTCGGCCTGCCCGTCTGCTACCGCGATCCGCGGACCCGCGGGATGCTCGCGAAGGCCGAGGCGACGGTGCCCCGCGCGGAGATCTTCGCCGCCACGGGCCTGCAGTTCATGGAGATCAACTCGCTCTACCAGCTGCTCGCGATGCGGGACGGCCACTCGACCGTGCTCTCCGCCGCCGACCGGCTGCTCATGATCCCCGATCTCTTCCACTGGCTCCTCTCGGGACAGCGGTCGAACGAGCGGACGAACGCCACGACCTCGCAGTGCTTCGATCCGCAGACCAACGACTGGGCCTTCGGCATGCTCGAGCGGTTCGGCCTGCCGCGGCGGATCTTCGGCCCGCTGGTCGAACCGGGCGCGAACCTCGGATCGCTGCGGCCGGAACTCGCCGCCGAAACCGGGCTCACCGCGGCACGGGTGATCGTGCCCGGCACCCATGACACGGCCAGCGCCGTCGCGGCCGTGCCGGCCCTCGACCCGGCGAGCGCCCGACCCGACTGGTGCTACGTGAGCCTCGGCACCTGGGCGCTCGTGGGGGCGGAGCTGGATCGCCCGCTCGTCACGCCCCAGTGCCTCGCCCGCAACTTCACCAACGAGGGGGGCGTGGGGGGCACCACGCGGCTGCTCAAGAACGTCTGCGGCCTGTGGCTCGTGCAGCAGTGCCGGGCCGCCTGGCAGCGGGCCGGCAAAGGGTGGACCTGGGACCAGCTCACGGCCCTCGCGGCCGAGGCCCCGCCGCTCGTCACGCTCGTGGACCCCAACCATCCGTCCCTCGTCGCGCCGTCCGACATGCCGGAGGCGATCCGGGCGCTGGCCCGGGCGACCGGGGAGCCGGTGCCGGAATCGACCGCCGCGATCGTGCGGACGGCGCTCGAGAGCATGGCCGCGGCCGTGCGGCAGACGCTCGGGGAGCTCGACGAACTGCTGGGCCGGCGCGTGGGGCGGATCCACGTGGTGGGGGGCGGCGTGAAAAACCGCCTGCTCTGCCAGATGATCGCCGACGCCTGCGACCGCCCCGTGGTGGCCGGCCCCGTGGAGGCCACGGCCATCGGCAACCTGCTGGTGCAGCTCACGTCCCGCGCCGGGCACGAGGTCGACCTGCGGGCCGTGCGGTCGATCGTTCGCGACAGCTTCGAGCCAGCCACCTACGAGCCGCGTGATGCGGCCCGCTGGAACCAGCGGCTCACTTCTGGAACCACTGCGGGTTCGAGCCGATGATCGCCATGACGATGAACGAGAGCACGATGAAGATCGCGGAGTAGATCGCCCGCCAGAGCCACTTCTGGGCCCGCTCCTCGTCCTCGCGGGCGCGGCGGAGGGCCGCTTCCTTTTTGTACTCCAGGCTTTCCGTCTCCTCGAGCACGAAGAACTCGTTGCAGGTCGGGCAGACCACCTGCTGACCGATCCTCGACCGCTTCGTCTTGAGCACGTGCCCGTTGGGACACGGAATCCGGAGCGAGCCCCCGCCCGCATGCCGCTGGGCCGGCTCGGCCGCGGCCTGCCGCGCCGGCGCGGCGGCCATCGGGGCGGGTGAGCGGGCGCCCGGCGGCGGGGGCATTCTCAGGCCACCGGGCGGAGCGGGTGGCGGAGGCGGAGCAACGGCCGGGGAAGGCGCCGCGGCGACGGGAGCGGGGGCAGCCGGGGCGACGGGCGTGCGACAAATCGGGCAGACGAGCGAGGTGCCGTCGCTGATTCCGGCACCGCGATAGCCGCAGACACACGCGATCATGGCTGACATGACTGGAATTGTAGCACGACTCAGGCTGCCCGGTGCTGGGCGGCCGGCCGCTTCGTGACGTGGCCGTGCTCCACCTCGATGATCGAGTCGGCCAGGGCCAGCGTGCTCGCCCGATGGGTGATCATGATCACCGTGCGGTTCTCGACGTATTTCGCCAGAGCCTCGTGAATGAGCCGCTCGCTCTCCACGTCGATCTGACTGGTGGCCTCGTCGAGCACGAGGATCTCGGCATTCCGGAGGAAGGCCCGGGCGAGCGCGATCCGCTGCCGCTGGCCGCCCGAGAGCCGGAAACCGTTCGGGCCGACCATCGTGCGGTAGCCGTCGGGGAAGTCGGCGATGAACTCGTGGGCGTGGGCCTTGCGGGCCGCCTCCTCGATCTCGGCGTCCGTGGCGTCCCAGCGGCCGTACTTGATGTTGTAGTGGATCGACTCGTTGAAGAGCTCGGTCTGCTGCGTCACCATCGCGATCCGCCGCCGCAGGTCGTGCAGCGCCATGTCGGTGATCGGAACGCCGTCGACCAGCACCCGGCCGGCCGTCGGGTCGTAGAACCGGCAGATCACGTTCACGAGCGTGCTCTTGCCACCGCCGTTGGCGCCCACGATGGCGACCCGTTCGCCAAACGGGATCGAAACGTTCACGTCCTTGAGCACCGTGTCGATGCCGTCGTAGCTGAAGGAGACGTTCTCCAGGCGAATCTCGCGGTGCGGCGAGGCCACCTGCCGCGGATGGGCCGGCTCGGCCAGCTTCGAAGGCGTGTCGAGGAGCGGGTAGAGGGCCTGGGCGCCGACGGTGCCCACGTTGAGCCCCGTGATCACCCCCGAGAGTTTCCGCACCGGGTCGCTCGCCCCGATCAGGAAGCCGAAGAAGATCATGATGCCGGGCACGGTCATGGGCTGGTCGGTGATCGTGATCCCGAAGATTCGCGTCTCCTGGTTGATCACGAGCCAGGCCCCCACGGCGATCGACGTGGCCACCATCCCGATGCCGAGGATTTCGGTGATCGGATTGGCCAGGGCGTGGTAGAAGGTGTGCCACATGCCCGTCCGGAGCATATCGGCGGTGCAGGTACGGAACCGCTGCCGCTCGAACTCCTCCATCGTGTAGGCCTGCACGGTGAGCACGTTGTTGAGCGCCTCGAGCAGCACGTGGTGGAACCCCTTCGACCGCGCCAGGACGCCCTTCGAAATGGCGCGGATCCGCCGGTTGAGCCAGACCATCAGGAAGCCGACGAGCGGAGCGAGCAGCAGGCAGGCGAGCGTCAACCGCCACGACACCATCATCGCGCAGCCTAGGCAGGCGAGGATCTTGAGCGGCTCCGTCACGGCGCCGCCGTAGACGCTCGTGATGCCGCTGGCCAGCATGTCGGAGGTGCTCGTCACCTGGGCCATGAACCCGGCCGAGCCGTGCCTCATGAACTGGGCACGATCGAGTTCCAGGGCCTTGTCGAACACCTTGAGCCGGATGTTGCGGCTGATGTTCATGGCCACCCAGCCGACCAGCAGCGTGCTGCCGAGCAGTAGCAGATGCTTGAGGAACGTGCTCACGACCACGAACACGACGACCAGCAGCACGGTCTTGAACGGATCGGCGGGGAGAAAGCGGTCGAGCCACGGCCGCAGCCGTTCGGCCGAGTAGACGATCGCCTCGTCGCCACGGCGATTGAGTTCGAGCGTGTCGAGCCGGTTGCGGAGCTTCGCCCGGTCGGCCGCAGCGAGGCCGTCGGCGCCGATCTCTTTTCGGATCCGCGCCAGATCGGCGTCCGCCACCTCGACACGACCGCGGGCGTCGGTGATCCGCCGCTCGTTCCACGACTGGAGTGACTCGCCCCTGAGCGTCACCTCGATGATCGGAAACAAGGCCGCGATGTTGGCGCCCCAGAGGGCGGCCACGCCGGCGGAGCAGAGAAGGGCTGCTGCCAACAGCGGCCAGCTCTTGGCGGCCTCGCGCAGGGCCCGCAGGAAATAGTGCATGGGGTCTGTGTTCTCGCCTCGTCCGTGCCGCTCGGCTGCCGGTGTGCATCGGCCCGACCGCCGCCAGCGGCCCACCGCCGGTCCGGTGAGGACCGCCCGCGGGGTTTGCACACGGGCAGGCAAGGTGGGCACTCCAGCCCGACCTGACGGCCCGTGCGGGCGGGGAGGGTACCGATCGCCTCCCTACCGAACAAGGCGGCTTTAACGCCTGCCGAGCCGCAATTCGGCGGCGAGGAGCGTATTGGAGATGAGCATCGCCACCGTCAGCGGCCCCACGCCCCCGGGCACCGGCGAGATCCAGCCGGCCACCTTCCGCACCGGCTCGAAATCGACGTCGCCGACGAGTTTGCCGTCCACCCGGTTGATGCCCACGTCGATCACCGCCGCCCCCGGCCGCACCATGTCGGCCGTCACGAGCCGCGGCCGCCCCACCGCCGCCACGAGGATGTCGGCCGAACGGGTGATCGCCGGAAGGTCGGCCGAGCGGCTGTGACAGAGCGTCACGGTCGCGTCGCCGCCCGTCCCCTTCGCGGAGAGCAGCAGGGCCAGCGGCTTCCCCACGATGTCGCTGCGGCCGATGATCACGGCATGTCGGCCGGCCGTCTCGATGCCGGCATCGATCAGCATCCGCTGCACACCCGCCGCCGTGCAGGGCACGAACCGGGGTCGGCCCTGGGAGAGCAGGCCGGCGTTCTCGGGATGGAAGCCGTCCACGTCGCGATCGGGGGGCACGGCGTCGAGCACGGCGATC
Organism: uncultured Candidatus Kuenenia sp.; assembly: GCA_964640405.1. GTDB lineage: Bacteria > Planctomycetota > Planctomycetia > Pirellulales > UBA1268 > QWPN01. The sequence continues at coordinate 5,796 of CAZXIG010000066.1, forward strand.
GTGTCGACGTGCTCCGGCAGCGGCAGCTGCACGAGGATTCCGTCGGCCGATCCGTGCTCGTCGCGGGCGATCGCCTGCACGAGGGCGACGAGCGTCGCGGTGTCGGCCGTCGCCGGCACCCGCACCACGTCCGCGTCGATGCCCACGCGGGCCGCCGCGGCCGCCTTGCTCTTCACGTAGCTGGCGCTCGCGGCCATGTCGCCCACGAGCACGACCACCAGCCGCGGCCGCCGCTTGAACATGTCGGCGAAGGTCTCGACCTCGGCGCGGAGCGAATCCTCGATCTTTGCGGCCAAGGCTCGGCCGTCGAGCAGCAGCGCGGTCATGCGACGCTCACTCCTGTTCCGCGACGATCTGCATCCGCAGCTGGTGCTGCATCTCTTCGAGCACCCGCCGCTCCTCCTCCGTGAGGTTGCCGGCCGTCTTCTGCTCGAGCATCGCGAGCATCTCGACGAAGTGCCGGGCCGTGGCGAGGTTCTTGTGCGTCTTGTTGGTGATCGGATTCGGGATCCGCCCCAGGGCCATCAGCGCCTGGGTGAACAGCGTGTGGATCAAAAAGTCGAACGTCGCCGGCGGCGCCTGCGGCGAGGATGTCGTGTCGTCTGTGGTCATGCTGGTCTCTCGAGGAACGTGCACGATGCGTAGTGTAGCCGACGCCTACGAGCATCCAGCCGGCGAGGGGCCGGAACTGCCCACGCCCCGTCGCCGGACGTTCGCTACGGGCATCCTGCCCTTCGCTCACTCGATGGCGTCTTCGCTCCGCCATCCATGGCTCCGCTCGCCGCCAACGCCGACTCCTGGGGCATGGGCAGCCCCGGCCCCTCGCCTCCCCTTGCGACGAGATCACGCCGCCCCATGTGACAGGGAAGCCTCGCGGCTGCCTGTGCCGTTGAGCCGGCGTTGCTGACCAGCGCAGGCCAGGATGGCCGGAACGCAGGCAGCATCGAGAGAGCGGAGCCCAGGATGGGCGCAGCGAACGTCCGGGCGAGACGGCACAGGCAGTCGCGAGGCGTGCGCAACCGCAGAGGGAAGCGTCATGCCTCGGCGACCCAGGCGCTGCCGGCGTGGCGTTCGACGGCGGCGGCCACGAGGCCCGCGAAGAGCGGATGGGCGGCGGTGGGCTTGCTCTTGAACTCGGGGTGGAACTGCACGGCGACGAACCAGGGGTGATCGGCCAGCTCCACGATCTCCACGAGGCCCCCGTCGGGACTCGTGCCCGCGATCACGAGGCCGGCCTGCTCGAGTTTCTCGCGATACTTGCCGTTGAACTCGTAGCGGTGGCGATGCCGCTCCGAGATCCGGGTGGTGCCGTAGGCGGCGGCCGACCGCGTGCCTTCGACGAGCACGGCGGGCTGGGCGCCGAGCCGCATCGTGCCCCCCTTGTCCACCACCGAGTGCTGCTCGTCCATCAGGCAGATCACGGGGTGGGGCGTGTTGCGGGCGAACTCGGTGGAGTGGGCCCCCTCGAGGCCGGCGCAGTGGCGGGCCACGTCGATCACGGCGCACTGCATCCCGAGGCAGATGCCGAGGAAGGGGAGCTTCCGCTCGCGGGCGAAGCGGATCGCCTCCACCTTGCCCTCGATGCCCCGCTCGCCGAAGCCGCCGGGCACGATCAGCCCGTCGAAGCCGGCCAGGAGCCGCTCGGCCCCCTCCCGCTCGATGTCCTCGCTCTTGATCGGCTGCACCCGCACCTGCGTGCGGTGGGCGATGCCGCCGTGGTCGAGGGCCTCGTAGATGCTCTTGTAGGCGTCGCGATGCTCGGCGTACTTGCCCACCAGGGCGATCGAGACCTCGTGCTCGGGGTTCCGCAGCCGGTGGAGGATCTCGTGCCACTCTTCGAGGTCGGCGGCCGGGGCCTGCATTCCGAACCGTCGCAGCACGATCTCGTCGATCTTGTTCGACTGGAGCGAGAGGGGCACCTCGTAGATCGAGAAGTCCTTGTCGCGTTCCTCGATCACGCAGTCGAGCGGCACGTTGCAGAAGAGCGCGATCTTCTCGCGGTCGGAGACGTCGAGGGCCCGTTCCGTGCGGCAGACGAGCACGTCGGGCTGGATGCCGATCTGGCGGAGGATGCCCACCGAATGCTGGGAGGGCTTCGTCTTCAGCTCGCCGGCGGCCTTGAGGTAGGGCACGAGCGTGAGGTGGATGAACATGCAGTTCTCGCGGCCCACCTCCAGCGGAATCTGCCGGATCGCCTCCAGGAACGGCAGGCTCTCGATGTCGCCCACCGTGCCGCCGATCTCGGTGATCACCACGTCCACGTCGGGAGCGGCGAGGTTCTTCACCATCTCCTTGATTTCGTTGGTGATGTGGGGAATCACCTGCACGGTCTTGCCGAGGAACTCCCCCCGCCGCTCCTTGTTGATCACGGAGAGGTAGATCTGGCCGGTCGTGTAGTTGCTCTCGCGGGTGAGCTTCGTGGCGGTGAACCGCTCGTAGTGGCCGAGGTCGAGGTCGGTCTCGCTCCCGTCGTCGAGCACGTACACCTCGCCGTGCTGGTACGGGCTCATCGTGCCCGGATCGACGTTGATGTAGGGGTCGAGCTTCTGCATCCGCACCCGCAGGCCGCGGGCTTCGAGCAGCATGCCGATCGAGGCGCTCGTGAGCCCCTTGCCCAGCGAGCTGACCACGCCGCCGGTCACGAACACATGCTTGGTCACGGTGCGAGCTCCTTCCCGTCCGCCGGTCTGCCATCCTCGGCCCCGCAGGACCGTTCCGGACGCGGATTGAACCAGCCATTTCAGCGTCGGTCAAATGCCACGTCGGCACCGCCGCCGGAACGGCAAAAGTCTCGTCGCGTGGAAACTTTCTCCTTTCACGACCTGCGAAGCTACCTTCCCTGGCAGGTCGAAAGTTCCCAATGCTCCTCGAGCTTTCGCCGATTCCGTCGGCTCCCGCACTATGTGGCCTGCGCGCGGCGGATTTGTCGGGTAAAGTTGTGGGATGCTCGCCACATCCAACCTACGCATCAAGAGCCTCGAGTCGCTCGTGCCGCCGTCGCGGCTGTGCAGCCTGCTGCCGCTCGACGACGCCGCCCGGGCCACGATCGTCGCAGGCCGCCATGCCGTCGAGCAGGTGCTCGCCGGTGGCGATCCGCGGGTGATGGCGGTCGTGGGCCCCTGCTCGATCCACGATCTCGACGCAGCCCGCGACTATGCCGGCCGCCTCAAACAGCTCGCCGACCGCGTGGCCGACCGGCTGCTCGTGATCATGCGGGTGTATTTCGAGAAGCCGCGGACGACGGTGGGCTGGAAGGGGCTCATCAACGACCCGCACCTCGACGACACGTTCGACGTGGCGACCGGCCTGCGGCTGGCCCGCGGGCTCTTGATCGAGATCGCCAGCATGGGCCTGGCCACGGCCACGGAGTTCCTGGAGCCGATCACGCCGCAGTACATCGCCGACACGATCGTGCTCGGGGCGATCGGGGCCCGCACGACGGAGAGCCCCACTCACCGCCAGATGGCCAGCGGCCTCTCGATGCCGGTGGGCTTCAAGAACTCCACCGACGGGTCGCTGCAGGCGGCGGTCGACGCGATGCAGGCGGCCCGCACGCCGCACAGTTTCCTGGGCATCGACAACGACGGCGGCACGGCGGTCGTCTCCACCACGGGCAATCCCTGGGGCGTGCTCATGCTCCGCGGTGGCCGGAGCGGCTCGAACTATTCGCCGGAGATCATGCAGGAGGCCCGGAAGCGGCTCGAGGCAGCCGGCCTGCCGGCCCGCGTGATCGTCGATTGCAGCCACGCCAATTCGGGCAAGGACCACCGTCGCCAGTCGATCGTGTGGCGGGATGTGCTCGCCCAGCGGGTGCAGGGCGACCGGTCGATCGTGGGGCTGATGCTCGAGAGCAACATCAACGCCGGCAGCCAGCCTGCGACGAGCGACCGCTCGAAGCTGGCCTACGGAGTGTCGATCACCGACGGCTGCATCGGCTGGGACGAGACGGAGCAGTTGCTTCTCGAAGCCCACGCCCAGCTCGCGTAAAAGGCACGTGCTCCCCATAAAAGCCCCCAGGCGCGAGCCGGGGGATGATGCGGGGCGCTTCGGGATGGACGCCGAAATATCCCCCTGCTTGCGCATGGGGGCTTGTATTGACCGTCTCATACAAGCCCCCAGGCGCGAGCCGGGGGATAATCCGCGCCGCATCGCACTCACCGCCTGTGCGTTTTCTTGCGGCCGCACTATCCCCCTGCTCGCGCATGGGGGCTTTTATGGCGAACGGGGGCTTGTATGGAGAACGGGCATCCGCCGGCCCCGGCGGCGCGAAATTCGCGTACACTCCCCGCATGTCATCTCCCGCCCTGATCGTGATTCCGGCCCGGCTGTCGAGCACGCGGCTGCCTCGCAAGATGCTGCTCGCGGAGACCGGCCGCCCGCTCATCGAACACACCTGGCGGGCCGCCGGCCGCTCGCGGCGGGCCGCCCGCGTCGTGGTGGCCACCGACAGCGACGAGATCGCCGCGGCCGTGCGCGGCTTCGGCGGCGAAGCGATCATGACCTCGCCCGAGGCTCCGAGCGGCACGGCCCGCATCGTCGAGGCCCTGCCGCATCTCGCCGACGCGTCGGTGATCGTCAACGTGCAGGGAGACGAGCCCGAGATCACGGCCGACGCGATCGACGCCGCCATCGACCTGCTCGACCGCTGCCCAGAGGCGGGCATCGCCACGCTCGTGACGCCGCTCCGCCGCGCCGAAGACCTGCACGACCCCGCTGCCGTGAAGGCCGTGCTCACGCCCTGGCGCCGCGAACCGGCCGAGGAAGACGCGGTCGGCCCGGTCGTCGCCGGCGCCTGGCGGGCGATCTACTTCAGTCGTGCTCCGGTGCCGGCCGCCCGCGACTGGTCCGATTCGCTGCTCGCCGCGGAGCCGCCGCTCTACTGGCAGCACGTCGGGCTCTATGCCTACCGCCGGAGCACGCTCGAAGCCTGGAACACGCTCCCTGAGTCGCGGCTGGCGGGGCACGAGAGCCTCGAGCAGCTGCGGGCGATCGAGGCCGGCATCCCGATCGCCGCGGCGGCGATCACGCACGCGGCCCGCGGCATCGACACGCCCAAGGACTACGCCGCCTTCGTGGACCGCGAGCGGTCGCGGGGCTAGCGTCGCCTCATCGCCACCGCGTTCCGGGTTGGCTACACTGCTGCGAGTTTCCACCCACCCGAAAATCGCCCCGCCCACCTCCCATCATGTTTGACTGGTTCGAGCGGGGTTCCTACCTCGGCATCGTGGTGTTCCTGACGCTCACCGGCATCGGGCTGCCGATCCCCGAGGAGGTGCCGATCGTCGCGGCCGGGGTCGCGAGCCGGGCCAAGGCATTGCACTGGTACTACGCCCTGCCGGCCTGCCTGGTGGGGGCGCTGCTCGGCGACAGCCTGATGTATGCCATCGGGCGGTTCTTCGGGGCCAAGGTGCTCAAGGAGCATCCCTGGTGGTCGGGCTTCCTCACGCCCGAGCGGGAACAGACGATCGAAACCCTGATCAAGAAGCACGGCATCAAGGCCTTCTTCGTGGCCCGGTTCCTGGTCGGCCTCCGCAGCCCCTTCTATCTCACGGCGGGCATCCTGCGGGTGAAATACCGCTGGTTCCTGTTCGCCGACTTCATCTGCGCGTCGGTCGTGATCGGCGGCTTCTTCGGACTGGCGTATCTCTTCGGCGACCGGATCACCGGACTCATCCAGTCGATCGAGCGTGGATTCACGGTGATCGCGATCCTCGTGGCGCTCGTCGCCTTGGCGGTGATCGCGTTCTTCTCATTTCGCAAGCGGCGGATCCGGATGCTCGACCAGGATCCCGATGCCCTGTTCGAGAACCGCGAGATCCTGCTCGGCCCCGCCGCCGACCGGATCGCCGACGCGGTGAACCTCGGCGACGTCAACAGCGACGAAGAGCCGAAGTAACGGCGCGACGCGGTCGCGCCGCGCGAATGTGAAGCGACGCGGATTATCCCCCGGCTTGCGCCTGGGGGCTTGTATTGGGAGTGGCCACGGCACGCGTCGTTTCCATAAAAGCCCCGCACGGCGCGCGTTGTTTCAATAAAAGCCCCCATGCGCAAGCAGGGGGAT
>CAZXIG010000066.1:11956-13687 GCA_964640405.1 uncultured Candidatus Kuenenia sp.
GCCCCGCACGGCGCGCGTTGTTTCAATAAAAGCCCCCATGCGCAAGCAGGGGGATGATGCGGCCGCAAGAGAACGTACGGGCGGTGGATGCGAAGCGACCCGGATTATCCCCCGGCTTGCGCCTGGGGGCTTGTATTGGGAGTGGCCACGGCACGCGTCGTTTCCATAAAAGCCCCGCACGGCGCGCGTTGTTTCAATAAAAGCCCCCATGCGCAAGCAGGGGGATCTCACGTCGCCGGTTCGAGCGCGGCGAGATCCATGCCCAGCCGCTTGAGCTTCTTGTAGAGCGTCGTGCGGTTGATGCCGAGCGCCTTGGCGGCAGCATCGCGGCGCCAGCCCGACTTCTCGAGCGCGTCGATGATCAGCTGCCGTTCGGGGGCGGCGAGCGCCCGCTTGAGCGGCGCCGCGTCGGCGGCCGGACTGCGGCCGTGGCCTGCCGCCACCGCCGGCGGCAGGTCGGCCAATTCCACCAGCGACCCGCGGCCGAGAAACACGCCGCGCTCCACCGCGTGCTCGAGTTCACGCACGTTGCCGGGCCAGGCATGACGCTCGAGGGCGTCGACCGCCTCGGCCGTGAACCCCTCGACGACGCGGCCCGCCTTCGCCGCGGCCCGGGCGAGGAAGTGGGCGGCGAGCGCCGGGATGTCGCCCGCGCGGTCGCGGAGCGGCGGCATCTCCACCGTCACCACGTTGATCCGCCAGAAGAGATCCGACCGGAAGGTGCCCGCCGCCACGAGCTTCTCGAGGTCGTCGTTGGTGGCGAGCACGACGCGGCAATCGACCGTATGGGTCTGCGTGCCCCCCACCGGCTCGAACTGCATCTCCTGCAGCACCCGCAGCAGCTTCACCTGCAGGGCGGGCGAGGCGGTGGCGATCTCGTCGAGGAAGAGCGTACCCCCGTCGGCCTGGAGAAACCGGCCGCTGCGGTCGGCCGTGGCCCCGGTGAACGCGCCGGCGACGTGGCCGAACAACTCGCTCTCGAGCAGCGACTCGCTCAGGCTGCCGCAGGCCACCTCGACGAACCGGCCGGTGCGGCCGCTGCGCTCGTGGATGAGCCGCGCGAGCAGCGACTTGCCGGTGCCGCTTTCGCCCGTGACGAGCACCGTGGCGGGCGTCGTTGCGATCCGATCGACCACGTCGAGCACGCGGCAGATCGTGGGGTGCGACCCGAGCACGGGGCAGTCGCGGTGCCGGGCGGCACGGGCCGCGACGGCGGCGACCGCCGCATCGAGGGCGACGAGCAGGTCGGCGTCGGCGGCCGGTTGCGGCACGACGGCGTCGGGGCGAAGGGACGAGAGCGTGGCCGTGGCGTCGGCGCCGGGCGGCACGAGCGTCACCACGGCGGCGTTGGCATTCGCACCGCGGACGGCGGCGGCCACGCGCTGCGCCCCGTGATCCGGCAGCAGGGCATCGACGACGCAGAGATCGCAGGGGCCGCGGCCGATCGCCTGCGCGGCCTCGGCGGCGCTGCCCGCGGCGGAGGCGTGGTGGCCGAGGCTGCAGAGCCACTGGGCGAGTCCGGAGGCCGACCGGCGGTCGTCGTCGACGACGAGGATCCGGGCCGGGGAGGTGCGGGGGGACGCGGTGTGGGGGCCGACGGGCATGGTGCGATTCCTGGGGCACACATGCATAGGTCGCAGGAAGGCGACGTCAAAGTCGCCGCAGGGCGACAGGTCTGCCAAAACGGTGCCAGCCGCGCGGCACGACCGGCATGACCGCTACGGGTGACAC
>CAZXIG010000067.1:0-13672 GCA_964640405.1 uncultured Candidatus Kuenenia sp.
GCGAGGGTCTCGCGGACGAGCCGGGCGACGATCGCCTTGGCGTCGATCCCTTCGGCCTGCGCGGCGAACGTGGTGATCAGGCGATGGGTGAGCACCGGAGCCGCGACGGCCTCCACGTCCTCGAGCCGCACCATGTAGCTGCCCGCGAGGGCGGCCCGCGATTTCGCCCCGAGCACGAGGTTCTGCACGGCCCGCGGCCCGGCGCCCCAGGCGACGAGCGGTTTGAGCCAACCCGGGGCCGTCTCGCCCCGCGGCCGCGTCTTCCGCACGAGCTTCGCGGCGAACTCGTAGATATGGTCGGGCACCGGCACCCGGCGGACGAGCTGCTGATAGTCGATGATCTCCCGCGCGGTGATCACCTGCTCGAGCGCCGGCACCGCGTCGCCCGTGGTGGTGCGGGCGATGAGCACCTCCTCGGCCTCCGACGGATAGTCGAGCTCGACGAGAAACATGAAGCGGTCGAGCTGCGCCTCGGGCAGCGGGTAGGTGCCCTCCTGCTCGACGGGATTCTGCGTGGCGAGCACGAAGAACGGCGGCTCGAGCCGCGACGTCTTGCCGACGACGGTCACCTTGTGCTCCTGCATCGCCTCGAGCATCGCGGCCTGCGTCTTCGGCGGGGCGCGGTTGATCTCGTCGGCGAGCACGATGTTGGCGAACACGGGCCCCGGCACGAAGTGAAACTCGCGGCGGCCGTCGGCTGTCTCCTGGAGGATGTCGGTGCCCGTGATGTCCATCGGCATGAGATCCGGCGTGAACTGGATCCGGCTGAACTTCAGCGACACGCACTCGGCGAGCTTGCTGACGAGCAGCGTCTTGGCGAGGCCCGGCACGCCCATCAGCAGGGCATGGCCCCGCGCGAACAGGCAGATCGCGAGCCGCTCGATCGTCTCCTCCTGGCCGATGATGACTCGCGCGAGCTCCCGCTTGAGCCGGGCGTGCACGTCGCGGAGCCGGTCGATCGCCGCGACGTCGTCGTGATGGAGGGCGGGAGCGGTCGCGGTGGGGGTGGCCATCGAGGGGTCTCGCGGGAGGAGGGAAAGGGGCGGGGCTGCCGGCCGAACCGCTCCAGTATCGCTCCGATGCCCGTGGATTCCCACCGGTGGGTGTACGCCGACCGTCCCACGGTATCTTGATGCCGGGTCTCCCGCGCTCCATCCGCGGTGCCGCAGGCTTGGGCCCGATTTCTCCGAGGCGATCAGGCATGAAAATCCTCGTCACCGGCGGTGCCGGATTCATCGGCAGCCATATCGTCGATGCCCTGCTGGCCGCCGGCCACGGCGTGGCCGTCCTCGACGACCTCTCCTCCGGATCGCGGGAGAACCTCCCCCCGGGCGTGCCGCTCCACGTGGCCGACATCTGCGATGCCGCGGCCGTCGGCCGGGCCGTCGCGGCGGAAAAACCCGACGCCATCTGCCACCAGGCGGCCCAGATGTCGGTGAGCCGCTCGGTGCGGGAGCCGCTGTTCGACGCGCAGGTCAACTGCATCGGCCTGATCAACGTGCTCGACGCCGCCGTGCGGCAGGGCTGCGGGCGATTCGTGTTCGCGTCGAGCGGCGGCGTGCTCTACGGCGACGTGACGGCGCCCGCGCCGGAATCGACTCCCGCGAACCCAGTGAGCCCCTACGGCATCACCAAGTGGGTGGGCGAGCGGTACCTGAAGTTCTATGCCGAGGAGCACGGCCTGGCGGCGGTGGCCCTCCGCTACTCCAACGTCTACGGCCCCCGGCAGAACCCGCACGGCGAGGCGGGCGTGGTCGCGATCTTTTGCAAGAAGCTGCTCGCCGGCGAGCCGGCCACGATCAACGGCGACGGCCGCTACGTGCGGGACTACGTCTACGGGCCCGATGTGGCCCGGGCCAACCTGATCGCGCTTACGGCCGAACTGCCCGCCGTGCAGTCGAAAACGCTCACCAGCCTCAACATCGGCACCGGCCTGGGGACCGACGTCAACGAGCTCGAATCGCAGCTCCGGCAGGCGCTGGTGAGCCTGCTCGCCAGCCGCGGCCGGACGGCGCCGCTGCCACCGCCGCTGCATGGTCCCGCGCGGCCCGGCGATCTCCGCAGCAACCTCGTCGATGCCAGCCGCGCCAAGCAGCTGCTCGGCTGGGAGCCGACCGTCGCCTTCGCCGAAGGCCTCGCCCGCACCGCCGCCTGGTTCGCCGACCGGTAGCTATTCCAGCCCGCCGAGCGCGCCGGAGGCGATCGTGCGGGTGAGTGTCGGCGAGTCGAGATACAGTGGCAGGCCGTGGTTCTTCCCTACGATCGCGGCGCCGTCGGTCGCGGTGAACTCGAGCTGTGGCGGGAGCCACCGCCGTGGCATCCCCACGTAGCCGAGGGCGTCGGCCCGCAGGTCGCGGTCGAGGAGCGGGAAGAACCGGAGGGCGTCGTCCCGGGAGTTGATCACGAGCGTGAGCCGGTCGATGCACCCGACCGCATCCCGGTAGGGCCCCCGGGGGGCGAGTGCGTCGCACCGCACGGCCGGAGCGATGAACACGAAGTTCGTCGCCGCCGGGCGATGCATCCAGGGCTGCACGTCACTGCGGCCAGCCCGCTCCGCGGCCACGAGATCGTCGAGGGCCCCGAGCGAGATGAGCGCCCCGAAGCTGTAGCCGACCACGGCCACCGGCCGCGTGGGCTCGAGCTGACCGAGCAGCCAGGCGAGGTAGTGGGCGTCTGCATGGGCTCGCTCGTACTTCGCCCGGCCATCCTTGAGCAGGATGCTCCGCTGTTCGCTCGGCCAGGAAAAGATGACGGTCCGCACGGGCCCGGCGGCGGGACAGCACGCGGTGAGCTGGCGGGCGAGCCGCACCCCCTGCTGCCGGGCGTCTCCGAGCGAATAGCGATTGCCGTGGATGAACACGACCAGCGGACGCTCGGGTGCCGCGAGCAGTTCGACGGTGTCGGACCGCGTCCAGCGGCCGTCACCGCTCCGCTGCTCCACCACCACATCGGCCACGGCGGGCAGGCGGCAGATGCCGGGGAGATGCCGCGTGCTCACCAGCCAGACATCGTCGCCCGGGCACGCCGCGGCAGCGGCACCCTCCGTGGTGGTCGTGGTGGCGGTGTCGTCCGCCCGACTTGGCACGAGCCAGCCGGACCAGGCCAGCATGGCCGCGACCACGACGCGCAGCCCCGCACGGCGAAAGCTGTGCTGGCCCGGGCTGATCGACTCTGGCTGTGGCATGGCCCCGACATCGAGCGACGCTCGACGACTCCTTGTCAAACAGTAGCACGCGGGAAGCCGGCAAGACGGCCGCGGCGGCCCGTGCGAGTCGGCAGTCGGACGGCACCACCGTGCCTGCCCGCACAGGCCGCACGACCCGAACCGCATCGGAGGCTGGCGCCGAAAATTCCACCCGCCTCGGCGGCGCCGCGCCCGATCGTGAGCTAGGGTTCCAAGGCGTCGTCGGCGACGACGCTTCTCGTCTTCAGCGATCCGATCCGCCTGCGGTGGAGGTTCCCGTCATGTCGCGTTTCCTGTGCCTCGCCCTCATCTTCGGCAGCCTCGTGGCCGCCCCCGGCTGCAGCAGCTGCTCCGGCGGCAACGCGTGCCGTCGCGCCTCCTTCATGGAATTCCGCTCGCCGTGCCGCGGGCAGGCCGACCCGTGCCATGCGCCGGTGTGCGAGCCCGCCTGCGGTCCGGCCTGCGGCTCGCCGTGCGATTCGTGCGGCGAAGGCGGGGCGATCATTTCGGGCCCGTCATCCGCCCCCGTCGTGGGCGAGCCGGGCACGTTCAGCTGAGTTTCGGGCCTCGGCCCTCCGGTGATGCGCCGCTCCGCCGGCCACGCGTCGGGCAAGCGGCACGCTGTGTGCCCGCTCCCGATTCGAGCGGCTCGTCACCGGGGGGCCGCGGGGCAGGCCTCCGTGCCGCCGCCCGAACCCGATTTCCGGCCGATATAATCGGCGGCTTTCCGCACGCCCGGAGCCGCCATGTTCGAATCGCTGACCGCCTCGCTCTCCTCGGCCTTCAACTCCCTCCGCGGCCGCGGCAAGCTCAGCGAGGCCAACATGCGGGAGGGGCTCGCGGAGGTCCGCACGGCGTTGCTCGAGGCCGACGTCGCCTACGACGTGGCCGACGGGTTTCTCGACCGGGTCGTGGCCGATGCCGTCGGTGCCAAGGTCCTCGAGTCGCTCGACCCGGCCCAGCAGCTCGTGGGCATCGTGCACCGCGAGCTGTGCAACCTCATGGGCCCGGTGGACCACTCGCTCCACCTCGAGGCCGGCCGCACGACCGTGCTCATGCTCTGCGGCCTTCAGGGCTCCGGCAAGACGACCTCCTGCGCCAAGCTTGCCAAGCGGATCCTCTCGCAGGGCCGCGGCGTGATCCTCGTGGCCGCCGACCTCCAGCGGCCCGCCGCCATCGAGCAGCTCGCCGTGCTCGGCCGGCAACTCGGCGTGCCGGTGCATACGCCGGCCGACATGCCCGGAGGCTCCTCCTCCGATCCCGTGGCCGTCTGCAACGCCGGCGTGGCCCGGGCGAAGAAGGAGGGCATCTCCGTCGTCATCCTCGACACCGCCGGACGACTGGCGATCGACGAGCCGCTGATGCAGGAGCTCGCCAAGATCGATCGCACCGTCGGGCCCGACCAGGTCTATCTCGTCGTCGACGCGATGACCGGCCAGGACGCCGTGAAGAGCGCGAAGGCCTTCAACGACGCGCTCGAGCTCGACGGCGTGATCATGACGAAGCTCGACGGCGACGCCCGCGGCGGCGCCGCCCTCTCCGTCAAGAGCGTGACGGGCGTGCCGATCAAGTTCATCGGCACCGGCGAGCAGATCGAGGCGCTCGAGGACTTCCACCCGGAGCGGATGGCCGGGCGAATCCTCGGCATGGGCGACGTCGTGTCGCTCGTGGAGGAAGCCCAGCGGAAGTTCGACCAGGAGGAGATGCAGCGGCAGGAGGAGCGGCTGAAGGCCGGCGAGTTCACGCTCGACGACTTCAAGAAGATGCTCCTGCAGACCCGGCGGCTCGGTCCGCTCGGCAAGGTGCTCGGCATGATCCCGGGCATGGGTGGCATGCAGGAGATGCTCGCCGGCGCCGACCTCGAGAAGGACATGAACCGGCTCTTCGGGGTCATCGACTCGATGACGCCCGACGAGCGGCGGAATCCGTCGCGCGTCATCGACCAGTCGCGCCGCCGCCGGATCGCGGCCGGCGCCGGGGTGGAGCTGCACGAGGTGAGCGACCTCGTGAAACAGTTCGACGGCATGGCGGCGATGATGAAGGGCATGGCGGGGCTCGGCATGCGGGAGCGGATGCAGCAGGTGCAGCGGCTGCAGGCCCAGCTCTCGAACCCGGCCGCGCGGCTCGGCAAGCCGAAGGGCGACACCGGCAAGCGGCTCACGGCCGACGAGCGGCGGAAGCTCAAGAAGCAGCGGGAGAAGGAGGAACGCCGCCGCCGCCGCGAGACCCGCGGGTAGGATTTTGAAGGGAGTGGGAGGGCTTCCGAGGCCGAAAACAGAGGGTCTGGCGGGCGGCCCTTGGGTTCCGGCGACTGTCGGGTACGCTATGGGGCTCTGCCTGACCCCCCTGATTGCCCCCTGAAACCAAATCCAGTTCGGAGAGTTGCGACCGTGGCCGTGGTATTGCGAATGAAGCGGATGGGCCGGAAGAACCGTGAGTATTACCGGATCTGCGCGAGCGATCGCCGCAGCCCGCGGGATGGCCGCGTGATCGAGGAGCTCGGCACCTACGATCCGCACGTGCCCGAGACCGACGCCCGCTGCACGCTCAACGGCGCCCGCGTCCAGTATTGGCTCTCCGTCGGCGCCCAGCCGAGCGACGCCGTGCGGGTGCTGATCAAGAAGTACGGCCCCAACGGCACGCACGTCGCCCAGATGGATGCCGCCCGCGCCAAACTCGCGATGCCGAAGATCGTGCCCGACGCCGGCGAGCCGGTGTTCGTGCCCGCACCGAAGGTCGAGCCGACTGCCGAGGCGGCTGCTCCCGCCGCCGAAGCCGCAGCGACCGAGGAAGCCGCTCCGGCCGCCGAAGTGGCCGTGGCCGAAGCTCCCGCGACCGAAGAGCCGAAGGCGGAATAACCGGCCCGTCGTCGCGAGACAACACTTCAAGGATCCGGCATGCGTCTTCGCACCCGCCGACTCCCATGCGCATCGACATCGTCACGCTGTTCCCCGACATGTTCACGGGCTTCCTCGCCGGCAGCCTGCTTGGGCAGGCGTGCGCGAAGGGGCTGATCGACATCCGCCTGACGAACCTCCGCGACTACGCGGAGGGCGTGCACCGGCAGGTCGATGATCGCCCCTACGGTGGCGGGCCGGGGATGCTTCTGATGCCGGGACCCGTCGTGTCGTGCGTCGAGGCGGTGCAGGCCGATTCCGGAGCCGCGGCCGGTCACGTCGTGCTGCTCACTCCCGGTGGCCGGCGGCTCGACCAGTCCGTCGTCGAGGAGCTTTCCCGCAAGGAGCGGCTCGTGCTCGTCTGCGGCCGCTACGAGGGCTTCGATGCCCGCGTGGCCCCAACGCTCGCCGCCGACGAAATCTCGATCGGCGACTACGTGCTCTCCGGCGGCGAGGTGGCGGCGATGGTGATCGTCGACGCCGTCGCGCGGCTCGTGCCCGGCGTGCTCGGCGACGACGAGAGCGCCCGCCAGGATTCCTTCTCCGGGGCCGAGCGGCTCGTTGAAGGCCCTCAATACACCCGGCCGCGGGAGTTCCGCGGCCTGGCGGTGCCCGAGATCCTGCTCTCGGGCGATCACGGGAGAATCGCGACGTGGCGGCACGAGCAGGCCGTCGCCGCGACGGCCCGCCGTGGTCACGTCGCCACCGCCAGCCAGTCACTTCAAAACCAGACCCACCCGAGCCATTCCCGGAGGAACGCATCGTGAGCCGAAAAATTCTTGCCGCCGTCGAGGCCTCGAGCCTGAAGTCGGAGGTGCCGTCGTTTGCCATCGGCGACACCGTCGACGTCCACACCCGTATTCTCGAGGGCGAGAAGGAGCGGATCCAGATCTTCAACGGCGTGGTGATCGCCAAGAGCGGCTCGGGCAGCCGCGAGATGTTCGTCGTGCGACGGATCGTCGCGGGCGAGGGCGTGGAGCGGAAGTTCCCGATCCACTCCCCGAAGATTGCCAAGGTCGAGGTGAAGCGGTCGGGCGTCTCCCGCCGGGCGAAGCTCTACTACCTCCGCGACCGCACGGGCAAGTCGACGCGGCTCCGCGAGAAGCGGGAGGAGGTCGTCGAGACGGCTGCCGACAAGGCGTCCGCCAAGAAGTCCAGCCGCAAGCCTGCGGCCGCGAAGGCCTGACAGGGCCGCGTCGTGTTCGGCCAGTCGCGGGACGAGGTCGGCCGGCGGGGTGAGGACGAGGCCGCGCGGTATCTGCGCGGCCTCGGCTACCGGATCGTGGGCCGACGCGAGCGGGTGCTCCGCGGCGACATCGACATCGTGGCGCTCGACGGCCGGACGGTCGTGTTCGTCGAAGTGCGGTCCCGCACCGACACGGCCCACGGCCATCCGGCGGAGACGGTGGGCCGGATGAAGCAGCGGCGGATTTCGATGCTGGCAACCGCCTACATTCGGCGGCATCGGCTCGAGGATTGCAGTGTGCGGATCGACGTCGTGGCCGTGACGTTTCCGCCTGGCGAAAAGCCCGTGGTCGAGCACTACCAAAACGCGTTCGACAGCCCGTAAGGCTGGCGCGGTCGTGCGTCATTCCCATCCAAGCCCCCAGGCGCGAACCGGGGGATCGTTCGGGCCGCTTCGGGCTGGATGCCGCATCATCCCCCTGCTTGCGCATGGGGGCTTTCATGCGCCGTCGTCAGGACATTACGGCGGCGAGTTCCTCCGGCTCGGTGAATAGGTACAGCATGTCCGCAGGGAGCGTGCGGGCGATGTGGGCAAACCGCTCGCCCCGCTTGCGCGGGCGGATCTTGGAGGCGACCCGCCGGATCGCGATCCCTGCCACCTGCTCGGGCCGGCGGCGGGCCACGGCGGCGTAGACCTCCGGATCGCGCTCGCCCGAATCGCCCACGAGCAGGAACCGCCGCTCCGGGAAATCGGCCATGATCTGCTCGATCACCCGGCCCTTCGACCGTTTTCGCGACGGCAAACGGCCCAGCGGCGTCGAATCCTTGAGCCGGAAGAGCTTGAGATGCATCGATCCAGCCGGCAGCCCGGCGGCATCGATGAATCCGCCGAGGCACCGCGACAGCTGCCAGGGGCTCGCCGAGACGTAGTGAAATACCGTCCCATCGTTCTGCCACCGGCGGTAGACCTCGGCCATCCCCGGCACGGCCGCGAACTCCCGCAGGAGCGTGTTGCGCAGCAGCTCTCGGCGGTCGGCGACGTTGGTGATCTTGACCGTGTCGTCGATGTCGGAAATCACCGACAGCCCCGTCGGCTCGACCACGTGGATCCTTCCGCGGGCGATGGCCTCCCGCTCGTCGCCCTCTTCGGCCGCCACGATCCTGGCCGTACAGGCGACCTCTCCCCCCGCGGCTGCCACGGCCTCTTCGTCGAGTTCGACGGGGATCGTGAAGTGGCCGGTCCGGTCGCTCTTCCCGGCGTCGATCCGCCTGCCTGCGACCTCGATTTCCACCCGGCGGCCCCCGAGCCGCTGGAACAGGAAGACGTCGGCCCGCCGCCGAAAGACGTCGGTATCGAGATCGGCGTCATTCAGATCGAGGATCCGCTTCAGCACGGCGACCGCCAGCACCCGCCGCCGGCTGCGCTCCGGCAACGGCCGCGACACCATGCCGGCCACCGTGGCCTGCCAGCGGCGGCTACCGGGCAGCCGCCGCGCGTAGGTTGGAAAAAGGACGATCATGCGGGCCGCTGCTGCGCGGGCGAGGGGCACGGCCTTGAAAGCCGCTGGCGTCCATCTTACAACCTCCCGTCGGATTCGGGCCGCCTGATGCGGCCACCGTCTGGAGATCACCATGGGCGTCAAGAAAACGGGCAAGGGCCGCCGCAAGCTGGGACAGAAGAAGCGGCGGATGCGGGCCCGCATCCGGCACCGCAAGGGCTGATCCCGCGGCACGGGTGCCGTCGGGCCATTCCTCCGGCGTGTGCGTCACGATCCGCACAGCTTCCGCGCCGACGCATTCAGAATCGTGTCGCTCACCGCAGCGTTGCTTGCCGCGCCCCGGACATGGGGTAGTGTTGCGAGGCTTCGCCCCGCTCATCTCCGCGGGTCACTTTTCGCGGACGGTCGAAGCCGACGACGCGTTCAGCGAGGAGTTGGCACGATGCGTGCGTTTGGATGGACGGCCCGAGCCTGCTCGGCCGCGGCTGCGATCGCCATGCTGGCCGGTTTTTCCGGCTGCAAGTCGTTCACCGAGCGATACATCGCGCTCGAGGTCTGGAAGTACGAGAAGTGCTTCGGGCACTATCCGCCCGGGTTCACGCCCCCCGGCGCCGCCCCCGCCGCCGCGCCTGCCCGCGTCTGCGGCCAGGGCAACCCCTGCCCGCCCGCCAACACCTGCGACCCCTGCCAAGGGGCCGCGATGGAAGGGGGCACGGCTCTGCCACCGGGGGCCATCGGTGTGCCGAGCGGACCGGGCGGCTCGCCCGGCCCGTCCGCGGGCCTGCCGACGCCCGCTGGCGTCACGACCGGCCGACCGGTCGTGATCTCCGACGAAGTCGTGCTGCCGTAGTTCGCCGTAGTTCGCCGGCTTCAACCAGACGCCATTCAAGTGGCGCCGGGCATCCGGCGGTGAACCCTCCGTCGCTCGCTTCGGGATTCCTCCGGCCCACCGGGTACCCAGTGGCACGCACATAGCTACGGATATCCCTGCGCTCCTCCTCCAGGTTCACCGACCGTCTGCCCTCCCCTCTTTCTCCTGCTGCACCGGCGCGAACGGGAGGTTCGGGGCTGCCCGTATCGTCGAGCCGGCGTTGCTGGCAAGCGCAGGCAGGATGCCGAAGCGCAGCCAGCATCGAGTGAGCGGAGGGCACGGATGCCCGAAGCGAACGTCCGAGCGAGACGATACGGGCAGTCCCGAACCGGATGGGCTACCCGAGCGTCTCAGCAGGCCCCGGGAAATCGCGGCGGACGACGTCGTCCCGCCAGCGGGCGAGGGCGTCGCCGATCGTGGCCTTCACGTCGGCGTAAGGCCGAACGAAGCGGGGCACGCGGTCGGTCGAGAGCCCGACGAGGTCGTGCATCACGAGCACCTGGCCGTCGCAGTCGGGGCCGGCCCCGATGCCGATCGTCGGCACGCCGATCTCCGCCGTGATGGCGGCCGCAGACTCCCGCGGGATGCATTCGAGCACGACGGCGAAGGCGCCGGCCGCGGCGGCGGCCCGGGCGTCGGTCATGAGCTGCTCGACGTCGCGCTGCATCCGGTAGCCGCCGAGCTGATGCACGGCCTGCGGCCGCAGGCCCACGTGCCCCATCACCGGGATGCCTGCCGACACGAGGCCGGCGATGACGTCGGCCTGGCCGGCCGTGCCCTCGAGCTTCACGGCCTGGCAGCCGGTCTCCTTGAGCAGCCGCGCGCAGGCTTCGATGGCCGTGCGGACGCCGAGATGCTGGAGCGGGAATGGCAGATCGACGACGACCAGCGCCCGCGATACGGCCCGACAGACGATCTCGCCGTGGTAGATCATCTGCTCGAGCGTGGCGGGGATCGTCGAATCGCGGCCGGCGACCACCATCGCCACGCTGTCTCCCACCAGCACGCAGTCGATGCCCGACTCGTCGGCCAGCCGACCCGTGGGCCAGTCGTAGGCGGTGACCATCGTGATCGGCCGGCGATCGCGGCGGGCGGCCGCGAGGTCCCGCACCGTCACTCGCCGCGCGGGCGGCCGCCGCGGGTCGGAGGGGGTCATTTGAGGCTCTTGAAGAAGTCGTCGAGCTTGTCGTCGCCGCCGGCAGGGGCGTCGGGTTCGGGGGCGGCCCCGAGAAACCCGAAGCCGGCGGCTGACGTGGCCGGCCCGTCATCGGCGGCAAGCTCGGCGAACCCGGTGGCCGGCGGGGCGTCGGATTGGGTCGCCTCGATCGGCTCCGCTTCCGTCGGCTCGACCTCGGGCTCCGGTTCGGCCTCGGACTCGGGCGCCTTCGGAACGGCGGCCATCGGCACGGTGTCGTCGCCGCGGGATTCCGCCGGGGCCACGGCGGCCGCCGAGTCGTACTCGAGGCGGAACACGAGCCCGCCGACGCGGATCTGGGCCCCCGGCGGCACGAGTTTGGCCACCGAGGATGCGATCTTCTCGCCTTCGACGAGCGTGCCGTTGGTCGAGCCGAGGTCGCGGACGAACACGGCGTCGTCCTTGACGAACAGCTCGCAATGCCGGCGGCTGACGCTGTCCTGCTGCACCCGGAACTTGGCCTCGTCGCCGCGGCCCACGATCACGGGTAGCTTCACGGCGTGCGCCGCCTTCCGGGTGGGAGGCGAAACGATCACGATTCGAACGTCCATGGGACGGGCCACTGACTGTGGAGGATTCGGCAGGGAGTCGGGGTGTCGACCGACCAGCTGGAAGACCCTTCGAGTTTACCCGCGCCGCCCCCGGATCCAATTTCCGCCGCCTCCCCGGCCTTCGCAGGAGGCCCGAAACCCCCGCACGGTGACCTTGCGGCACTTCCCTGCCGCCCTATAATCGCGGGGTTCCCGGTTCGCCCGTTCGGACGAGCCGCGACACCTGCGGGTGTAGCTCAGTTGGTAGAGCACCACGTTGCCAACGTGGTTGTCGTGGGTTCGAATCCCATCACCCGCTTTCCTGCGTTTCGCCGACCCCGGTCTGCCGCGGTGTCATTCGCCGCCAACGGACGGGAGTGCTGCCGGCGGCTCCCGCGCGAGGCCGACTCCTTCACGACCCGCTCCCCTTTCGATCTTCGTTTCAATCGCATCCCTGTCCGACCGTAACCCCCGAATCGAACATCCCGCATGGCTTCTTCCGAATCCTCCGCCGTGGCCACCCCGGACGCCGCCGACACCCCCCGTCCCCTCAGCCTCGATGTCGCGATCGAGCCCGTGTCGACCTGCGAGCGACGGGTGAAGGTCACCATCCCCCGAGCGGACATCGATCGCTACCACGAGCTGGCGATCGGCGAGCTGATGCCGACGGCCCTGCTCCCCGGCTTTCGCCCCGGTCGCGCCCCGAAGAAGCTCGTCGGCAGCCGGTTCAAGTCGGAACTCGGCGAACAGATCCGTTCGAAGCTCGTCACCGACGCCATGACCCAGGTGTCGGAGGAGAAGAAGCTCTCGCCGATCAGCGAGCCCGACCTCGACTTCAACGCCGTGCTTCTGCCCGACGACGGGCCGCTGACATTCGAGTTCTCGATCGAGGTGCGGCCGGAGTTCGAACTGCCCAAGTGGAAGGGTCTGTCGATCAGCCGGCCGGCCCGCGAGATCAGCGACGCCGACGTCGAGGAGGCGCTCGGCAACGTGCTCCGCGAGCGGGCCCGGTTCGTGCCGCACGACGGCGCTCCCAAGACGGGCGACCTGATCGTGGCCAACCTGAAGTTCTCCGACGGCGGCACGGTCGTCTCCGAGGCGCCGGAAATGGAGATCGTCGTGCGGCCGAAGCTGTCGTTCGCCGACGCCGAGCTGCCCGGATTCGACGCGCTGCTCAAGAAGGCCAAGGCGGGCGACACCGTGACCGCCACGGTGAAGGTGTCGAACGAGGCAGCCGTGGAGTCGCTCCGCGGCAAGGACGTGACGATGGAGCTGAAGCTCCTCGAGGTCAAGAAATTCGAGCTGCCCGAGCTCACGCCGGCGCTCCTCGAGGAACTCGGCGGTTTCGAGACCGAAGATGCCCTGCGAGACGCGGTGCGCAAGCAACTGGAGAGTCAGCTCGAGTACCACCGGCGGCGGCAGGTGCGGCAGCAGGTGGCCGGAGCCCTCACGGCATCGGCCGGCTGGGACCTTCCGCCGGCGCTCCTGCGGCGTCAGGCCCAGCGGGAGCTGGAGCGGGCCATTCTCGAGCTGCGGCGGAGCGGCTTCGACGACGATTCGATCCGCCGGCACGTCAACGAGCTGCGGCAGACGGTGATGGCCAGCACCGCCCGGGCGCTCAAGGAGCATTTCATCCTCGAGCGGATCGCCGAGGAGGAGTCGGTGGCCGACACGGCGGCCGATTACGACGAGGAGATTCGTGCCATCGCGACCCAGTCGGGCGAGTCGCCCCGGCGCGTGCGGGCCAGCCTCGAGCGACGCGGCCTGATGGACGTGCTGCGCAACCAGATCATCGAGCGGAAGACGATCGACCTGATCACGTCGCACGCCTCGTTCAAGGACACGCCGTTCGAGTTCCCGAAGTCCGATGCCGAGGCGATCGACCATGCCGTGTGCGGCGCGGTCGTCGGCGAGGAGGAGATTCCGACCGCGACGCAGCCGGAGCCGGGCGTCCGGCCAGGTGCCCGCGGCTAGGCGGTTCGAGCCGGCGGCCCGTCCCCGCGGCCGGCCGCCCCATCCACCCACGAGACTCCCATGCAGAACAGCCCCCTGATTCCGCACGCATCGAGCGCCTACCGCGATTACCAGCGGCAGCGGCAGATGACGCTCGGAGACCTGCTGCTCGAGAACCGGATCATCCTGCTCCAGGGCGAGATCTACGACGGCAACGCCAACGAGTTGGTGATGAAGCTGCTCTACCTGCAGAGCGAGAACCGGCGGAAGGACATCCACTTCTACATCAACTCGCCGGGCGGCAGCGTGACGGCCACGATGGCCATCTACGACACGATGCAGATCCTCTCCTGCCCGG
>CAZXIG010000068.1:0-13368 GCA_964640405.1 uncultured Candidatus Kuenenia sp.
GGCGAGCGGCGGTCGCACGATCGGCATGCTCACCGGCACGGCCGGATCGACCGTGGTGCTTGGGGGCAACACGCTCACGGTCGGCGACGCCTCGTCGGGCGCCTTCGCAGGCGTCATCAGCGGCTCGGGTGGCCTCACGAAGCAGGGCGCGGGCACGCTCACGCTGGCCGGTGCCAACACCTACTCTGGCGCCACCACCGTCAACGCCGGCGCGCTCGTGGTCGGCTCCGGCGGGTCGCTCTCCTCCGCCGGCAACATCAACACGACCGGCGGCGGTTCGCTGTCCATCGTCGGCAGCGTGACGACGGCGACCAACACCTACTTCGCCGTCGGCAACGGCATCTTGAATACGACGGGCACGACGACCATCGACGGCGGCAGCCTCGATGTTGGCACAAACGCATTCCTGATCGGCGGCAGCCGCAACGGCTTGGGCAGCACCGGCGGCCTCGGCACGTTCGTCGTCAACAGCGGCACCGTCACGGTCGGGGCGGCGGGGGGAACGAGCCAGGGCGGGCAGGACGCCAACCTCGTCTACTTGAACCCGTATAGCACCTCGGGCACGAGCCAATTGATCCTCAACGGCGGCGTGTTCAGCATCGCCCGCGGGATCAGTGACGGCGGCGGCGGCCAGTCGCTCATGGCCTACAACGGCGGCACGCTGCGGATCGGCGCCAACAACGTCAATATCGGCGGCGGCGCGACGACCGTGATCCACTCGGGTGGAGCCGTGATCGATACCAACGGCTTCAACGGCACGCTCAACATGCCCTTGGCCACCGGCACGGGTGCTACGCCCGGCGGCCTCACGAAGATCAATAGCGGCACGCTCACGATGTCGGTCGCCAACACCTACTCCGGCACGACGCGGGTCTCGGCGGGCGTGCTCTCGGTCACCAACGCCAACGCCCTACAGAACTCGACGCTTGATCTCAACGTGCTTGACTCCGGCACGATCACGTTCGGCCAGAATTCGACGTTCGGCGGCCTCACGGGCTCGCGGAACCTCGACATGGCGACCCGCACGCTCACCGTCGGCAACAACGGCCAGAGCACGACCTACAGCGGCACGCTGTCGAACGGCGGGCTGACGAAGGCAGGCAGCGGCACGCTCACGCTGTCGGCCGCCAACATCTACACCGGCACCACGACCGTGTCGGCCGGCGTGCTGCGGCTGACGGGAGGCAATGACCGCCTGAGCACGTCGGGCCCGATCGCGCTCGCCGGCGGCACGCTCGACTTGGGCGGCAACACCCAGGCCACGTCGGGGGCGGTGACTTTTTCGGGCGCCAGCGGCCTGACGAGCGGCACGCTGACCGTGACCAACAACACGAGCCTGATTCCCACCGGCACGCTCACGCTGGGCAATGGTGCCGCATTCGTGGCGAACCAGGCCGATGAGCGGCTGATCCTCGGCTTCGGCACGACGAACAACTTCTCGCTCACTGGCTCCGCCGGCAGCTCGTTCACCGTTGGCGGCAACGCCGACACGAGGGCGAACTACATCGGCGTCGACAACGGCTCGGCGACGCTCACCGTCAACGGCCCCACCCTCAACATTCAGGTCGGCGCCGGCCAGAGCGACGCCACTGGGGGCTGGCTCCGCATCGGTGCCAACAGCGGCGCGACGGGCCTCGTGACCCTGACCTCCGGCACGATCAACATCGGCCACTCGGCCAGCCTGGGTGCCCACTTTCAAAACAGCCCGACCGCCAACGCCACGAGCAGCGGCACGCTCACGATCGCCGGCGGCGTCTTCAACGTGGGCACCGGCACCACCACGACCACGGCGGGGGGCAACAACGGCTATCTCTATCTCAAGAATGACGCCGCGGGCTCGAGTGGCAACGCCGTCGTCAACCTCAACGGCGGCGTGCTGTCCGTGAAGCGGATCGTGCCCGGCACCGGCGGCGGCACCAAGCAGGTCAACCTCGACGGAGGCACGATCCTGGCAGCCGCGTCGGATGCGTCGTTCATGAACGCGGCGCCGGGCTTCAGCGTGAACGTCGGCAATGGAGGCGGCACGATCGACACCGCCGGGGCCGATATCACGATCTCCACAGCCCTGCTGGCGAGTGGCACGGGCGGGATCAGGAAGATCGGTGCCGGCGGGCTGACGCTCTCCGGCTCCAACACCTACACGGGGCTCACGTCGGTCGCTGCCGGCTTGCTCAAGGTGAACGGGTCGATCGACGGTGAATTGAGCGTGGACAATCTGGCGATCCTCGGCGGCAGCGGCACGATCAATGGCTTCGTCAGCATCGCGGGCGGCGGGATCCTCGCACCGGGCCAGAGTCCCGGCACGCTCACGATGACCTCCGGGCTGTCGCTGGCCGATGCGGCCGTCCTCAACTACGAGCTGGTGGCGACCGACACCACGGTGGGCGGTGGCATCAACGACCTGACCGAGGTGACGGGCAACTTCATCCTCGACGGCATCCTGAACGTGGCAGGCACGGGCGACTTCTCGACGGTTCCCATCGGCACGAAGTGGATACTCTTCAACTACTCGGGCGGGACGTTCACCGACAACGGCCTGTTGCTTGGCTTGATGCCGTCCCTGGGCTCGAGCGACAAGTCCTTCGAGATCGACACGGCCACGCCGGGGCAGGTCAGTCTCGTGGTCGTTCCCGAGCCCAGCGGGATCGCCGTCGCAGGCATCGGCGTCGCGCTCGCAGGGTGGCTCGGATGGCGTCGCCGTTCGTCAACCGTTCGTCAATCTTGACCACGACGGGCCGACGACGGCATTCCGCGAGAGACTACGGCGCCTTCAGGTCGAAGTTGAACACGTTCCCTCCGCCCGCCTTGACCTCGACCTCGAGGGTTGACTCGGTGTTGTAGGCGGCCGGCACGTAATCCCTCCGAAACGGCACGCCCGGCATCCGCGGAGTCGTCGGCGGAAGTTCGGAGTCGGGCACGACCTGAGTCCCGCGGATCTCGACTCGGCGCCGCCCGGGCCGACCCTTCACCACGAACCTGCCGGCTTCAATCGGCGCGGCCTCCGGGGCCAGGCGGCCGTCGAGCGGCCGCAGCACGATCACGCCCGTTTCGATCGGGCGGCCGTCGAATGCGACCGTGCCGCTACTCGTGGCGGGGGCGTTTGGGCGGCAGCCGCCGATACCGACGCAGCAGGCGACGATCGTCGCGACGAAGAACGTGCGCGCCGCGGGAGGCGCGGGATTCCCAACGCCGCCGCGTAGCGGCCCGTCGATCGGATGCACACAGGCCACGGCCGAAGTTTCCCGCCACTGGTCAGAAGTCACTCGGCACCTCCCGGCCCGACCGGCTGCCGGCGTTCCGCCACGCCGTGGCATCGACCGCATCGGAGACGAACCGTATCGAACCGTCCGCCATGCCGGCCACGACGCCACCGCCGGCGTGATAGCTGCGGGCGTGCACGATGATGTTTACGTCCGAGGACAGGCACGGCGCCCTGGGTACCGTGTTTTGGGCGCAGAGGCTGCCCCAGGGAATGGTGTCGGGAATAGTCGTGTTGGGCGGATTCTGCGTGCTGAAGAGAGCGCCCGCGTGGATCACGTTGTTGTAGCGACCACGGACGTCGTCGCCGACATTGCGCACGTCGGGCACGAGAATGATTTCGCCGGAGAGGAGTGTGTTCGAGAGTCCGTCCCGCACGTGGGCAGGCGTGATGCGGGAGTACGGAAACACGAGGCCAGCGAGGGTCGCACTCGATGCCGAACCCGAAGGATTGAAACTCGTCGTGCCGGAATTGAGCACGTAATTGCCGTGGAATCCTTGGTTGTTGCTGGGCCAGCTCAAGCCCGTATCCGTCTTGGGATTGGCAGGATCCGACGGGCACATGAATGCCGGCACGATCATCGTCTTGTCGGGCAGGTTTTGGTACGAACAGAACGGCGTGCTTACCCAATTCATGCTCGAGTAGTAGGCCCACTGCTGGTCGTAGAGAGACTGCTGTTCGATGAAGGGCAGAACCCGCAAGAACCACGACCACCGTTCATTGCAGATGCCCGCTCCGCTCCTGGTGTTGTCGCACGCGTTCATCCAGGTTTCCTGGCCGCGCGGAAAATGCCCGAACTGCGCGACGTGCTGCAACACGGCCAGGCCGAGTTGCCGCTGGTTGTTCGAGCACTGGGTTCGGCGCGCCGACTCGCGGGCCGATTGCACGGCCGGCAGCAGAAGCGCTATCAGCAACCCGATGATCGCGATGACGGCCAGTAACTCAGTGAGCGTAAACCCATGTACGGGCCGGATCGCACGGACGCAGCATCCTGGGAATGCCAGCTGGTGCGCGAAACCGGCGGCGCCAGTCGGGCGGACACGGAAACTCAAAAAGTGGGACATGACCCCTTCCCTCACTGTGTCGCCAATGGCGAGCGTCGGTCGCTCATCAAAACGACTATAGCCATTCCCGCACGCTGGAAACTACGCCACCGGTGTACACGTGGATATATGTCGGTTGGGCGTGGATTTTCGTCACTCGCCGCACTTGGCAAGACTCGTGAACACCCCGCATCCGCGCGGAGCGAAGGAGCCCGCTCACCGCCCCGACCCCTTGTCGCCGCGGGCACGGTCGATGTGGATTTCGGTCATGGCGGACCCGGGCAGGTCGGAATTAATCTGAAGCTTTCGTCCATCTCCGCCGCGAGGAACACGATGCCAAATCCTTGGACAGGCAAAGGAAATCCCTACACGCGAGCCGAGGTGCTCGACCGGCTCCACGCCACGCTGCAGGCGGGCAAGCCGATCATCGCCGCCGGGGCGGGAACCGGCATCAGCGCCAAATTTCTGGAAAAAGGGGGCGTCGACCTGATCATCATCTACAACTCCGGCCGCTTCCGCATGGCGGGCCACGGCTCCACGGCCGGCCTCATGGCCTACGGCGACGCCAACGCCGTCGCCATGGAGATCGGCGAGCATGAGGTGCTGCCCGTCGTCGAGGAGGTGCCGGTGATCTGCGGTGTGCACGCGACGGATCCGCGGCGCCGGATGTGGCACTGGCTCGGCCGCGTCAAGGAGATGGGCTTTTCCGGGGTCAACAACTTCCCCACCCACTGCATCGTGGACGGGCAGTTCCGTGCGATCCTCGAAGAGACCGGGATGAGTTTCTGCAAAGAGGTCGAGATGATCGGCCTCGCGCGACGGATGGACCTGTTTACGATCGTCTACGTGGGCACGCCCGACGAGGCCAGGGAGATGGCGCGGGTCGGGGCCGACGTCGTCATCGCCCACGTGGGCACCACGGTCGGCGGCTCGATCGGGGTGACCAACGCCACCTGCTCGCTCGACGAGGCGGCGGCCCGCGTGCAGGCCATCGCCCGGGCGGCGCTCGACGAGCGGAGTGACGTGATCTGCCTCTCGCACGGCGGCCCGATCTGCACGCCCGACGACGCGGCCTACATCAACCAGCACACCGACGTGGTCGGGTTCGTGGGGGCGTCGAGCCTGGAGCGGCTGGCCTTCGAGCGGTCGCTCCCCGAACTCACGCGGCAATTCAAGAGCATTCCGCTCGGCAAGCGGAAGTGAACCGACCGAGGGAGACGCATGGCCACGATCGCCGTCCTGGGCACACTCGACACGAAAGGCCGCGAGCACGCGTTCGTGGCGGAGCGGATCCGGGCCCGCGGTCATGCGACGATGCTCGTCGATGTGGGCACCGGCGGCCAGCCCGCCGTGCCGCCCGACGTCACCCGGGCCGAGGTGGCGGCGGCTGGTGGCATCGACCTGGCGGGCATCGTCGCTCGCGGCGACCGCGGCGAGTGTGTGACGGCGATGTCGCAGGCGGCCCCCAGGCTGCTTGAACGGCTCGTGGCCGCCGGAAGGGTCCAGGGCGTGATCGCGCTCGGCGGCGGCGGCGGCACGGCGATCGCATCGGCGGCGATGCGGGCGCTTCCGATCGGATTTCCGAAGCTGATCGTCTCCACGCTCGCCAGCGGCAACACGGCCCATTACGTGGGCACGAGTGACATCGCGATGATGCCGGCCGTCGTCGACGTGCAGGGGCTCAACCGCATCTCGCGGACGATCCTTTCCCGAGCGGCAGGGGCCATCTGCGGAATGGTCGAGGCCGACGTGGCGACGGCGGACGAGAAGCCGCTCGTCGTGGCCAGCATGTTCGGCAACACGACGCCTTGCATCGAGGCGGCGATCCCGCTCCTCGAGCAGGCTGGCTACGAGGTGCTCGTATTTCATGCCACCGGAACCGGCGGGCGGGCGATGGAATCCCTCATCGCCAGCGGGCTCGTGGCGGGTGTGCTCGACGTCACGACGACGGAACTGGCCGACGAGGTCGTCGGCGGCGTCCTCTCCGCCGGGCCGGAGCGGCTCGACGCCGCGGCGAAGCACGGCGTGCCGGCGATCGTCGCCCCCGGCTGTCTCGACATGGTGAATTTCGGCGAGCAGTCCTCCGTGCCCGCGGCATTCGCCGGCCGCCGGTTCTACGTCCACAACCCCCAGGTCACGCTGATGCGGACGACGGCGGAGGAGTGCACGACGCTCGGTCGACTCGTGGCGACCAAGGTGAACGCGTCACGCGGCCCCGTCACGGTGCTGATCCCGCGCGGCGGCATCAGCGTGATCAGCCGCCCCGGCGGCCCGTTTCACGATCAGCGGGCCGACGATGCGCTGTTTTCGGCGATCGAAGCCGGCCTGCGGCCCGGGATCCCATGCCGGTCGCTCGACTGCGACATCAACGCACCCGCATTCGCCCGAGCGTGCGTCGACGCGCTGCTGGCGAACATCGCCTGCGGATCGAAGACCACGTAAACGAGCACGTTCCACCCCGCCCAGGAGTTTCCCGCGATGCCCCAGGTCAAGCACTATGGCATGTTCCAGTTCAAGCCCGAGATGAGCCCCGCGCAGATCGCGACCTGCTTCCGAGAGATGGCTGGCATGGTGGGCAGGATCCCCGGCCTCCTCGATTTCGCCTACGGCCCCTACCAGAGCGACGAGGGCCTCAACGACGGCTTCACGCACGGCTTCATCATGACGTTCTCGAGCCCGCAGGACCGCGACGCATACCTGCCGCATCCGGAGCACGAGCGGGTCAAGTCGATCGTCGTGCCGTGCCTGACCCGCGTGATCGTGTTCGACTTCAACATGCCCGAGGCCTGACCAGGAAAAACGTCATGCGCACGCTCCTGACCACGCTCTTCTTCTTCGCCACGGTCGTCGCCCGCGCCGATGCGCCCAGGCCGCTGTTCGACGGCGTGTCGCTCGCCGGCTGGGAGACGATCGAGGCCGATGCCAGGTGGTGGAAGGCGGCCGACGGCATGATCGTCGGAGGCTCGCTCGAGGAGCACGTTCCGCAGAACACGTTCCTGTCTACGAAGGAGCGATTCGCCAACTTCGAGCTCGCGTTCAAAATCCGGGTCCGCGGAGCGGGCGGCTTCATCAACTCGGGCATTCAGATCCGGAGCGAGCGGGCACCGAACTCGCCCGAGATGTCGGGCTACCAGGTGGACGCCGGCCCCGGCTGGTGGGGCAAACTCTACGACGAGTCGCGCCGAAACAAGGTGATCGGCGAGCCGATCGATGCGGCGGCCGTCAATGCGGCCGTGAAGCCGGACGACTGGAACGACTACCGAATCCGTGCCGAGGGGCCGCGGATCCGCTCGTGGATCAACGGTGTGGCCGCGCTCGACTACCGCGAGCCCGACGCGGCGATCCCGCTCGACGGCCACATCGGATTCCAAGTGCATGGCGGTGGCCAGGCGCTGGTCGAGGTGAAGGACGTGTCGATCGTGCCGCTTCCGGCGACGCCGGCCGGCGCGGCAGCCCCGCAGGGCCCGTCGCCCACCGGACCGCTATCGGCGGCCGACGAGGCGCGGCACTTTTCGCTGGCCGACGGCTTCACCGCCGAACTCGTCCTCGCGGAAAGCGAAGCCCCGGACAACGCCTACGGCAAGTTCGTGGCCCTTGCGTTCGACGCCCGCGGCCGGCTGTGGACGACGACGGCGCTCGAGTATCCCGTCGATGCCAACGAGAGCCCGGAGGCTTCGCGGCAGCTCTTCGCATCGGGCGGCCGCGACAAGGTGCTCGTGCTCGACGAGCCATGGGCCGCGAAACCGGGACCGCCGCGGGTGTTCGCCGACGGTCTGGCCATGCCGCTCGGCGTGCTGCCGTATCGCGACGGGGCGTTCGTGCAGTATGGCCCCGAGATTCGCCTCTACCGCGACACCAACGGCGACGGGCGGGCCGACGCGCACGAGACGGTGCTCGAGGGCTTCGGCGTGCAGGACTCGCACCTCTTCCCGCACCAGTTCACGCGAGTGCCGGGCGGCTGGATCCTGCTCGCCCAGGGGCTGTTCAACACGTCGCAGGTAAAGCGTCCCGGCGGAGCCCCCTTCGCCGACGGCACGCGGGAGATCCGCTTCGACGCCTGCAAGCTCGGCCGCTTCCGTCCCGACGGCTCGGGGTTCGAGCCGCTCACCGCCGGCCCCAACAACATCTGGGGCCTCACGATTTCCCGCACGGGCGAGACCTGGCTGCAGGAGGCCAACGACCTGGGCTATCCCGTGTTTCCCTACGAGCCGGGCGTCCTCGTCGCGACCGGCTCTCCCGACCGGCTCCGCCCCTACCAGCCGTTGATGCCTCCGCCGATGGCGCCGCCGCAAATGGGGGGCACCGGGCTGAGCGGGCTCGCCCTCGCCGATGACCTCGACGGCTGGCCGGCACCCTGGGGCGCCGGGGTGGGCGCGGATCCCGACGGGCGGATCTTCTACGTCGCCAATCCGATCACCAGTTCGATCCAGTCGATCATCGCCGCACGGTCCGGCGAACGCTGGACGTATCGCAAGGGCCCCGATCTGCTCGCGAGCGCCGACAAGGCTTTTCGTCCCGTCGCGATCCAGTTCGGCCCGGACGGCTGCCTCTACATCGTGGACTGGTACAACAAGGTGATCTCGCACAACGAGGTGCCGCGAAACCATCCCGATCGCGACCGTGTCCGCGGCCGGATCTGGAGGATCAGGCACTCGTCGCAGCCGGTGCGAAAACCCGCCGACATCGCAGCGGTGGCTCCGGAAGACCTGCCGCGGCATCTCGGCGCGAACAACGCCCGGCTCGCCGACCTCGCCTGGCAAGAGATCGTGGACCGCGACGCGAAGTCCCTCGTCCCAGAACTCTCGCGGATCGCCGGCGACACCTCCGCAGCGACCGGGGCCCGTGTTGGTGCCCTCTGGGCGCTCGAGGGGCTTGGCGTCGCATCGACGCCGCTCCTCGAAAGACTCGTGGCGGATCCAGCGGCCGACCTGCGGCATGAGGCGATCCGGATCGCCGGCACGGCCTGTTCGGAGGCGGACTTCCGCCGGCTGGCCACGCCGCTCGTCGAGGACCCGTCGCCCCGCGTGCGGGCCGCTCTTGGCGACGCGCTCCGGCGGATCGCCGTCACCGCGCCCGAGACGGTCGCACTGCTCGTTCGCTATGGCCGCGGGCCGGTAAAGGGCGACCCGTGGACCGTGTACGACCGTGAGTTCGAGCGGTATCTCGCCCGCTGGGCGCTCGAAAGACACACACCCCAAGTCGCTGCGTTTCTCGATTCGCCCGCCGGCCGTTCCCTGCCGGTGGAAAACCGGCTTCTGGCCCTGCTCGCCCTGGAGCCCGCAGCGGCAGCGACGGCGCTGGCGCGCATGCTGCCCGAGCTCGGCCGTAGCCCCGACGCGGAAGAGGTTCGTCTCCTCGCCACGCAGGCGGCTCTTCCCGACGTCAGGGCGGCGCTCGAGCGGCTTGCGGTCGACCCGCCGACGCGGCCTGCCACGCTCGCCGCGCTCCTGGCGGCGCGCACCAGCCTCGATACTCGGATGCTCGAGCCGATCGTATCCCGTGCGGCAGCTGCTCTGATCGCGGCGGGAACATCGTCGGCGGACCGCATGCTCGGCCTCGAAGTGGCGGGTGCGTTCGCGATCACGGGGCTCGCCCCGCAGGTGTCGGCCCTCGCGCTCGACGGGCAGGTGGAGGCCGGCATCCGGCGAGCCGCGGTTCGCTGCCTTCGCGAACTGAGGGAGATGACCGGGGACACCGGCCGTGCGGTGCTCGCAGCGGCGGGCGCGGATCGAGCGCTGCGGGCCGAGGCGATCGCCGCCTGGGCCCAGTCCAGAGACCCAGCCGCCTGCCGGGCGCTCGTGGCCGTCTGGGACGACCTCGATTTCGCGGAGCGGCAGGCTGCCGCCGCGGCCCTCGCGCGCCAGCGCGAGGGCGCAGCCGCCCTCGTGGCCGCCATGACCGATGAGTCGATCGAGGCGGGGAGCCTGCCGGTCGCCACCGTGGCTGATATGCGGGCGGTGCTCGGGAACGATGCGGCCCTCGAGAAGATCTGGGCCGAACTCACGGCCGGCGCGACGGCCGTGCTGCGGCTCGCCGGCGGTGACACGGACGCCGCGGCCCTCGTGAATCTTGCTGGTCCGTTCACCGTCGAGGCCTGGGTAAACCTCGAGCCTCCGATCAGCAACGAGGACAGCCTGCTGGCCGCCGACGGCGTGCTCGACATGAACTTCTACGGTGAGCAGTTCCGGGTGTGGACGAAGTCTTTCAACGACGTGCTCGTCGCCCGGCGCAAGGCGCTGCCAGGCACGTGGACCCACTATGCGGTCACCCGCGACCCCGAGGGATCGCTCAAGCTTTTCGTCAACGGAGAACTCGACTGCGAGGCCACCGTTCGCGACACCACTCCCTATCGCGGTCTACGGATCGGCTACAGCACGCCACGGAGCGCCGGCACACACGGACGCATCGCCGAGTTTCGGGTCTGGGATCAGGCTCGGTCGGCCGACGATATCCGTGCAGACTTCGACCGGAGCTACGCCGGCGACGGTGGGCGGCCGCCGAGTTTGGTGTCGTTTCACGGTGGGGCATCGTGGGGAGAGCTTGCCGGGCAGGCGCGGATCGAGCCTGCCCTGGACGCTCCGCAGCTCGTCACGGACGCCGACGTGCGGGCCCGCGCCGAGAAGTTCGCCCGGTTTCGCACGCTCGCCAAGGCGGGAGGGGATGCGGCGACGGGCCGGAACGTGTTTGCGACGAAGTGCCTCGCCTGCCACCAGCAGGGCGGGCAGGGAGGGAAGATCGGCCCGGCGCTCGACGGGATCGGGCTTACGGGTGTGGAGGGGATCCTGCGGCATGTGCTCACGCCGAACGCTGCCATGGAGGGTGGCTACCGCAGCTTTCGCGTGATCACACGTGACGGGCGCGTCGTGCAAGGACTGCTCGTTTCGCGCGGTGCCGATTCGATCGTCATCCGGCAGCCAGGCGTGGCCGACCTACGGATCGCGGCCAAGGACGTCGCCGAGGCCGACTTCACGGGCATCTCCGTGATGCCGGAGGGGCTGCTCGAGGCGATGCATCCTCAGGAAGTGTCGGACCTCTTCACGCACCTCATGGCACTCACCGCGAAATCTCCATGACACGCGGGGCGTTCACAGGATGGAGACGCCCGTTCCTAGGGGCCTGCCTGACGCTCGTCACGGGGTTCACGGCAGCTGAAGAACTTCCGCGGTTCGTCGTGCCGGGACACGAGCCAGCGATGCAATCGCTGGAGGCGTTGCACGCCCTGCACGCACCGCAGGCGTTCAGCGCCTGCACGCTGTGGGACGGCTGGCTGCCGCACGCGACGCTCTGGACCGGGCCGGGCCCACGCCGTCGTTACGGCGAGGCCCTGCTCAATCGACCGGTCGACGCCGAGGGCTACGTGGCGATGCAGCAGCACCGCGGACTCGGCCACAGCGACGGCTGGCCGTTTCCCGCCTGGCAGCAGTCCGGCGGTGCGGGCTTTCATTTCTCCACTCTCGGCGACGTGTTCGCGATCCAGATGTTCAATCTGCAACCACTCGCCTCCACGGATGGCTGGGAGATCGACGGGGCGACCGTGGCGGGCATCGATCCCATCCGCGGTCTGATGCTCGAGGCCACGGGCGATGTCATCACGATCACCACGCCCCCGTTCCGCTGCGGCACGATCGTGGCCCCTTTTGCAAGGATCGAATGGGCCGCCCGGGGACTGCCGGCGGAGTCGCGGCCGGCCATGTCGTGGCTCCTCGACGGGGAGGCCGCGTGGGTGCCCGAGCGGCGGGTCGAATTTCCCCGGCTCGCAGCCGCAGACGGCTTTCGCTACGCCAACGTCCCGCTCTACCGCCAGCCGTCGTACGCCGGAATCCTCACCCGCTATCGGATCGTGATCGACCACGCGTCTGGTGCCACAATCGACCTCAAGTCGGTGATCACGGCGATCGACACGCGGCATCCCATCACCGGGCCGCTCTTCATCCGGGCCTGCAGCGATTACTTCGACTGGACGGCCGATCTTCCGTTCCTGCGGCAAAGCATCGGTCGTATGCGGAGGGCGCTCCGCTACACGCTCGCGGAATTCGCGGTCCGCGAGCAGAAGCACGTGTGGGTGCGCTGGGTCGGCCATGACGGCCGCAGCGGGCTCGAGCCGCTACCCGAGGGAGGCACGAAGCCACGCATCGGCCTCGGCGTGGGCAACAACTATTGGGACCTGATCCCGTTCGGCGGCCACGACGCATACGCCACGCTCTACCTGCACACGGCCCTCCGACGGATGGCCGACCTCGAGCGTGCGATCGCCGCCCATCCGGCCTGGGGGATTCCCGCCGACGGCGGCCCGTTGGCGGCCGACGACCTGACGGCCCTCGCCGACGCCATCCGCGAGGATTTCCGGAAGCGATTCTGGAACGCGACGACGGGCCGGTTCGTCGGCTGGATCGACGGCGAGGGAGAGGCCTACGACTACGGGTTTACGATCCTGAACCTCGAGGCGATCGACGCCGGCCTGGCCTCGCCCGAGCAGGCCCGAAGCATCATCGACTGGCTCGACGGCGCGCGGGAGGTCGAGGGCGACACCTCGCGCAGCGCCGACATCTACCACTGGCGGTTCGGCCCCCGGAGCACGACGCGACGCAACGTGGAGACGTACGTGTGGGCCTGGAGCAGGCCGGAATCGATTCCCTGGGGAGGACAGGTGCAGGACGGCGGCGCCGTGCTCGGCTTCAGTTACTTCGACATCATGGCCCGGCTGGCCGTGAACGGGCCGGACGACGCTTGGCGGCGGCTCGAGGAGATTCTCGACTGGTTTCGCGACGTCCAGGCCGAGGGGGGCTACCGGCCGTATTACGCGAAGCCGGGCCGCGGGACGCTGCAGGGCGGGGGGACCGCCGGCGGCCTTGGTCTTGATCAGGAGTTCATCGAGAGTGTGCTCGTGCCACAGGTCATGCTCTACGGGTTTCTGGGGTTTCGGCCCACTCCCGATGGCTTCGCAGTCAATCCGCGGCTGCCGGCAGCTTGGCCGTCGCTCACGATTACTGGTATCCATCTGCACGATCGAGTGATCAACGTCACCGCCACGAAGGACGGTGCCGTGCGGATCGATGAGATGGTTCC
>CAZXIG010000069.1:0-1582 GCA_964640405.1 uncultured Candidatus Kuenenia sp.
TCGGCACGTGCACGCCGTTGGTGATGTGGCCGATCGGCACCTCCTCCTCGACGCGGTAGGGCCACAGCGGCGCCCACATCCGCCGGCTCACGTGGCCGTGCAGGGCGCTCACGGCGTTGGCCCGCCGCGACATCTTCAAGCCCAGCACGGTCATGCAGAACGCCTCGCCGTGGTTGTGCGGCTCGACGCGGCCCAGGCTCATGAGGTGGTCGTGCGAGATGCCGAGGGCGTCACGCATCGGCCCGAGATGCTCCTCGATCAGCCCCGAATCGAAGCGGTCGTGGCCCGCAGGCACCGGCGTGTGGGTCGTGAACACGGTCTGCCGGGCGATCTTGCGAACGGCATCGTCGAAGGCGTAGCCATCGCGGTCCATCCGCCCCCGCACCGCCTCCAGTGTGGCGAACGCCGAATGACCCTCGTTGAGGTGGTAAACGCCCGGCACGATGCCCAGCGCCCGGATCGCCCGGACGCCGCCGATGCCCAGGATCAGCTCCTGCCGGATTCGCGTGCGGTTGTCGCCGCCGTAGAGCCGGCTCGTCAGCTCGCGATCCTCCGGAGAATTGCCCTCCACGTCGGAGTCGAGCAGGTAGAGGCTCACGCGGCCCACCGCCATCTTCCATACCTTGGCGTGGAGGGCGTTCGTTCGCGTGTCGATCTTCACCACGATCTGCTGGCCGTCGGCGCCGAGGGCCGGCTCGATCGGCAGCGACTCCACGCGGTTGGGCAGATACTCCTCGTGCTGATAGCCGTCGATGTCGAGATGCTGGCGGAAGTAGCCCTGGTCGTAGAACAGGCCCACGGCGATCAGCGGGATGCCGAGGCCGCTGGCGCTCTTGATGTGATCGCCGGCAAGCACACCGAGGCCGCCGGAGTAGATCGGCACCGATTCGTGGATCCCGAACTCGGCCGAAAAGTAGACGACCGGTTTCGAGCCGAGCACGCCCGCGTTGACGGTGCTCCAAGTCGATTCCGCCGCCAGGTATTCCTTGAGCCGCCGGTAGGCCTGATTGATCCGGCTGTAGAGCACCAGCTCTGCGGCCCGGGCCTCGAGCCGCTCCGGCGTGAACTCCGCCAGGAGCGCGATCGGGTTGTGGTCGAGCTGGCGCCACCGGATCGGGTCGAGCTCCCGGAACATGTTGGTCACTTCCGGGTGCCAGCTCCACCACAGATTCCGGGCCAGCGCCATGCACTTGTCGTAGAGGTTCTGCGGCGACAGCTCGTCAAGCCGCGGAGGCGGCAGCTGGGCCGGGACCACCGTTGCCCCATTGGAGGCGACCTTCGGGGCGGCGGGCGCGCGGACGCCGGTCTCTTCTGCATGGCTCATGATGGGGCTCCAGACGGGAGAGGAAGGTGGGAAGAACGCCTGCCAGAAGTGTCGCGAGTATACATGGGCAGAATCCAGGATCGACCCCCCACGATCCGCATGATCGCCGTTGCATTGCAATACAAGCCCCCAGGCGCGAGCCGGGGGATAATTCGCGCCGCTTCCGGATGGACGCCGCATTATCCCCCTGCTTGCGCATGGGGGCTTGTATGAATGGATCCCGCATTATCCCCCTGCTTGCGCATGGGGGCTTGTATG
>CAZXIG010000069.1:1682-5515 GCA_964640405.1 uncultured Candidatus Kuenenia sp.
CCGCATTATCCCCCTGCTTGCGCATGGGGGCTTGTATGGAAGCGGTGCGGGTTTCACCGTCGTGCATACTTGGGGCATGTTCACGCGTGGCTGCCTGGAACCCGATTCGGACGCACTCGAGGTGGTGTGCAGGCAGCTCGCCGAACTGGCGGAGCGGACGGCGGTCGAGGGGCCGTGGCGGAGCGGGGCGTTTGCGGTGCTCGCGCGGCAGGGTGTGCTGGCCGGATTCATACCGGAGGAGAGCGGCGGTACCGAAGCCGGCGAGGCTACGCTCCTCGTCGTGATCACGGCGATCGCGGAGCGGTGCCTCACGACGGCGCTCGCGCTCACCCAATGGGCGAGCGCCGTGCGGGTGATCGCCGGTGGCCCACCCGAGATCCGCGCGGGGCTCCTGCCGCCGCTCGCCCGCGGCGACACGCTCACGACCGTGGGCATCTCCCAGCTCACGACGAGCCGGCAGCACGTCGGCACGCCAGCACTCACGGCCACCCCGCAGGCCGACGGTTCGTGGCGGCTCGACGGACTCTGTCCGTGGGTGACGGGCGCCGATGCGAGCGACACGATCGTGACCGGCGCCGCCACCGCCGACGGCGGCCAACTGTTCTTCGTCGTGCCGACGGACGCCGCCGGCCTCGAGATCGAGCCCCCGCTCGAGATGCTCGCGCTCTCCGGCAGCCGCACGAGCGTGGTGCGGTTCCGCGGCGTGAGGCCGCTCGCCGCGATCGAGCCGCCGGCGGGCGGGCCGCGGACCGGCGGACTCGCCACCACGGCCGTCGCCCTGGGCGCCACGCGGGCCTCGATCGCCGTGTTGCACGCCGAGGCGGAGCGGCGGCCGCAGCTGGCGGCGATCGTTTCGGGGCTCGGTGCGGAAGTCGGCGAGCTCGCGAGTCAGCTTGCGGAGGCCGCGGCGAATGGCATCGACGCCGCAGCCCGCGACCGCGTGCGAGCCGACGCCAACGGTCTCGTCGTGCGAGCCGCGCAGGCGGCGCTCACGGCCACGAAGGGGGCCGGGTTCGTTCGCGGCCACGCCGTCGAGCGGCTCGCGCGGGAGTCGCTCTTCTTCCTCGTCTGGAGCTGCCCGCAGGCGGTGGCCACGGCCACGCTCTGCGAGCTGGCAGGCCTCACAGCAGCCACTTGATCGCGAAGAATCCGGCGATCACGGCGGCCCCGAGCAGGAGCGTGGCGAGCTCGAGGTAGCGGTCGAGGAATTTCTTCGCGGTCGCGCCGCAGAAATACATCACGGCGGCGACGAGGAAGAACCGTCCGCTGCGGCCGAGGATCGAGGCGACGACGAGCGTCGTGAGCGGCACGGAAAACACGCCCGCGGCGATCGTGAACACCTTGTAGGGAATGGGCGTGAACGCCGCCGCGAAGATCGCCGCGAAGGCGTTGCCCTGATAGAGCTGCTCAACGTACGCGAACTTCTCCTGGGAGAACCCCGGCACGTAGGCGAAGAACCAGTCGGCGATCGCATGCCACAGCCCCCAGCCGATCGCCCAGCCGAGCACGCCCCCGGCCACGCTGGCCACGGCCGACACGGCGGCATAGACAAAGCTCAGCCGCGGCTTCGCCACGGAGAGCGCGATCTGCAGCACGTCGGGCGGGATCGGGAAGAACGAACTCTCGGCGAACGAGATCGCCGCCAACGCCGTCAGCCCGTGCCGTGAGTCGGCCCACGAGAGCACCCAGTCGTAGAGCCGTCGGATGAGACCGCGGCGTGCCGGCGGCACGACAGGGGCGTCGACCGTGTGATCACCGTTCATGCAAAGCCGCTTCCTACGGAAAATGCGCCGCCCGTGCCGGACGTCGGCCAGGTCGAACGGCCGCCATCTTAACGTTCTCGCTCACGGCCGCGATATGCGCGGGCGTGACGACGACGTAGGCCGCGATGGAAAGAATTGCCAGCCCGTGGAGCGAATGGCTCACGCGCGACTCCGGCAACAGCCACCAGGCCGCCCCGAGCGCCAGCCAGGTCGGCACGAGCAGCGGCAGCGCCGCGAGGTGGACGCGGGCGAGCGCGGACCAGGCGTCACTGGCGTTTCGCCGGCTCCGGGGGCGGTACACGTCTCGTCGCGGTGAAGCTCGCTCCTTCCACGACCTGCGGCGGTTCATGTCCCGGATGGTCGCGAGCTTCAATGCTCCTCGAGCTTGCACCGACCCCCTCGCCTCCCCGTCTCGGTGCGTCGTTGTGTCGAGCGGCGCGGAGGCATCGATCTCGGCCGCGAGATGTGGAATCTCTCGCCAGGCGTGCCAGCAGAGAAAGAACACGCCGACGGAGAAGAGCGGGTCGGTCGTGGCGGCGAGCAGGGCGATCACGGCCGTTTCGGCCAGCGCGCCCGTGGCCGCACGCCAGCCGTCGCGATGGAAGCTGCGGGTCACCTCGCGTGCGGCCGCCGCGACGGCGGCGGCGAGGATCGCGATTCCGAGCCAGCGGATCGCCGCGGATGGGAATGCCGCGTGCCCCCCTACGACCGCCGCGACCTCGCTGGCCACCCGTGCGGTGGCGTCGGGCCGGAGGGCGAGCGGGATGCCGATCGCGAAGCCCCCACGGGCGACGCCGAAGTGCCACACGCTGAGGATCGCGAACGCTGCCAGCACGAGCGCGGGGGCGGCGATGAAGGCGGCGAGCGTGGCGACCAGGATCGCGAGATAGGCGGCCGCCGCCCGCGCGAGTTCGCGCGAGTCGAGCCGCCGCCGGGCCACCGCGAGATCCGCCGCGCCGTGCGGCAGACCCACGAATACGAGCGAGACGAGCCACGGCCACGCCGCCCACCGCTCCGACCACGCGGGTCCAGAGGCGAGGCCGATGATCGCGACCGCGAGCATCGCGTGTGACTGTCCCTCGATCACAGCCGGCTGCGGGATTCGCCGGCATGACCGAGCGCCTGGATGCCGTGATAGGCCACCAGGCCGAAGCCCACCTTGTTGATCACGTCGGCGACGTTGTAGACGATCTCCCGCAGCTCACCGTAGCCGGAGCGGGCCATGAGGAAGCCGATCGGATAGATCGCCCAGCCAAAGAGCACGAACAGCCGCATGCACTCGAGCGCCTTGGCCAGCGGCGCGGGGGCGTCGGCGATCGCCTGTCCGAGCTGGAGGTAGAGCACGGCCACGATCAGCGCCTCGAACACGCAGGAGACGGCGAAGAACGTCCACCACTTCTGCGAGTCGACCGGCGAGGTCTCGGCGATGAAGGCCGTGACGATCATCGCCACGTCGAGGATCACGAGCTGCCAGAAGAATTTGGCGCCCCGGTCGCCGAGCCGCAGCAGCAGCGGGAACTTCACGAGCAGCAGGGGGGTGGTGAACAGCCAGTCGACGTAGCGAAGTGCGGTGGGAAACTGGCCGCCGGACTCCTGGTAGACGTGGGTCATCTTGAAGTAGTGAAAGCAGGCGATCGCGCAGATCAGCCCGGCCACGACCATCGCGCTGCGGTAGGGAGGTTCGACCTCGTTGCGCAGGAGGAAGAAGTAGAGCGCCCCCGCGCCCATGGCGACGGTGCCCGCGAAGAACAGGTAGAGCGTGACCGACTGGAGCGGCGCGTTCTTCGTGAAATCCATCGACAGCGCGGCGACAGAGGGCGCCTGCGCGACGAGCGACATCATGCCCAGCAGAGAAACCATGGCGGACCTCCAAAGCGAGGGGAAGGCCGCAGCCATGCGCCGGACGAGGGCGAGACGATCCCGCCACGTGAAACTCTACGCACGCGGTCAAGGGCACACGAAAGGGGAAGGCGAGGGTGGCCCCTTTAGCAACGGCTTGGCGCATAGGACCCATCAGGCCGTGCGGGTGACGTGCACCGCCACCTCCATGCCGTGCCGCCCCCCT
Source organism: uncultured Candidatus Kuenenia sp. (assembly GCA_964640405.1). Taxonomy (GTDB): domain Bacteria; phylum Planctomycetota; class Planctomycetia; order Pirellulales; family UBA1268; genus QWPN01. The sequence continues at coordinate 5,511 of CAZXIG010000069.1, forward strand.
CCGAC
>CAZXIG010000069.1:5615-13250 GCA_964640405.1 uncultured Candidatus Kuenenia sp.
AGGCCGTGCGGGTGACGTGCACCGCCACCTCCATGCCGTGCCGCCCCCCTCCGACGCAGACACCCTTGATCGGGCTCACGTCGGCGTAGTCGCGCCCCCAGGCGACCGTGATGTGGAGCAGCCCGGCCTGGCAGTCGTTCGTCGGGTCGACGTCGAGCCAGCCGGCGCCACCACCCCAGGCGGCGAGCCAGGCGTGGGAGGCGTCGGCCCCCACCATGCCGGCGTCGTTGGCTCCTTCGCCGGCCGAGCCGTGCACCCGCCGCTCGTTGCAGAGATAGCCGCTCACGTAGCGGGCCGGGAGGCCGAGGGAGCGCAGGCAGGCGATCTGGAGGTGGGCGAAGTCTTGGCAAACGCCGCGGCGATGGGCGAAGACCTCCTCCACGGGCGTGCTCGTGGTGGTGGCGGTGGGGTCGTAGACGAAGTCGCGGTGGATTCGCCGGGTGAGATCCATCACCGCCTCGGCCCACGGGCGGCCGGGCGTGAACGACTGCCGGGCCCACTCGGCCAGCTGCGGCGCCCCGCGAACGAATGGCGAGTCGAGTACAAACTCGCGGGCGGTGATCGCCTCGGGCGTGGCCGCGGATGCGACTTCATCGCGGATCGTCTCCCACGGCACCGGCGGGAACTCGTGCCACGGCCGGGGCGGATCGACGGCGACGCTGCTCGTGGCCGTCACCACGAGCCGCTCGTGCCCCTCCTCGACGGAGAAGCGGCCGACCTGGTTGCCGAAGTAGTCGGTCGAGGTGGTGATCCCGGTCGGGGCGGGATCGACCTCCACCGCCGTGGCCAACAGCCGCTGCCGCGGCAGCGGCCGGGGCACGAGGTGGATCTCGTTGTGGCAGACGGGCACCGGCTCCGAATAGGAGTAGATCGTCGTGTGCCGCACGTCGTACCGCACGGGGGTCGCTGCCGAGCCGTTTTGGTCTGCCATGAGCCCTGCCCTGGGGAGCAGGCAATTATGCCTTCGCGGCCGCGGGCCGCCGACTGCGGGCTTGGCCGGCGATGTCGAGGCCGACGTCGGCCGACCAGGCGTCGAGCAGCCGGCGATAGACGGGGCCGGGCATGCCCGTGCCCACGGCCCGGCCGTTGAAGCGCGTCGCCGGCAGGATGCAGTTCGGCGTGCTCGTGAGCAGAATCTCGTCGGCCGCGGCGAGGTCGGCGGCCCGGAGCGACCGTTCGTGCCAGGGGATGCCAAGCCGCTCGGCGAGTTGCCGCACGAAGCCGAGGCTCACGCCCGCGAGGGCATCGGCCGGTGGCGGCACTGCGATCACGCCATCAGTCACAACCGCGATGTTCGCCGTCGAGGTCTCGCTGATCCGGCCGTCGAGGTGCTCGAGGATGGCGCGGGCCCCGGGCTCGGCGGCGTGGGCCTCGCGGTCGGCGAGGTGATAGTGGAGTCGGCTGCGGACCTTCGCATGGATCGGCCAGCAGGCCTCGGGCACCTGCCGCGTGCCGACGGTCCGCAGCGCGACGCCGCGATCATAGGCATCGGCCCAGAGGCCGAACGCGAGCGGGAACGTGTGGATCACCACGCGGGGCGGGCCACCTCGGCCTTCGTGCTGGGCGGCGAGATCGCCCGGCGTCACGAACACGACCAGCCCCAGATCGGGTCCGGGGGCAGGGCCACCAGCCGCCGCGGCAAGGGCATGATTGTGGGAGGCGACCGCCGTCGCGGCATCGCCGATCACCGCCGTCGACCAGAACGGCTCGATCCCGACGACGCCCAGCGATGCCCGCAGTCGGGCGAGATGCTCGTCGAGCAGGAACAGGCGGCCGCGGATCGTTCGCAGCTGCTCCGTGACGGTGGCCCCGAACACGAAGCCCGCGTCGCCCACGGGCAGAACCAGCTCGCCCCGGGAAAGAAACCGGCCGTCGATCCAGGCCAGCTCACCGGCGATCGCCTCGCGACTCGACATCTGACGCAAATGGAGGATAGGGGATTCGAACCCCTGACCTTCTGGCTGCCAGCCAGACGCTCTCCCAATTGAGCTAATCCCCCTCGTGTCTGGCGGGTGCCTGCCGGATGTCGAGGGCGCGAGTCACTGGCGTCGCGAGCACGTGACAGTATCTTTCGCGGCTTGCGGTGTCAACTTGCCCATCCCTTCAGGCGGGGCGTTTGGTCGCAGTCGAGCGGGTCAACTCGCCCAAAACGCCGGTCGGGGGCTCGTGCTCGCCGCCGGCGGATTTTGACAATGCATGCTCCATAGATGTGGTGAGTCAACTCTGGCAGTCAAAATTCACCGGCGGCTGCGCGCGACCCCCGACCGGCTCCGCGTATTTCGTTTTTGATTAGATTTCGTGGAAGCAAAAAACGTGGCCGGAGAGGGTTTGCCTCTGCCGTGTCGCCGGCGTTGGCGGCAAGCGAAGGCAGGATGCCGAGAGCGCAGCCGCCATCGAGCGAGCGAAGGGCAGGGATGCCCGAAGCGAGCGTCCGGCGAGATGGCAGGGGCAATCCCTCTCCTCAGAGTTGAGGTTGTCCCACTCTTTTCCGAGAGCTTTTGAATGACTTCGCGTTCCGAGACGCCGTCCGTGCAGCCAGTCGTGAGTGATCGTGTTCGCGCGGTGGCGACCGTGGCGATCGGGGTGTATTTCGTCGGCCTCGCGCTGGCCGTCTTGGGAAACGGGTCGAGCGGCGCGTCGGCGCTGGTGCGGACGATCAAGAGTCGGCTCTACTCGCCCTGGCTCGTGCCCGCCTGGCTCGATATCGGCCACGACCACCAGCTCACGTACGGGCTGCCCGAGGATGCCGATCATGTGATCGAACTGCGGGCTGCGGAGCAGGGCAGGAGCGTGCGGCTGCCGGCGAATCTCCGCGGCGAGCGGGCGGCCCGCTGGCGGCGGCTCGCCGCGGCGCTGGCGCCGGCCGCCGAGGGAGAGGAGCGGGCCGTCTCGCTCATGGCGGCCGTCGGCGCCGGCGGGTTCGATGACGTCGGCAGCGAGGACGTCACGGTGCGGGTCTTGCGGAGGAGATTGCCCGAGCGGCTCGGGGCACCGATTCCCGATGGCTTCGAACAGGTGGCCACCGCGCGGGTGCGACGCGTGGGCGGTGAGATTCAGCTCATCAAGGTGGAACCGGCAGGGGAGGTGGCGCCGCTGGTGAAGCCGGATGCCGCGGCCGAGGAGAGCACGCGATGAACGGAAAGGATAGAGCCGTCGTCGCACCTTCTTCAGCGCTCGAGGCGACGTGGAACCGGTTTTGGTTCGAGCCGGCCGACCCGCGGCCGCTGGCGGTCGTGCGGATGCTGACCGGAATGCTCGCGCTCGCCCTGCTGGCGAGCTACTCGGCCGATCTCGTCGCCTGGTTCGGCCCGCAGGGGATGATTCCCGCCGATCCCGCGGCCGCGTGGCGGGCCCCGTTCGGCTGGTCGCTCTTCGATCTCGCGACGACGCCCGACACGCTGCGAGCGCTGTTGGCGGCGACGGGGATCGTGCTCGCGCTGCTCACGGTCGGGCTTGCGACGCCGCTGGTGTCGATCGCGGCTCCGATCCTCTGGGCGTCGCTGCTGCATCGCGGGCCGATGCTCGCCGGGCCGGCCGACGACTGCGTGGCCGTGTTGCTCTGGTGCCTCGCCATCGGCCGGAGCGGCGGGGCCTGGTCGCTCGACCGGTGGTTGGGCGGGCGCCGCGAGCCCGCCGCACCGACGGTTCGCAGCCGCGTGGCGCTCGGGCTCGTCCAGGTGCATGCCGCCGCGATCGCCGTCGCGTCGCTGCTCGCCCAGCTCAAGGGGGATGTGTGGTGGGACGGCACGGCCGCTTGGTGGCTCGCGGCCCGCGTCGATTCGCGGCTCGTCGATCTCACCGGGCTGTTCGCGAGGTCGGAGTATCTCTGCAACTTCGTCACGCACGCGATCACGGGATTCGAGGTGGCGTTCGCCGTCGGGCTCTGGTTCGCGGCCACGCAGACGATCGTGGCCCGGATCGGACTCGTCGCCTGGCCGCTCATCGGTGTGCTCGCGGGCGAGCCGTGGTGGGGCCTCGCGATGGCGATCTTTTGCGTGCCGTTTCTGCCAGAGGGTTGGGTTGTTCGGGATTGATGCCGCAATATCCCCCTGCTTGCGCATGGGGGCTTGTATGGGCAAAGCCCTCGCCCCTCCGCATACAAGCCCCCAGGCGCAAGCCGGGGGATCGCCGTTTCCATATAAGCCCCCAGGCGCAAGCCGGGGGATGGCCTGTGCGGAGGCTCCGTCACTTCCCCGCGAGCAACTCGCGGAACTTTGCCTCGTCGATGACCGGCACGCCGAGCTTCTGCGCCTTCTCGAGCTTGCTGCCCGCCTCGGCGCCGGCGAGCACGTAATCCGTCTTCTTCGACACGCTCGACGACGCCCGGCCGCCCGCCTTGCGGATCGCCTCCTCCGCCTCCTGTCGCGAGAACCCCTCGAGGGTGCCGGTCACGACGAACGTCTTGCCCGTGAGCGGCCCCGCGGTGATGCGGTCCGCTTCCGGCACGTCGAGCCGCACGCCGGCATTCCGCAGCCCGGCGATCACCCGCCGCCCGTAGTCGCTCGCCAGCCACGCGTGCACGCTCTCGGCGATCGTCGGCCCGATCTCGGGCACCGCCGAAAGCTCGTCGGCCGTCGCGGCGGCCAACGCCTCGATCGTCGGGAACCGCTCGCAGAGCAGGGCCGCCACTCGTGGCCCCACGTGGCGGATGCCGAGGGCGTTGAGCACCCGCACGAGCCCGCGCGAGCGGCTGGCGGCGATCTGTGCGACCAGCGCCGTCGCCGACTTCGTGCCCATCCGCTCGAGCGGCTCGAGCTGCTCGACGGTCAGCGCGTAGAGGTCGGCGTAGTCCTTCACCAGCCCCGTGGCCACGAGCTGCTCCACGAGCTTGTCGCCGAGGCCCTCTATGTCCATGGCACCACGGGATGAAAAAAATCTGAGGCGTTCCATGCACCGCGCCGGGCACTCGACGTTGGGGCAGCGGATGTAGACGCCGTCGGTGTCCTTCACGAGGGGCGTGCCGCACTCCGGGCACTCCGTCGGAAACTCCCAGGCGGGCAGCCGGTGCTTTCGCAGGTGCTTCTCCACGCGGACGACGTGCGGGATCACCTTGCCCGCCTTCTCGACGACGAGCACGTCGCCCACGCGGACGTCCTTCCGCGCGATCTCGTCGGCGTTGTGCAGGCTCGCCCGCCTCACGATCGTGCCGGCGAGCTCGACCGGCTCGAGATCGGCGACGGGCGTGATCGTGCCGCCGCGGCCCACCTGCACGCGGATGCCGGCGAGCTTCGTCGTGGCCTCGAACTTCTCGAACTTCCAGGCGATCGCCCACCGCGGGCTCTTGGCCGTCGTGCCGAGCCGCCGCTGCTGGTCGAACCGATCGACCTTCACCACGAAACCATCCACCTCGAAGTCGAGCTCGTGCAGCTCCTCGATGAGCGCCGTCCCCCGCTCGACGAGCGCTTCGAGCGAGTCGAACTCCTGCGTGCCGGGCGCCACCGGCAGCCCCGCGGCCACCGCCCATCCGAGCAGGCCGGTCTGCGAATCGACGCCGAGGCCGGTCGAGTCGCCCACGCCGTGGCAAAAGAATCGCAGCGGCCGCTTCGCGCACTCCCGCGGGTCGAGCAGCCGGATGCTGCCGGCCGCCACGTTTCGCGTGTTGGCGAAGGGGGGCGAGCCTTCCCTGGCCTGCGCCTCGTTGAGCGCGACGAGGTCGGAGTTCGTCATGTAGATCTCGCCGCGAACCTCGATCGACTCGGGCGCCGCGTCGAGATCGAGCCGCAGCGGCACGCCGTGGATCGTCCGCACGTTGTGGGTGATGTCGTCGCCGACGGTGCCGTTGCCCCGCGTGGCCGCCAGCGCGAGCAGGCCAGCCTCGTAGGTGAGCGACACGGCCACGCCGTCGATCTTGAGCTCCAGCACCCAGCGGATCGGCTCGTCGGCGTGGGGCTTGCCCTCGTGGAGCAGCTTCTCGACGCGGCGGCCCCAGGCGGCGAGGTCGTCGGCCGAGTAGGTGTTGTCGATCGAGAGCATCGGCACGCGATGCCGCACCGACTCCAGCTCCGGCACGGGCTCGTCGCCCACCCGCTGCGTGGGGCTGTCGGGTGTGACGAGATCCGGATGCCGGGCCTCGAGCTCGCGGAGTTCATCGACGAGCCGGTCGTAGTCGCGGTCGGTGATTTCCGGCGCCGCCTCGACGTAATACTTCCGGTCGTGGTGGCGGATCTCCTCCCGCAGCCGCTCGATCCGGGTTGCCGCGGAGGCCGTCACGTGCGGTCGGCTCCCGCGCGATCCTCCCGCCGCGCCGCCTGCCGCGCGGCCCGCTCCCGCTCCCCGTCGACGTGGTCCATCGCCACGGCGCCGAACGTGGCGATGGCGAGCACGACCAGCTCTCCGACGAGAATCGCCGTGCCGTGGCGATCCATGAGCTGTTGCACCGGATGGGCACGCGTGGCCGCCGCCCGGTCGGGCCGCACGCCGCGGAGCACGGCCATGCAATAGCTCATCGCCGTGATCGTGAACAGGAAGCCCACGATGCCGAGCACGACATAGAAAGGATTGGTGCGCCGCCGAGCCATGGCGGCAGTATAGGCGCAGCCGTCAGGCCGCGGCGGCCGGCCGGGCCAGCAGCGATTCCGCGGCGGCCACGACCCGTTCGACGTCGATGCCCCCCATGGCATGCGTGTCGGTCTTGCGGTCGTCCCAGGCCGGCCGCAGCGCTGGCGGCGGCTCGACGCACACGTGCTGGGTGCCGTAGGGACCGTTCCGCTCGGCGGGCACCGGGCCGAAGAGGCCCACGCAGGGCGTGCCCACCGCCGCGGCGAGATGCAGCGGTCCGGTGTCGCCGGAGACGAAGAGCCGTGACAGCCGGCAGAGCTCGCCGAGATCCTGGAGCGACGTCGGCGGGGCCATGATCGCGGCCCCGAACGAGTCGGCGGCGATCCGCTCGGCGGCGAGCTTCTCCTCGCGGCCGCCCCAGACGACGACGGTGGGCTGGCCATGGCGGCGGTACAGTGCCCGGGCGACGGCGGCGAAGCGTTCGACCGGCCACCGCTTCGACTGCCAGCCCGCGCCGGGATTGAGCAGCACGGGCGGTCCGCCGAGCCGCAGCGACGCGACCCACTGCTCCATGCGTTGGCGGCTCACCGGCCAGCGGGGCATGTCGAAGGTGGGCCGCGGCACGCGGATGTCGAGGGCCGCGAGCACCTCGCAGTTGCGGTCGACGATGTGCGTCGCCGATACCCGCACCGGATGGGTGTAGGCGAGCCAGGCCCGCTCCCGCGAGGCGGGCCGCGCGGGGCCGATCCGCATGCGGGCGCCGGAGAGCCAGGTGGCGACGCCGCTCTTGAGCAGGCCCTGCATGTCGACGGCGATGTCGGCGCCGAACCACTTCAGCTGCTGCCGAAGCGAGGCGACCGCACGAGGCTGGGTGAGCCAGCCGCGGGGCAGGCGGAAGAGGTGGTCGACGGCGGGATGACCGGCGAGCACGTCGGCGGCCACGCCTTCCACGGCCCAGCCGATCCGCGCTTCGGGGTATGCCCGTTTGAGTGCGACGGCCGCCGGCACGGCATGCAGCACGTCGCCGATGGCCGAGAGCTTGACGATGACGATCGAACGCGGCGCGGCCATGTGGAGGGCCCCGGAAGGTGACGCGGGAGAATCGCGATCGCCTTACGGCAACGCAAGGCCAGTTTT
>CAZXIG010000070.1:0-13136 GCA_964640405.1 uncultured Candidatus Kuenenia sp.
GACGACCTCGTGTGGAGCGACGGCCGGCCGATCACGGCCCACGACGTGGCCTTCAGCTACACCGTGATCATGGATCCGCGGGTGCCCGTGCCCGCCGTGCGGAGCGGCACCGACCAGATGCGGGCCGTGCACGCCTACGACGACCGCACGCTCGTCTTCTTCCATCGCGAGCCGCTGGCGACGAACGTCTGGAACATCAACTTCCCCGTGCTGCCCAAGCACGTCTACGAGAAGACGTGGGAGACCGATCCGTCGCTCAAAGACAGCCCCGAGCACGTCAAGCTCGAGGCAACGCCGGTGTCGGGCGGACCCTACGAGATCGTGGAGCGCACCCGCGGCCAGCAGATCGTGCTCCGGCGGCGGAAGAGCTGGTCGCACGTGAAGGGCAAGCAGGTCCGCGACGAGCCCTTTTTCGCGGAGATTCGCTTCCGGATCATCGAGGACCCGAACACCACGCTCCTGGCCCTCAAGGCGGGCGAGATCGACGAGATGATGCTCCAGCCGGAGCAGTGGACGACGCAGACGACCGACGCCGACTTCTACGAACGCAACACGAAGGTGACGGCGCCGGAGTGGGTGAGCTTCCACTTCGGCTGGAACATCGGCACGCCGTTCTTCGCCGACCGCCGCGTCCGCCGGGCGATGAGCTACGCCTTCGACCACGACCGGATGCTCGACAAGCTCTGCTACGGTCTCTACAAGCCCTGCGCGGGCCCCTTCGCACAGGACTCCTGGATGGCGGCGGGCACGAAGGTGGAGCCCTGCAAGCAGGATCTCGACCGGGCCGAGGCGCTGCTCGACGAGGCCGGCTGGATCGACAGCGACAACGACGGCGTGCGGGACAAGGAGATCGACGGGAAGCTCGTGCCCTTCGAGTTCTCGATGCTCGTGAATCAGCAGCCGCACCGGATCAAGATCTGCACGCTCTTGAAGGAGAACCTCGACCAGATCGGCATCCGCATGAACGTGCGGCCGCTCGAGGCGACGGTGCTTCAGCAGCTCACGCAGGATCGCAAGTTCCAGGCCTACTTCGGCGGCTGGGGATCGGGGGCCGACCCCGACACGTCGGAGAACATCTGGGCCACGAACGCCGGCCGCAATTTCGTGGGCTACTCCAATCCCGAGGTCGACCGGCTCTTCGTCGAGGGCCGGAAGGAGCTCGACCGGGCCAAGCGGGCCGAGAAGTACTCCCGCATCCAGCAGCTGCTCGCGGAGGACCAGCCCTACACCTGGCTCTACTGGCGGAACAGCTTCTACGGGTTTGCCCGCGACCTCCGCGGCTACGTCTTCAGCCCGCGCGGCCCCTACCACTACTCGCCGGGCTTCGGCAGCATCTGGAAGCCGCGGGCGGAGTGACATGATCACCTTCCTCACGCGGCGGCTCCTGCTCGGGATCCTCACGCTCCTCGTGATCACCTGCTTCGTCTACGGCCTCGCCCGGGCCATGCCGGGCACGCCGCTGACGGCGCAGATGGGGGAGGATCCGAGCCGCAAACTCAACCCCGAGGACCAGGAGCGGCTGCGGCGGATCTACGGCCTCGACAAGCCCTGGTATGCGGGCTACGCCCAGTGGCTGGGCAACGTGGCCCGCGGCGACCTCGGCCGCTCGATCACCCGCAAGCAGCCGGTCACCACGCTCATCGCCGAGCGGATCGGCCCCACCTTCCTGATCTCGGGCACGGCGCTGGTGCTCATCTGGATCCTCGCGATCCCGCTCGGCCTCTACGCCTCGGCCCGCAGCGGCACGGCCGACGAGCGGACGACGAGCCTCCTGCTCTACGTGCTCTATTCCTTCCCCACGTTCGTGGCGGCGCTCTTCCTGCAGATCCTCTTCTCGGTCTGGCTGCGCGGCACGGCTTGGGAGCTGCCGCTGTTCGGCATGACCGACCTGCCGCCGGACGCCCCGTGGCTCTCCCGCGTGGCCGACGTGGCCCGTCACGCGATCCTGCCCGTCACCTGCCAGACCTACGTGAGCCTCGCCTACGACAGCCGGTTCATCCGCGCGAACATGGCGGAGGTGCTGCGGCAGGACTACATCCGCACCGCGCGGGCCAAGGGGGCCGGCCCCTGGCGGGTGCTCTTCCATCACGCGTTTCGCAACACGCTCATCCCGCTGGCGACACTCCTGGGCCTCTCGCTGCCGGGGCTCCTCGGCGGCTCCGTGATCATCGAGCAAATCTTCACCTGGCCCGGCATGGGGCGGCTGTTCTTCGAGAGCATCCGCGAGCGCGACTATCCCACGATCATGGGACTCACGCTGATGTTCAGCGTGCTCACGCTGCTGGGCCAGCTGCTCGCCGATCTGCTGTATTGCGTCGTCGATCCCCGGGTGAGCGTCGAGTGATGTCGCAGACGGGCGGATTCTGGGCGGAGGCGTGGCGTCGCTACCGGCGGCGGCCGCTGGCGATGGCCGCGCTCGCCTTCGTGGCGCTGCTCGTGCTCGTGGCGGCGCTCGCCCCCGCGATCGCCGGCACGAAGCCCGTGCTCTGTCGCTACAAGGGGCGGCTCTACGCCCCCTGCCTCGGCTACTTCAACCGCCAGTGGGAGCCGGCCATCTTCACGAAGGATCGCTTCCGCGGCACCTATCCGCAGAACCTGAAGGACAAGGATCCCGAGAGCTGGGCGATCTGGCCGCTCGTGTTTCAGGATCCCTTCCGGGCCGTCCGCGAGAACGAATGGCCGGGCCGCCCCGAGAATCCCGCCCGCGACGAGGGGCGACCGAGCCGGAGCAACCTCTTCGGCACCGATCAGGCGGGCGTGGACGTGTTCGCGAAGATGGTGCACGGCACGACGGTGGCCCTGCTCGTGGGGTTCGTCTCGATGGGGATCGCGGGCACGATCGGCATCCTCGTGGGCGCGATCGGCGGCTACTTCGGCGGCTGGGTCGACACGCTCACCAGCCGCGCCACCGAGATCGTGATGTGCATCCCCACGCTCGTGCTGATCCTCGCGATCATCGCGATCCTCGAGAAGCCTACGATCTGGCACACGATGGCGATCATCGGGGCCACCGGCTGGACCGGCATCGCACGGCTCACCCGCGGCGAGTTCCTCCGGCTCAAAAACGCCGAGTTCGTGATGGCGGCCCGGGCCACAGGCGCCGGCCCGCTGCGGATCATGCTCCGCCACATCCTCCCCAACGCATTGGCCCCGATCCTCGTGCCGATCACGTTCGGCATCGCCTCGGCGATCCTGGTGGAAAGCTCGCTCTCGTTCCTCGGCTTCGGGCCCCCGCCCCCGACCGCCAGTTGGGGCTCCGTGCTCAACGACGCGCGGAGCAACCTCTCGATGTGGTGGCTCGTATTCTTCCCCGGCATCGCGATCTTCCTCACCGTGCTCGCCTACAACCTGATCGGCGAAGGCCTCCAGGAAGCCACCGACCCGCGCCTCCGGGAGGCCCGCAAGTAATGGCGAACCGCACGACACGAGCAGCGGTGCCCGTCATAAAAGCCCCCAGGCGCAAGCCGGGGGATATGACGCGTCGGCTCGTCATCGGGGGTGATCGGAGGCCGGCCGCATTATCCCCCTGCTTGCGCATGGGGGCTTTTATGAAGCGAGGAAGACACGGGCTTCTATGAACACCAACAATCGCTTTGATGGACGGATTCGCAAGCTCAATGCCCCTGCTTGAAATCAACAACCTCGTGACGGCGTTTCATACGCCCGGCGGCCGCGTGCCGGCGGTTGACGGCGTGTCGCTGTCGATCGACCGGGGCAAGACGCTCGGCCTCGTCGGCGAGAGCGGCTGCGGCAAGAGCGTGACGGCGATGTCGATCCTGAGGCTGGTGGCGGCGCCGGGCGTGATCGAGTCGGGCCAGATCCTGCTGGCTCGCGACGGCGGGGCCGACGATCTCGTGACGCTGCCCGAGCCGGCGCTGCGGAAGGTTCGCGGCGGCCGCGTGGGCATGATCTTCCAGGAGCCGATGACCAGCCTCAATCCGGTGTTCACGATCGGCGACCAGGTGGCCGAGGCCGTGCGGCTCCACCGCGGCGTTCCCCGCGAGCAGGCCCGGGCGCGGGCGCTCGAGATGCTCCGGCTCGTGCGGCTGGCCGATCCCGAGCGGCGTCTCGACGAGTATCCCCACCAGCTCTCCGGCGGCATGCGGCAGCGGGTGATGATCGCGATGGCGCTGGCCTGCGAGCCCGACCTCGTGATCGCCGACGAGCCCACGACCGCGCTCGACGTGACGATCCAGGCCCAGATCCTCGACCTGCTCGCCGACCTCCGCCGCCGGCTCGGCACGGCGATCCTCCTGATCACGCACGACCTCGGCGTGGTGGCCGAGACCTGCGACGAGGTGGCCGTCATGTATGCCGGCCGGATCGTGGAGCGGGCTCCCGCCGCGACGCTCTTCGCCCGGCCGCTGCATCCCTACACGATCGGCCTGCTCGCCGCGCGGCCCGAACCGGATGCCGGCCGCAGGCCCGACGGCCGTCGGCAGCCGCTCCGCACGATCCCCGGGATGGTGCCGCCCCCCACGCAGTTCCCGCCGGGGTGCCGGTTCCATCCGCGGTGCGCCGTGGCCCGCGTCGGCGCGGCCGCCGCGCCACACGATTGCGCCGCGGCCCTGCCGCCGCTCCGGGAAGTCGAGCCGGGGCACTTCGTCGCCTGCCACTATCCCGGCGAAAAAGGGGACGCAGCTCTTTTTCCGCCTCGGCCGGAGCCGCAGCCGTGAATACTTCCCCGCCGAAAAAAGAGCTGCGTCCCCTTTTTCTCGTCGTCGACGACCTGCAGACGCACTTCCCGATCCGCCGCGGCCTCTTGCGCCGCACCGTCGGGGCCGTGCGGGCCGTGGATGGCGTGAGCTTCACCGTGGCGCAGGGACGCACGCTCGGGATCGTGGGAGAGAGCGGCTGCGGCAAGACGACCGTGGGCCGCAGCATCCTCCGGCTCGTCGAGCCGACGGGCGGCCGCGTGGTGTTCGCCGGCCACGACGTGCGACAGACGCACGGCGCGGCGCTCCGCGGGCTCCGCCGCCGGATGCAGATCGTGTTCCAGGATCCCTACGGCTCGCTCAATCCGCGGATGACGGTGCGGGCGATCCTGGAGGAGGGGCTCGTGATCCACCGGCTCGGCGACGCGGCCGCCCGGCTCGCCCGGATGCGGCAGGCGCTCGAGCACACCGGCATGGCGAGCGCCGCGCTCGACCGCTATCCGCACGAGTTCTCCGGCGGCCAGCGGCAGCGGATCGCGATCGCGCGGGCACTGGTGCTCGAGCCCGAATTGCTCGTGCTCGACGAGCCGATCTCCGCGCTCGACGTCTCGATCCAGGCGCAGGTGCTCAATCTGCTCGTCGATCTCCGCGAGCGGCTCGGGCTCACTTATCTCTTCATCTCGCACGACCTCTCGGCGGTGGAGCACGTGGCCGACGACGTGGCCGTGATGTACCTCGGACGGATCGTGGAGCAGGCGGCGGCCGACCGGCTCTGCGCGGCGCCCTTGCATCCCTACACGCTCGCCCTCTTCTCGGCGGTGCCGGCGGTCGATCCGCAACGCCGCCGCAAGCGGATCGTGCTGCCCGGCGACGTGCCGAGCCCGGCCAAGCCGCCGGCCGGCTGCCGCTTCCATCCGCGGTGCCCGTTGGCCGAACGTGTCTGCCGCGAGGTCGATCCGCCGGCGACGCGGGTCGATGGCCACATCGTGCACTGTCACGTCGCGGCCCGCGAGTTGGAGCGGGCGGGCGGCGATGCACGGGCTGCCGGCACTCGTCTGGCGGAAGCCCTCGCCTCCGTCCCGGCCGTATACTCCGGTGACTCCACCTCCGCCTCGGCCAGCTGAAGACCATGCGCCGCTTCGTCGTCGTCGATCGCCTCAACGCCGTGGCCGTCCTTGTGACCGGAGGGTTGGTGATGGGGCTCGCATCGGCGGCCGATGCGCCGCGCCGCCCTGCGGCATCACCCCTGCCGGCGGCTGCGACGCCCGCGCCGGCCGTGCCGCGGAAGACCCGCGAAGAGCTGATCCGCGAGTGGGACATCAACAAAGACGGCAGGATCGACATCGGTGAAGCCGAGTTGGCCGCATCGCGCATGCGGCTCGAGCGGGCCAACATGCGGCTGAACTCCGGGTTCGACCCGGTGACGGGCCGCCAGCGTGGCGAGCCCGAGGCGGAAGAAGAGCCGGCGGAGGAAGACCGCGACAAGGATGATCCGTTCGGCACGGCCGACGATGAAACACCCACTCCGCCGAAGAAGCCCGCAGCCCGGACGACGACCTCGGGCACCCAGACGCCGTCGAGCAACGCCGCCCGGCTCCAGCAGCAGCGGCCGATGCCGGTCAACGGCGGCGTGCGGGCCGGTGCGCAGGCCGCACGGCCGGGCTACGGCGCAGCCGCGCCGCAGAGCCTCAACGCGGGCATCCCGATCGAACGGCCGACGCTCAATGGCCGCGATTCGCGGGACGCGCCGGCGACCCTCAACGCCGGGCGGCCGCTCAACGCCGCCGGCAGTGGGCGACAGTTCGGGCCGATCGTGCCGGGCCAGCAAGGTGCTGCGGGTAATGCTGCGGGTGCGGCCGGCTCCCGGCCGCGCGGCGGCCTGCTGCCGCGGCCCCCGCTTCAGCCGCAGCGATCCCGCGACCTCTACGATCCGTACTGACCGGCATGATGAACGCCGCGATCACCGGACCCGATGACTCGCTGGCTGCAGCACTGCGGTCAGCCGGCCACGAGGGGCCCGTCCTGATCGTGGCCGACAATGCGACGATCGGCAGGCATGCACCCGCCTGGGGGCGGTCATTCGCCGCGGTCGGCTGGAAGCATCGGGTGCGGCTGAGCGAGGGGACGGCCGACGCACTCGCGACCGAATCGCTCGCCGCCGAGCTCCAAAGCCTCGGTGCCCGCACGCTCGTCGCCGCCGGCGGCGAACCCACCTTGGCCGCCGCCCGCGCCGCCGCGGCCCGCACCCACACGCCCTGCGTTATCCTCGCGCCACCGTAGTCCGCTCGCTCCGCGAGCGGACTACGGTCAGAACGCCGTTCATCCTCACTACTCGATCGATGGCAGCCCATCGCCTAACCTACAATCCATCGTCCATTCTTCCGGAGCACCCATGAAGTCCATTGCGTCTGCGTGGATCGTCGCCGTCAGTGTCGCCATCGTCGCGGGATCGGCCGTCGCCGATGACTCCGTGCCCACCGTCGCGGCCGCCGAGAAGGTGTTCGTGTCGGGAGTCGAGGAATCGTTCGACGCGGTGCGGGCGGCGGTTGAGCGGGCCAAGGCGAAGAGCGGCCGCGACTACCGGGTGGTGGTCGTCGACACCGCCGGCGCGGCAGGCGATGCCCGCGGGCTGCTCGACCGGATCGTGAAGGCTTGGCGGGCCGACGAGGAGAGCGGCTTCGATCCCGCTGCCGACGCGGTGCTCGTGCTGGCGGTCGGGGATCGCCGGTTCGCCATGGACGTGCCGTGGGCGCTCGAGGTGGGCAGCGGCCTCGATCAGGCCACGCTCGAGCAGGAACTCATCCGCAAGGCGTTCGTGCCGCGGGCGAAGGACGGCCTCTACGATCAGGGACTCGCCGACCTCATCGACGCCACGGAGAACTGGGTGGCCACGCGGGCCGACGAGAAGAAGGCCCGCGAGGAGGCGGCGCGGGTGTTTCGCACCCGCACGCTGCCGCTGGGTCTCGCGAGCATGGCCGGCGCCGGCGTGCTCGGGGCGCTGGCCCTGCAATGGACGCGGCATGGCCGCCGGCTGCGGCAGGCCCGCGAGAAACTGGAGGCCTTCAAGGGAGACGTGGTCGCGCTCTCCGACCTCCTCGACACCGAGCAGGAGCGGCACCGGATGCTGCCGCACACCGACCCCGATTTCCAGACGCCGATGGAGGGCCAGACCCGCGCCGCCTACGACAACGTGCAGGCGTCGATCCGCCGCTATCGCGAGCGGTGGCTCGGACTGATGGACGTGTGGGAGAAGGCGCAGCAATCCGTCGATGCCGAATGGTTCCTCGGCACCGGGAAGGCCGAGGAGGCAATCCGCCTGCTCGATTCGGCCGAGGCCCGCCCGCCTCTGGATGCCGTGGCGGGCGAATGCCGCGGGCCGCTCGACGTGCTCGAGCAGGCGCACGAGAAGGCCCGCGAACTGCTGGCCACGCTCGACACCGAGACGACCCAGGCCCGTGAACGGCTCGATCGGCTGGCCAGCCGCGGCCGGTCGCATGCCGTGTTTCAGCCGACCTTGGCGGAGGTGGCCCGGGTGCATGGGCAGTGTGCCGCGGACCTCGAGCGGGATCCCGTGGCCGCCCGCGGTCAGCTCGAGGCTGCCGCCGACACGCTCGCCGCCGCCATGGACCGCATCGACGGCATCGAGGCGGCGGACGACCGTCGAATTCGTGCCGCTGAACAGGCATCGACGGTGGAGGCCGATGTGCGCCGCCGCCGGGCCGAAGGCTGGCTGCTTGCCGAGCATGGCGCGAACCCCGACGACCGCGTGGCCGGCGCCCGGCAGGAGTGCGAACTCGCCGCGCAGCTGCTCGATGCCGGCGAGACGACCGCGGCCCTCGTGCACGTCGAACAGGCCGAGAAGTTCAACGCCGAGGCGGCCGCGCTCCTGGAGAGCATCGTGGCGGCCCGCGCCCGGGCCGAAGAACTGCTGCCGACCTGCGCCGCCCGGCTCGAGGCCCTGGCGGCTCGGCGGCCGACGACGATCCGCGCCCTCGAGCATCTCGCCGGCTCCTACGCCGAAAGCTCGTGGGCCGACGTGGCCGACAACGTGGGCCGCGCCGACGAGGGGCTCGCGCGGGTCGAGCAGCTGATCCGCGAGGCGCGGGGGGCGCTCGAGCCGACGCGGCAGGAATACTTCCGGGCCGTCGCGCTGCTCGAGGAGACGGTGCGGCAGGAGGACTGGATCGAGGGCTGCCATGCGGCCGTCACCGACCGGCGGGCCGAGCTCGACGAGCTGCTGGCGGCACTGCCGCCGCGGCGGGAGAAGGCCGGCGAACGCGTGGCCACGCTCGAGCGGCGGCTGCACCGCCAGCAGACCGATCGCGCCAGGGCGAACGAGCGGTGCCGCGAGGCCTCACGGCTGCTGGACGTGGCCGGCTCGGCGTTGACCGTCGCCCGCCCCGACCTCCGGCAGGCGGCCCAGCTCGTGGAGGCCGCCGATGCGGCCGCGGCCCGGGCCGAGTCGTTTGCCGACGAGGACGAGCGGCTTGCCCGGCAGTCGGTCGAGGAGATCGAGGAGACCGACGCGCTGTTGCGCCGCGTGGCGGCCTGGTATGCCGAGGGTGTGCAGCCCGACGTGCGGGGCGCGGCCGCCGGACTCGAGACGGCGCGGTCGCTCCTCGGCCGGCAGCGGTATGAGGACGCGATCAAGGCCGCCGGCGAGGCCGCCCAGGCGGGGCGGGCCGCCTATGCCGCGGCCACGGCGGAGGCGGAGCGGCGGCGAATCCGGCGGCTCGACGAAATCCGGCGGCGGCAGCTCGAGGACTCGTTCACGCGGATGTCGCGGGGCGCCGGCCCGTGGGTGATCCAGTTGCCGGGGGGCATGTTCAGCGGTCCCGATCCGTGGCGGTCGCTGCAATCGGGCCCGCGGACATCCGGCCCGTCGCGCACGGCCGGCGGCGGCGGCTGGTCGCGAGACATCGCCCAAGTCGGCTGGTGAGCTGGCAAGCCGAGACACGAAGGCGAACGGGTCGGCGTGAGGATGCCGAGCGTGGCGTGCGGCCGCCAGCGAGGCAACTCATGCCGCCCGCGAGCCGGTTTGGGCCCATCGAGGTACCGACACGTCCTTCGGCTGCGAACGCTACCGAATCTCGATCGGGGCGGCGTCGAGCCTGCCGATCTCGATCACAGGCTTCGTCGTGGCCGGGCGCTCGAGCAGCTTCTCCATCTGCTCAACTCGGCCCCGCACCGCCACCGGCATCCGGCTGCGTCCCTCGGGCGTGTCGATCGCGTCGTTGAATACGACGCGGCCCTTCGCATCGCTCACCACGAGCCGCGTCTCGTCGCCGGCCGTGAGCCTGATCTGGTAGTCGGCATCCTGCCGCAGGAGCGTCTCCGCGGCCGGCTTTCGCAGCACGGGCACCGACTCCGTCGGCTGCGTTGCCTGTGGCTGCGGCAGCATCGAGAGCGTGGACGCCGTCGGCCGCAGCGTGGATTCGACCGCCCGGGAGGCCGCTCGCGAGGCGGTCTGTGCCGCCGTGACCGGCTCCGCGTTCACCCCGAGCGGCAATTCCACCATGCGGCCGCCACGGAGCACGTGGCAGGAGCTGGCCGCGCCAGCCGTCGCTTCGAGCAGGGCATTGAACTGCTCCGGAAGGACGAGCAGCTGATCGTCCAGCTTCACGAGCACGTCGTGCTGGCGGAAGCCGGCCCGCTGGGCGGCGGAACCAGGTGCGACCTCGTCGACCACGAGTCCGGCACCTCGATCGAGGGCGAGCTGCTGCCGCAGCACCGCCGAGGCCCGGGAGAGCCGCAGGCCGAGATCGCCGGCCGACTGTGGCACCGTCAGCTCGCCAACGGGCTCGAGATGCGACCGGCGGGAGGGCTGTTCGGGGCCGGCGGCCACGGCCTGGCGGGCGTTGGTGTCGGGCATGCACGCCGCGAGTGCGATGCACGTTCCGAGCAGTACGCGAACGAAAACGGTCTGGGTGGGCCCCATGTCAGATGTGAGCATCTCGGTGTGATCCGGCCGGTGCGGGTCGAAGAGAGGACGGATATGTGACGCACGACGGGCTTTGACGCCAGATGACCTTTTTTTTCGAGGCCCGATCCGCGTGAATCTGGGTAAAAGGCGGGCGATGGCGGCGCCTGCGAGTCCGGCGATGCTGCGGTGCTCGGGCGAACTTGCGGGGATGAAGGCGGTCGGCGGTCCGCTGCTTCGATCCGCCGGCCCCGCAGCGTCGATATCGCGAGAAGAACCACGTGCCAGGGCCTTTCATCGCGGGAGAAGCGGATCATGCGTGCCGGCAGCCTCTCGAAGGGATTCATGTTCACGCTCTCGGCCTGCCTGGCGTTGACCGCCGGCAGCGGCCGCGCGGCCGAGAAGGCTCCGAAGGCGCCGTCGCCACCGGCGACCAAGAAGCCGGTGCTCGTGCCGGGCACGGGCACGATCGCGAAGAACGCCTACGACGACTTCGAGGACGAGAAGTGGAAGTGGTACTACAACCACCCCAAGAGCTCCGAGGAGCAGGACAAGCGGATGCGGGGCCCCCTCGCCAAGAGCGCCAACGGCCGCTGGTTCGAGGGCCCGAAGCGGGGCACGCCCGACATGGCGAAGCGGATCGAACTGCCGGCCCCGGGCCTCGAGGGGAGCACCTACGGCCTCCTGCTCGCCACGCAGCGCGCCGGCATTCCCGGCCGCGTCACCTACCAGATGCAGCAGGATGACTTCGTCTTCAACATGAGCCGGGCCGCGGGCCGCGGCTTCTCTGTGGCCGACAGCCCGAGCGTGGTCGTGCGGGTCTACATGCCGCCGTTCGACCAGTGGGAAAACCGCACCGGCCCGACGTTCGGGTTCCGGGCCGGCTGCTTCACCCACGCGATCATCACCGGCGACGACCATCCCGACGAGGGCAAGTTCGGCCTCGAGGAATACTGGCCCGGCATGTTCGTCTGCTACGAGAAGGCCAACCCCAAGAAGAACACCGAGCGGCAGGCCTACATCCGCGTTCGCGGCGGCCGCAATGGCGGCGAGATCCGCGGGCCGACGATCGCGGAATCGCAGCTCGGCTGGTGGACGCTCGGCCTCTCGTTCTCGCCCGACGGTATGGTGCACTACTTCGCCAGTGAGGGCGTGGACGACCTCACGATGGACGACCACATCACGTCGCAGTTTCCCTACGGCTACCGCACGGAGTGGCTGAAGACCTTCTTCTTCAACGTCTGCTCGCAGGACGACGGCCGCACCTGGAGCACCCCGTGGGTGATCGACGACCCCAAGGTGTATTTCGTGAAGCGGCCGCAGATGGCGACGCAGCCCGCGCGGCCGACGAAGCGGTAGCGGTCGATCCAGCGGTGGTCGCCGGCTCCGGTTCATCCAAGCCCCCAGGCGCAAGCCGGGGGATGATCCGCGTCGCTTCCGCTGCGACGTCGTCCCGTGTGCTTGCAGCCGCATCATCCCCCTGCTAGCGCATGGGGGCTTCTATGAGCATGGGCGATGGATGGCCCCCTTTCATCCAAGCCCCCAGGCGCAAGCCGGGGGATCGCCCTCACGGCCGCAGCCGCCAGCAACCGGCGAGCAGGCTGCCGAGCACCGAGTGCACGACGCTCGAGATGGCGCAGGGCACGGCGGTGAGCGGCTCGGCGGGAAAGTGCTTCTGGGCGAGCACGACGCCGAGCCCCGAATTCTGCATCCCCACCTCGATCGAGATCGTGCGGGAGACGCTGCGGTCGTAGCCGAAGACCCTGGCGAAGGCGTAGCCGACGCCGAACCCGAGGGCGTGGACGGCGGCGACGGCGGCCAGAAGCCGCAGGCCACTCGTGCGGATCGCCGCCGCGTTCTGCCCCACGATGCTCGCGCAGACCAGTGCGATCATCACCACGCTGACGAGCGGCGCCACCGGCAGCACCCTGTCCACGACCCGCGGCGCAAAACGGTTGATGGCCACGCCCGCCGCCACCGGTAGCACGACCACCTGCAGCGTCGAGAAGAAGAGGCCGATCGCGTCGACATCCACGAGCCGGCCGGCGAGCAGCTTGACGAGCAGTGGCGTGAGCACCACCGCCCCGAGCGTGGAGCAGGTGGTCATCAGCACCGACAGGGCGACGTCGGCCCGCGCGATGTAGGTGACGACGTTCGACGCGGTGCCGCCCGGGCAGGCCGCGACGAGCATGATGCCCACGGCGAAGGGCGTCTCCAGGCCCGCTGTCGCGGCGACGAACCAGCCCGCCAGCGGCATGATCAGGAACTGCGCCACGAAGCCGGTCGCCACCGCCGCCGGCCGCGCCGCCACCCGGGCGAAGTCGGCGAGCGAGAGGGTGATCCCCATGCCGAGCATGATCACGGCGAGGCCGGCGACGATCGCCGGCCCGCGGAACCAGGTGAACCACGCCGGCTCGACGAGCGCCAACCCGCAGGCCACGAGCACCCACACCGGAAACACATTCGCGAGGAGTTCAAGCGTCCGAGTCATCGTGTGTCGCCGGGCCTCCGACCTCGATCCCCGGGCTTCCGCCCGGGGCTTCTATTGAGAGATGACCGCT
>CAZXIG010000071.1:0-12841 GCA_964640405.1 uncultured Candidatus Kuenenia sp.
CCATGAATGCTTCGCCCCTCCCGTCGCCCCCGGCCGATCGCTACGGCCACTCGCTCATGATGCGGGCCTGCCGGCTCGAACCGGTCGAGCGGACGCCCGTCTGGCTCATGCGGCAGGCGGGCCGTTACCTGCCTGAATACCGGGCCGTGCGGGAGAAGGTCGGATTCATGGAGCTCTGCAAGAGCCCGCGGCTCTCGGCGGAGGTGATGCTCGCGACGGTGCAGCGGCTGGGCGTCGATGCGGCGATCATCTTCAGCGATCTCCTGCCGATCCTCGAGCCGATGGGCCTCGACCTCGAGTTCGCCGCGGGCGAAGGGCCGGTGATCCACAATCCGGTTCGCGAGGCGGCCGACGTCCATCGCGTCCGCGAGCTCGACGACGTGGGCCGCCTCGGCTACGTGATGGACGTGGTCCGCGCCACCCGCGCCGGCCTCGACGACTCGATCCCCGTGATCGGCTTCGCCGGCGCTCCGTTCACGCTCGCGGGCTACTGCATCGAAGGGGGCACGAGCAAGGCCTGGCTGCACACGAAGTCGCTCATGTACCGCCACGAGTCGGCCTGGCACGACCTGATGTCCCGGATCGCCAGGGCGGTCAGCCGCTACCTCGTCGCACAGCTCGATGCCGGCGCCCAGATCGTGCAGCTCTTCGACAGCTGGGTCGGCTGCCTCGGGCCCGACGACTACCGTCGCTACGTGCTGCCGCACAGCCGCACCGCACTCGCCGAGGCGGCGAAGCGGGCGCCGGTGATCCACTTCGCCACGGGCAATCCGGCGCTGCTGCCGCTCCTCCGCGAGGCCGGTGGCTCCGTGATCGGCATCGACTGGCGGATCGATCTCGACGCCGGCTGGAAGCTCGTGGGCCACGACCGGGCCGTGCAGGGCAACCTCGAGCCGGCGGTGCTGTTGGCCGACCGCGACACGGTGCGGCGCCGCACCCGCGAGGTGCTCGACCGGGCCGGTGGCCGCCCCGGCCACATCTTCAATCTCGGCCACGGCGTGCTCCCGCAGACGCCCGTGGAAAACGTCCTGGAACTGATCGCCACCGTCAAAGGTGCGTGAGCCTCGCAGCGCGGGGCCGGGCCTCGCCAAGGTGGACGGCGGCGGGGTACAACAGCGTGTTGCGCTTCCGGGCGTCTTCGGCTCGTCATGGGCTGCGCAACAGGCTTCGTCCTCCGCGCACCATCGACCTGCCAACCCTGAATGAAGACTCTCCAGCAGCGGCTCTTCCACCTCTTCAAGCCCGCCGACATCGCGCTGGCGCGAAAGCTCTCCCACGTCTCTGCGACCTGCCCCCGGGTGGGCCAGGTGCGGGCCACGGTCACCGACGACGACGGAACCGAGCAGGAGGTGTCGCTCGAACTCTCGGCCCACCGCCGCGGCGGCATGACGCTCGAGGCGCATTGCACGTCGGCCGCCGGACGAGTCGGCAGGCCCTGCGCCGTGCTGGCCGCCGTCCTCCTGGAGGTCGATCGCCGCGGACTGCTCTCCGGCATTCACGACCAGACGCCCGTCGCGCTCGAGATCGTGGCCGACGATACGGCCGACATGGAATTCGACGCCGAGACGGAAGCCGACGCTCCGGATGAAGACGAGCCGCAGCCCGCGGCCCGCGCGCCGCGGCAGCTTTCGGTGGGCCGTCACGAGCCGAGGCTCCGCACCGAGCCCGCGCGGCGGGGCGGCCAGCGGCTGCCGGCCTGGGCCGTCGAACTCGAAGAACGGCGGCGGCTCGTCGAGCCGGCCGTCCGGGCGGCGGCGCTGGCGATTCCCGACGCCCGCCGCACCGGCGGCGCGCTCGTCTTCCTCTTCGACATCACCGCCTCGGCCGAGGCCCGCACGGCCGTGCTCGTCCCCTGTCGGATGCAGGTCGACGTCGCCGGCAACGCCACCGGCCGGCCGCGGCCGGTCGTGCTGGGCCCGGGCCACGTCGAGTTCGAGGAGCTCGAGCCTTACGAACGCGACCTCATCGAGCGGCTCATCGGCGCCGTCGGCATCGGCGAACAGGCGACCCCCGCGCCGCTCGAGCGGCGGGGCATCGCCCGGATCGTCGTCAGCCCGCGGTCGGCCGCGGCGCATCTCGCGATGCTCTGCGAGACGAGCCGGCTCGTGCTCCAGCCCGAGCCGCGCCGGGCCCCCGACACGATCGTTCCGCTCACCTGGGACGGCGGCCGGCCGTGGGAGTTCGCGTTCGTGCTCGAGCCCGACGACGACGACGTGCGTCCGGCCCGGGCCGCCCGTGACGCCGCCGATCCCGACGCCCCGCCGCCGCGGCCTGCCCGGGCCACGCTCCGCGGGATGCTCGTCCGCGGCAGTCAGCGGAAGGAGCTCAAGGAGCCGCGGGCGATCCTGCGATCCGGCCTCGTGGTCTTCAGCGATCGGATCGCGCGGCTGGCGGTGCCGGATGACGGCTTCTCGGTGGGCACCGCGGGTTGGATCGACCAGTTCGAGCGGCGCGGGCCGATCGAAGTCGTGGCTGCGCAGACCGACGGCCTCGTCGCCCAGGTGGCGGCGCTCGCCGACGTGCCGCGGCTCGTGCTCCCGGCGTGGACCGGCTGGCGGATCGAGTCGGGCGTGCCCCAGCCGAAGCTCGTGCTCGACGACTCGCCGGCCATCGATCTCGATGAAGACGCCGTCGAGCCCCGCGGCCGCCGCCGCGCGACGCCGCGGGTGCAGCTGGCCGGCCGGATCTGGTTTGACTACGCCGGCATCCTGATCGCCGCCGACGACCCGGCAGGCGGCGCCGCCGACACCGACCGGCGAATCTTCGTGCGCCGCGACCGGGCCGCGGAGCGGGCGGCACTGGCCGTCTTGCCGCGGCACGGCGCCACGCCCGCCCGCGCCGCCGACGAGCCCGACACGCTCTCCCCCCACGTGCACATCCCGAGGAACCGGCTCGATGCCTCGGTGGCGCAGCTGGCCGCGGCCGGCTGGACGATCGAGGTTTCCGGCCGCCGTTACCGTCCCGCCGGCAGCGTCGCCTGGAACGTCACCAGCGGCATCGACTGGTTCGAGCTCTCGGCGACGGTCGACTTCGGCGGCGTGTCGGCGGAGCTCCCCGTGCTGCTCGAGGCGCTCGCCCGCGGCAGCCGATCGATCGAGCTCTCCGACGGCTCGCTCGGCATCCTGCCCGACTCGCTCGCGGCCCAGTTCGAGCCGATGGCGGCGCTGGCGCAGAAGCACGACGGCCGGCTGCGATACGGCCGCATCCAGGTGGCGCTGCTCGACGCGCTGCTCGCCGGGCAGCCGCAGTCGCACGTCGACGAGGCGTTCGAACGGATTCGCGAGGAGCTCGCGCGGGGCGAGCGACCGGAGGCCGAGGACGAGCCCGAGGGTTTCCAGGGCACGCTCCGCCACTACCAGCGGGAGGGCCTCGGCTGGCTGTCGTTCCTCGAGCGGATGGGCCTCGGCGGCTGCCTCGCCGACGACATGGGCCTCGGCAAGACGATCCAAGTGCTCGCGATGCTCCTGCGGCGGCAGGCCGTACTCCGCGAGGCGGGCGTCGCCCACCGGCCGTCGCTCGTCGTCGTGCCCAAGAGCCTCGTGTTCAACTGGATCGAGGAGGCGAAGAAGTTCGCGCCCGCGCTGCGTGTGGCCAACTTCACCGGCAATGCCCGCGCGGAGACGGCCGGCGACCTCGCCGATTGGGACATCGTCGTCACCACCTACGGCACGCTTCGCCGCGACATCGTCACGCACCGCGAGGTGGAGTTCGACTACGTCGTGCTCGACGAGGCACAGTCGATCAAGAACGCCGCCAGCCAAGCGGCGAAGGCCTGCCGGCTCTTGCGGGCCCGCCACCGGCTCGCCCTCACCGGCACGCCCGTCGAAAACCACATCGGCGAGCTGTGGAGCATTTTCGAGTTTCTCAATCCGGGGCAGCTCGGCAGCGCCTCGCGGCTCCGCAAGTTCCTCGCCGACGGCCGAGGCAGCACGGAGGTCGTGGCGAGGGCGGTGCGGCCCTACCTGCTGCGGCGGACGAAGACGCAGGTGCTCTCCGATCTGCCCGAGAAGACGGAGCAGACGCTCTTCGTCGAGCTGGGCGAGGAGCAGCGGAAGGCCTACGACGAACTGCGGGAGCACTACCGCCTCGAGCTCTCCGGCCGGATCGGCCGGCTCGGCATCGGCCGCTCGCGGATCGCGGTGCTCGAGGCGCTTCTGCGGCTGCGGCAGACGGCCTGCCATCCGGGCCTGGTCGACCCCAAGCGGATCGACGAGCCAGGGGCGAAGATCGAGACGCTCCTCGAGCAGCTCGAGGAGGTGCTCGACGAAGGGCACAAGGTGCTCGTGTTCAGCCAGTTCACGAGCTTCCTCGCGATCCTGCGGCGGAAGCTCGACGAACGGTCGCTCGTCTATGAATACCTCGACGGCCGCACCACCGACCGTCAGGCCCGGGTGACACGCTTCCAGGAAGACCCCGACTGCCGGCTGTTCCTCGTGAGCCTCAAGGCGGGCGGCCAGGGTCTCAACCTCACCGCCGCCGACTACATCTACATCCTCGACCCCTGGTGGAATCCCGCCGTCGAGGCCCAAGCGGTGGACCGTGCCCACCGCATCGGCCAGACCCGCCGCGTGTTCGCCTACCGGCTCATCGCCCGCGACACGGTCGAGGAAAAGATCGTGGCCCTTCAAGACCGCAAGCGGGAGCTGGCCGAATCGATCGTGCGGGCCGACGAGAGCATGATCGCGAGCCTTACGGCCGAGGACGTGGAGTTGCTGTTCTCGTGAGCAACAGGAAAGGGGTTGCCCACACCCCGGGAGCCGGCGTTGCTGACTAGCGCAGGCAGGATGCCGGAGCGCAGTCAGCATCGAGTGAGCGAAGGGCAGGATGCCCGTAGTGAACGTCCGGCTCCCGGGGTGTGGGCAACCCCGTTGCACCGCGACGGGCCGACGACGACTGCGTTCCTCACGGAAATTGAACACTTCCGGATGGCGGCCGGCGCGGGGATACTGTGGGAGGGTCGCACGTTCCTTCCTCCGGTGAGTCGATGAAGCAGCTTTCCTCACGCCCGAAGACCGGTGCCGAACAGGCCGTGCAGCGGATCCTCGTCGTCGACGACGAGGAAGACCTGCTCGAGCTGGTCCGCTACAACCTCTCGAAGGAGGGCTACCAGGTCGAATGCGTCGCCACGGGCGAAGACGCGCTCAAGGCGGCGCGGCGGCAGCCCCCCGATCTCATCGTGCTCGATCTCATGCTCCCGTCGGTCGACGGCCTCGAGGTCTGCCGGCGGCTCAAGAGCGACTCCAAGACCCGCGACGTGCCGATCATCATGCTCACCGCCAAGAGCGAGGAGAGCGACATGGTCGCGGGACTCGAGCGCGGGGCCGACGACTACATCGCCAAGCCCTTCAGCCCGCGGGTGCTCGGGGCCCGGATCAAGGCCCTGCTCCGCCGGCACGAGACCCAGCGGCGGGCCGAGCTCGAGACCACGATCGACGTGCACGAACTCTCGATCCATCCCGGCCGCCACGAGGTGACGCTCGCGGGCCAGCCCGTCGAACTCACCTACACCGAGTTCGCGCTGCTGCAGTTCCTCGCCAAGCGGCCGGGCTGGGCCTACACGCGGTCGCAGATCGTCGATGCCGTGAAGGGGGAGGACTACCCGGTGACGGAGCGATCGGTGGACGTCCAGGTCGCCGGCCTGCGGAAAAAGCTCGGCGAGTTCGGCTCCTACATTGAGACGGTCCGCGGCGTGGGCTACCGTTTCAGGTCGTGAGCGCGACCCGCCCCATGCCCCGCACCCGACTCGTCTGGCACCTGTTCGTCGCCTGGTGCTCGCTGATCGCGGCGGTGCTCGTGGCCTCGTCCTGGCTGGCGTCGGTGCAGCTGGCGCGGGTGGCAGAGGAAGACCAGCGGCAGCGGCTCACCGAGCTGGCGGAACTCGCCGGCGCCGTGCTCGCCCCGGACGGCAGCCTGCCCGATCCGCAGGCCTTCGCGACCGCGGCCCGCGCCGCGGCCACGGCCTCGGGCGTGGCGCTCGAGCTCCTCGCGACCGACGGCCGGCCGCTCTCCGCGGAGCCCCAGAACGCAGGCTCGCCGACGTCGCCGCGGATGCCGCCGGGCGACGAGCGGCTCGTGGCCGAGGCCCGCGCCGGCCGGGTGGCCGCAGCGAGCCGGTTCGAGCCGGCGACCGGTCGGCGGTTCATCACGGTGGCCGTGCCCCAAGGGCCGCGGGCGGCGCCCACCGCCATCATCCGCGCCAGCGCCGATACCCGGGCTGCCGACCGTGAACTCGCGGCCGCCCAGCGGCGGCTGATCCTCGCCCATCTCGCGCTGGCCACCGCCGCCGCCACCGTCGGCTACCTGCTCGCCCGCCGCGCGGTGCGGCCGGTGCAGGACCTGCAACTCGCCGCCAAGCGGCTGGCCGCGGGCGACTTCGACGCGCCGCTCCCCGCCACCGATCTCGCCGAGGTGGGCGACCTGGCCGCGGCGCTGGCCGGCCTCCGCGACCAGCTCGTCGAGCGCGGGCTGCTCATCGGCCGGCAGGGCACGCAGCAGGAGGCGGTGCTCGGGAGCATGATCGAGGGCGTGCTTGCGATCGACGGGCGGCAGCGAATCGTGGGGATCAACCGGGCCGCCGCCGAGTTGCTCGGCCTCGACCTCGACGACGTGGTGCGACGGCCGCTGCAGGAGGTCGTCCGCAATCCCGATCTCCGCCGCTTCGCCCTGCGGGCGATCGACTGCCGCGAGCCGGTGGAGGACGACCTCGTGCTCCACGGTGCCCGCGACCGCACGATCCGGCTCCGCGGCACCGCGCTCCGCGACGTGTCGGGCGAAGGAGGCGCCGTCATCGTGCTCAACGACGTCACCGACGTGCAGCGGCTGGAGAACGTGCGGCGCGACTTCGTGGCCAACGTGTCGCACGAATTGAAGACCCCCATCGCCTCGATCAAGGGCTTCGTGGAGACGCTGCTCGACGGGGCCGCCGACGATCCGGCCGACGCCCGCCGCTTCCTCCAGATCGTCGCCCGCCAGGCCGACCGCCTCGCGGCGATCATCGAGGATCTGCTCGCGCTCTCGCGGATCGAGCAGAGCGAGGGGGCCGACAACCTGCCGGTCGAGCCGGCGGCGATCGGCGGCGTGTTCGCGGCGGTGGCGACCGACTGCGGCCCGCGGGCGGCCGAGCGGTCGATCACGCTGGAGCCCCGGTGCGATCCGGTGCTCGTGGCGGAGGTCAACGCGCCGCTGCTCGAGCAGGCGCTCATCAACCTCGTCGACAACGCCATCAAATACAGCGATGAGGGGCGAACGGTGTGGATGGAGGCCGGGGCCGTCGGCGACGAGCTCGAGATCCGGGTTCGCGACGAGGGCTGTGGCATCGAGGCCGAGCATCTCCCGCGGCTCTTCGAGCGGTTCTACCGGGTCGATCGGGCAAGGAGCCGCAAGCTCGGCGGCACGGGCCTCGGGCTCTCGATCGTGAAGCACATCGTGCAGGCCCACCGCGGCACGATCGGCGTCGAAAGCACACCGGGCGTGGGCACGACGTTCACGATCCGGCTCCCGCTCACGCGGGCGTGACGATCGTGCGGCCGCCGTCGACGGGCAGGCAGACGCCCGTGACGAAATCGTTCTCCACGAGGAACAGCACCGCGTGGGCGACATGCTCCGGCGTGCCCTCGCGGCGCACGAGCGTGCCGGAGATCGCGGCGTCACGGGCCGATGGCTCCATGTCGGCAGGCAGCGTCACGGGGCCGGGCATCACGCAATTCACCCGGATTCGCGGATTGCGTGCGGCCCACTCGACCGCCAACGACCGCGTGAGCGAGACGATCGCTCCCTTGCTCGGAAAATAGGCGGCGTAGTCGAGCGACGGACGCGCAACCGCGCAGTCGCCCATCGTCACGATCGCACCGCCCGCCTCCTGTGCGGCCATCACGGCGCCCGCCTCCTGGGCCACGACGAAGGTGCCCACGCAGTTGACGTCGAAGTGGGCCCGCAGGTCGTCGGCCGTCGCCTCCTCCAGCCGCCCGCGCATCCAGATCGCCGCGCAGGTCACCACCGCGTCGATCCTCCCGAAATGATCCGCCACCCGGTGCACCATCGCCCGCACCGGCCCCTCGTCGCGGAGGTTGGCCGTGACAGCGAGACTCGGAATGCCGGCCCCTTCCAATTCGCCAGCCAAGGCCCGCGCCTCGCCGAGCGACGCATGGCAGTGGATCGCCACGGAGTAGCCCCGCGAGGCGAGCGCCCGCACCACCGCCGCTCCGATCCGCCTCGCGCCGCCGGTCACGAGGGCCACGCGGCCGGTGGCCGGCGCCGCGCCGGGCACGAATTCAAGCGGCGTCGGAGGCGGGCTCATGGCGTGCGGCTCACTCCCGCTTTTCGGCCCGGGCCGCGTGGTAGTCGAGGATCTGCTGCCAGGCCTCGGCCGGCGTCTCGGCATACGTGAACAGGTCGAGGTGATGGTCGGCGATCACACCCACGTCGGCGAGATACTGGAAGTCGATCACCTTCGACCAATAGGCCTTGCCGTAAAGGATGATCGGCACCGGCTGCATGCGGTGGGTCTGCATGAGCGTGAGCGTCTCGAACATCTCGTCGAGCGTGCCGAAGCCGCCGGGGAAGAGCACGACCGCCGCCGCCCGCAGGATGAAGTGGAACTTCCGCAGGGCGAAATACTTGAACTGGAAGCAGAGCTCCGGCGTGATGAACGGATTCGGCTGCTGCTCCGCGGGGAGCTTGATGTTGAGGCCGATCGACTTGCAGCCCACGTCGAAGGCGCCGCGGTTGGCCGCCTCCATGATGCCGGGGCCGCCGCCGGTCACGACTACGTAGTCACGCTGATCCTCGCACTGGTTGTCGATCGACACGATCCGGGCGAACTCGCGGGCGTCGTCGTAATAGCGGCTGAACTCGATCAAGCGAGTGATCCGTTCCACGTCGCGCTTGAGCTTGGCGTCGTGGGGCGCCGCCTGCAGCCCCCGGCGGGCCTCGGAGAGCCGCCGCTCGGCGGCCGTCCGCTCCACGATCTGCGTGCCGCCGAAGACGATCACGGTGGACTGGATGTTGTCGGCCTGCAGGGCGAGCTCCGGCTTGCCGAGCTCCAGGAGCATCCGCACGCCCCGCATCTCCACCCGCGTCAGGAGCGACGGATCCTCCTGGGCGAGGCTGTAGCTCGGTGAGGAGAGGATCCGCTCCATGTTCTCGGCGACGAGCGCGACGTCGTCGCCGAGCACGGTGTCGGGGAGAATCGCACAGGTCTTCGGCTTCGGCGCCGGCGGCTCGGGGGCGGGAGTGGGCTTCTTGGCCATGGGAGTCCTTTCGGGTGGGCAGGTTCAGTCGAGGGCGACCCGTTCGCCGAGCGTGGGCACGTGGGCCTCCCAGCCGCGGGTCTGACGCAGGAATTCTTGCAGGCCGCGGGCGGCTGGCGGCTCCCCGTGCACCAGAAACGTGCGTTTCGGGGCGGGCATCGAGCCCAGCCAGCGGTCGATTTCGCGGCGATCGGCATGGCCGGAGAGGGCGTCCACCCGCCGGATCACGGCCCGCACGGGGATGTCGCGGCCGTGGATCCGCAGGAACCGCGCCCCGTCGATGAGCGTGCGGCCGCGGGTGCCGGCGGCCTGGTAGCCCGCCACGAGCACGGTCGTCTGCGGATCGGGGAGCCGCTGGGCCAGATGGTGCAGGATCCGCCCGCCATTCATCATGCCGCTCGACGCGATCACGATGCCGGGCCCGTCGTGGGCGTTGATGGCCTTCGATTCGTTGGCCGTCTTGGCCATCCGCACGAACGGACTGGCCAATGACGTGGCCACCCCCTGGAGCTTCGCCTCGCTGAAATCGTGCTCGGCGCCATGCCGCAGAAACACCTGCATCGCGTCCACCGCCATCGGTGAATCGACCCAGACAGGAATCTCGGGCAGGCGGCCCGCGGCCATGAGCGTGCGCAGCAGATAGACGAGCTGCTGGCAGCGGCCGATCGCGAACGAGGCCACGAGCATCATCCCGCCCCGGGCGATCGCCTCCTTCGTGACGGCCTCCAGCTCGTCGAGCGGCCGGCTCGGCGGATGGTCGCGGTTGCCGTAGGTGCTCTCGCAGACGAGATAGTCGCAGGGGGGGGGCGAGACGGGGTCGTTGTAGAGCGGGGCGTCGAAGCGGCCCACGTCGCCGGAGAACACGATCCGCAGGGGCTGTGAACGCCCTGGCTCGCGGATCTCCATCTCCACGAACGAGCTGCCGAGCATGTGGCCGGCGTCGTGGAACCGGCAGCGGATGCCCGACGCCGGCTCGAACCATTCCAGCCGCGGCACCGGGGCGAGCAGCCGCAGCGTGCGGTCGACATCCTGCTCCTCGTAGAGCGGCAGGGCCGGCCGATGCTTCGCGTAGCCCTTGCGGTTGGCGTAGAGGGCGTCTTCCGCCTGGCACTTCGCGGAGTCGTAGAGCAGCAGGCCGAGCAGGTCGGCCGTCGGCGGCGCGGTGTGGATCCGGCCACGGAAGCCTTCGCGGGTGAGCCGCGGGAGGAAGCCCGAGTGGTCGATGTGGCCATGCGTGAGCACCACGGCGTCGATCGAATCGGGAGACGGCTTGAATCGCACCCAGTTGCTTTCCCGCAGCTCCTTCTCTCCCTGGAAGAGGCCGCAGTCGATGAGCACCCGCGCCGAGCCCGTGTCGACGAGATACCGCGAGCCCGACACCACACCCGCAGCTCCGAGGAACGTCAGCGTCGTCATTGCGCCTCCTTGGTTTCACCGGCCATGAGCAGCTCTCCCGGCGTCACGGCCAGGGACGAGAGCAGGCTCCGCTTCGCCCGCTGGCCGAGCGAACCGGGCAGCGTCAGCACCAGCGTGCTCCGGCCGTCGCCGCGCCGCACCTCCGCCAGCAGGCCGAACGGCGTGAGCCGCGCGGCGAGCGCGTGCAGGATCGGGCCGCGGGGCAGCGGCAGGGCTCCGAGACTCGCGTCCGCCACCACGCACTCCACTTGGTTCACCTCTCGCAGCCTGATCTCGAGGCCACACGATACCACGGCCGAGAGCGGCCCGGCACCGACCCGCGCGCCGAGCCGCACCACGCGGTCGGCCAGTTCCACCCGCGGGGCCGCGACGCCGGCGGGCAGCAGGGCCGCGTGGTTTCGCGGCAGATCGAGGGCGAGCCAAGCGTTGAGCTCCTGTTCCGTGATCGCCGCCTCCCAGGGGCCGATCCGGGAGGCGGCCGCCTGCAGCCCCGCCGCCTTCGTGATCAGCCGCCGCGCGGCCTGCTCGGCGGCGGCCGTTTCTCCGGCGGCAAGCCGCGCGCGATAGAACGCCGGCGTCGTAGCCGCGGCCACCAGCACCGCCGCGACGAAAACCGCCCCGGCGAGGCCCGCTGCCGCGAGCCCCGCCAGCACCCGCCGTCGAAGCCACCTCGGGCGGGGCGGCTTCGACGGCGCATCGTGCGTGGCCGGGGCGGCGTCCATCCTCAACCGACGAACCCGAACAGCCGCGGAATCGGCAGTTCCGCGGGCGCGTCGAGCACGACGGTGCCGAGAGTGTCGTCGAGTTCGTCGCGTAGCACTCGCACATCCGGCGGTGCCTCGATCCCGATCCGCACTTTGTCGCCACTGACGCGGACCACGGTCACCACCACCGAATCCCCCACCCGAATCCGTTCGTTTTGCTTGCGGGACAGCACCAGCATCGAGAGCCTCCGTTCTTGATGTATGTGTGTGGCGAATGAATGTAGCGGGATGATGTACAGATGTCAACGTGACGCCGCGGCCAGATTCCGCGAACGGCCCGCCGCCACCGTCCGCCCCGTTGCGGACGATCCCCCACCCCCGGCGCCGCCTCCTCGAGCGCTTCCACTGTCGCGAGTCGCAGGGTTGGGAAAGATGTGAGCCAAGGGAAACATCGTCCGGTCAGGCAGACTTTCTTGTCGCCGGAGAAAAGAGCGCCGACAAATCGCTTTGTGAGGATCGTGCGTCGGAGCCGCGACCTGCCTCACGAACGCCGTCAGCGGCCCACGGAAGCCGCGCGGGAGTCGATGGCCTCGCCTTCGACGAAGGCCGCCAGTTCCACCGCTTCGGCCGCGGCAGCCTGCGATTCGGCTGCTTCGATCCGCTCGATGTCGGAGCCGAGCAGCCGCGGGTGCAGCTTGTGCACGCTCTTGAGCCGGTCACCGCGGCCGCCCAGCGGCCCCAGCCGCGGCTCGATCTCGAGCGTCACCTCGGTGGGAATGCCCTTGGCTTCCTCGATCTCGCGGTTGATGGCCAGGCGCGGAAACGGCGGCACGCCGCCCGGATGCAGGAGCGCCCGCAGCAGCACGGCCGAGTCGGCGAACTGCCGATAGGCCGCGGCGGCCCCGGGCGACGGGGCCGCATCGTGCGTCACGGCATACCGCACCCGCGGGCCCGTCAATTCGATCGTGCGGTCCTTCTCGGTGAGGCCGCTGGTGAAGTCTGGGCCGCCGGCCCAGCGGATGAGCCGGTCATCGGAGCCGCGGGCCCACTTCGCCAGCGACACGCCGAGCCGTTCGAGCCGCACGGCCTCGACCTGCGTCTTCACGTTGCGAACCGGATCGATCACCACGAGCCGCTCGCGCGCCGGATCGTGGAGCACGATCTCCGCGAGTTGCATCTGCGGGTCTTTGTCATCCTCGCCGGCGGCAGGCAGCTCGAGAAAGTCCCAGGCCACACCGTCGCGAAACAGCGTGAGGCTGCGCGCCGCCGGCTCGCTCGCGCCCTGCACGAAGAGCTCGGTCTCCACCCGCATCGTCCAGCCGCGGTCCGCATCGTCGGCAGCGAAGGCCGCTCCCACGACCGCGTTGACACAGCCGACGGTCACCACCGCAGCCAGCGCTCGAATCCGGAACATGCAGCGAGTCTCCGAAAGGTGGGCAGGGAGGGTAGCAGACCCGACCCCGACGCCGAAAC
>CAZXIG010000072.1:0-5975 GCA_964640405.1 uncultured Candidatus Kuenenia sp.
AGCTCCCCGAGTAGGATTCGAACCTACAACCTAGCGGTTAACAGCCGCTCGCTCTACCGTTGAGCTATCGGGGATCGACCCCAGGATCGTAGCGTATTTTTCGGGCGGAATCGATACGGCTGCGGAAGGTCGCCGCCGGCCGCGGCGGCGCGGTGCGCGACGTCAGCCCTCGGCCGGCGAGCGGACTTTTTCGAGCACTACGCCGTTGCCCTTGGCGTTGTATTCGATCCGGGTCATGAACGACCGCATCAGCATTACGCCGCGGCCGCTCGGCACGTCGAGCCGCTCCTCGAGTGTGCAGTCGGGAACGGACGCCGGATCGAAACCCGCTCCCTCGTCGTCGATCTGGATGCAGACCCGCTCGGCCGACACCTCGCAGGCCACGTGCACCTTCTTCGCGGGGTCGAGCTTGTTGCCGTGGACGATCGCATTGACGATCGCCTCCTCGGCGGCCAGATGGATCGCGAAGATGTCGGACGGCGACCAGCCGTGGATGCCGAGCTGCTCGAGCAGGTCGTCGGTCACCAGCCGGCTCACGCCGCGCTCGCTCGGCAGGTCGATCTCGCGGCGCCAGACGTCGTGGGAGAAAGGCTGGGCCATGACGTGTCGTCGGCTCTGCGCCGGGGCGGCCCTCAGGACAGGATTCAGGAGAAGGCGGCGATGGCTTCCGCCTCGTCGCCCCGGATGTCGAAGACCTTGTTCAGCTTCGTGATCTGGAAGACCTCGAGGATCTCCGGACGGATGTGGCACATCTTCATCCGCCCTTTGGCCGACTTCACCTTGCGGTCGAGCGTGATCAGCTTGCCGAGTGCGGCGCTCGAAAGAAAATCGACGTTCGAGAAGTTGAGCAGGATCGCCTTGCGGTTGTCGTGCTCGACGAGCGAGAAGAGTTCGGCGCCGAGCTCCTGGATCCCGGCCTCGTCGAGAATCTTCTTGTCTTGAAACTTCACGATCGACACGTCGCCGATCCGCGACACGTCGATGCGTTGATGCGATGCCATGGAGCCTCCTCGATCGCCGGAACTCGACCGCGGCGACGTCCTGCAAGGTACCGGCTGGAAATCACCTCCGCCACGAGATCCCGTGATGCCCGCGGAAAACGCCCAGGCAGCCCCGAAGCCACCGAGGGTAACGGGCCGGCTTTGAGAGCGAATTGCTGCCAAAGTGGCAGAGGCCGCCGCTCGGGAGCTGCCGGCATCCCGGCCCTCCGATCTGTTTTTCGCCTTTTTACAATCGTTTCCCAGTGGGTGTTGGCTTCTGGCGCGCCACTTGCTTCCCGTTCCGGAACCGGTCTGATGGTGCCTCCGGCGGCAGGCCCGGCCTTCGCCCGCACCCCGCCCGAACCACCCGTCCGTCCCCAGCACAGGAGCCGTTTCGAACATGACTGCCACCGCCACGAAGCCCGCCAAGAAGAAGTCGACCCTGATGCCCCTCGGCGACCGCGTCGTCGTGGAGCGCGAAGAGAGCGAGCAGAAGACGGCGGGTGGCATCCTGCTGCCCGACTCGGCCAAGGACAAGCCGGCCCGCGGCGTGGTCGTGAGCGTGGGCGAGGGCAAGCTCGACGCCAAGGGGCATCGGCACCCGCTCCAGGTGCGGCCGGGCGACCGCGTCGTGTTCACGAGCTACGCCGGCGAGCCGTTCAAGGTGGGCGACGACGAACTGCTGCTGATGCGCGAGGACGACATCCTCGCCGTCCTCGGCTGATCCGTTTCGTTCGCTTCGTCCAATCGATCCTTCCACCATTCATTCCCTTCCCGACACACGAATTTTCCCCAGAGGAGTTTTGACCCATGGCCAAGATGATGGCGTTCGACCAGGAAGCGCGTGAGGCGATGCGGCGCGGCGTGCAGAAGCTCGCCCGCGCGGTGAAGGTCACGCTCGGCCCCAAGGGCCGCAACGTAATCCTGCAGAAGAGCTTCGGCTCGCCGACGGTGACCAAGGACGGCGTGACCGTCGCCAAGGAGATCGATCTGGAGGACGTCTACGAGAACATGGGCGCCCGGATGGTCCGCGAGGTCGCCAGCAAGACGAGCGACGTGGCCGGCGACGGCACCACGACGGCGACCGTGCTCGCCGAGGCGGTGTTCAACGAGGGTCTCAAGGCCGTCGTCGCGGGCGTGAACCCCGTGCAGATGAAGGCCGGCATCGAGAAGGCCGTGGCCGACATCACCGGCAAGCTCAAGGAGATGTCGATTCCGGTGAAGGGCAAGAAGGAGATGGCCCAGGTCGCGGCCATCGCCGCCAACAACGACGCCGAGATTGGCGAGCTCCTCGCCGAGGCGATGGACAAGGTCGGCAAGGACGGCGTGATCACGGTGGACGAGGGCAAGAGCCTTAAGACCGAGATCGAGTTCGTCGAGGGCATGCAGTTCGACCGCGGCTACCTGTCTCCCTACTTCGTCACCAACCCCACGCAGATGCAGTGCGTGCTCGACGACTGCTACATCCTCGTCTACGAGAAGAAGATTTCGAGCGTCAAGGACATCGTGCCGCTGCTCGAGGCCGTCGTGAACGCCGGCAAGCCGCTGCTCATCGTCAGCGAGGAGGTCGACGGCGAGGCCCTCGCCACGCTCGTCATCAACCGGCTCCGCGGCACCTTCCAGGTGTGTGCGGTGAAGGCGCCGGGCTACGGCGATCGCCGCAAGGCCATGCTCGAGGACATCGCGATCCTCACCGGGGCCTCGGCCGTGTTCGAGAACCTCGGCATGAAGCTCGAGAACCTCGGGCTGGCTGAACTCGGCCGGGCGAAGAAGGTGATCATCGACAAGGACAACACGACGATCATCGAGGGTGCCGGCAAGACGGGCGAGATCAAGGCCCGGATCGAGCAGATCCGCCGCGAGATCGAGAACGCCACGAGCGACTACGATCGCGAGAAGCTCGAGGAGCGGCTGGCGAAGCTCGCCGGCGGCGTGGCGAAGATCAACGTCGGCGCCGCGACCGAGAGCGAGATGAAGGAGAAGAAGGCCCGCGTCGAGGACGCCCTGCATGCCACGCGGGCGGCCGTCGAGGAGGGAATTCTCCCCGGTGGCGGCGTGGCGCTCCTGCGGGCCAGCTCGCAGGTGAAGCCGAAGGGTCTCTCCGACGACGAGACGGTGGGCTTCAACATCGTCGTGCGTGCCTCTCGGGCGCCCGTCACGATGATCTCGACGAATGCCGGCCAGGACGGCTCGATCGTCTGCGAGAAGGTGCTCGCCGGCAGCGGCAACTTCGGCTACAACGCCGCCACCAACGAGTACGAAGACCTCGTGAAGGCCGGCGTGATCGATCCGGCGAAGGTGACGCGGACGGCGCTGCAGAATGCCACGAGCGTCTCCACGCTCCTGCTCACGAGCGATGCCCTGATCGCCGAGAAGCCCAAGGATCAGAAGGCCAAGGCCGGCGGTGCCGGTCACGGCGGCGACTACGACATGTATTGATGATTCGAGCCGCTCGAGCGGCGAGACTCATCTGCCGACAAGTGCTCGGGGCGTCCTGCGGGACGCCCCGAGTCGTTTCCGGGGCGGGACAGGGCGTCGAGGGGCAC
This sequence comes from uncultured Candidatus Kuenenia sp., assembly GCA_964640405.1. Lineage (GTDB taxonomy): Bacteria > Planctomycetota > Planctomycetia > Pirellulales > UBA1268 > QWPN01. The sequence continues at coordinate 3,527 of CAZXIG010000072.1, forward strand.
GAAGCCGTCGGCGCCGGGCGGTGTCTCGGCCTTGCCGCACGCCGGGGCGGCGAGTCGGCGCCAGAGCGTGCGGGCGAGCCACAGCCCGGCGGCGAGGGCGACGGCGACGGCGATGACGTCCTGCATGATCACCAGCCCAAGGACGTGCCGAGCTGGTAGACGGCGAAGGCGGCGAGCCAGGCGAGAGCGGTCATGTAGGTGAACGTCACCACCGGCCAGACCCAGCTGCCGGTCTCCTTGCCGATGATGACCAGCGTGCTCGCGCACTGGGCGCACAGGGCGAAGAACACCATCAGCGACAGGGCGACCGGCACCGTGAAGACCTTGCGGTCGGTGCCGTCCCAGGTGGCAGCCTTGAGTCGCCGCACGAGGGCCGTCGCTCCTTCCTCCTCGCCCGGATCGACGTCGCCCAGGTTGTAGATCACGCCCAGGGTGCCGAGCACCACCTCGCGGGCCGGGAAGCTCGCGATCGCGGCGCAGCCCAGCCGCCAGTCCCAGCCGAGCGGCTTCACGACCGGCTCGATCAGCCGGCCCGCCCGGCCGAGGAAGCTTTGACGCAGGGCCTCTCCCTGCACTTCGGCTTCGGTCAGCGTCGGATCGGCCGGCTGCACGGGCTTCGGATAGCTGCCCAGGGCCCAGATCACGATGCTCATCGCCAGAATGAGCGTGCCGGCGTTCTTGAGGAACGACCAGGCGGCCTCCCGCACGCGTTCCGCCACGACCGCGGGCTGCGGCCACCGCCAGCCCGGTAGTTCCATCACGAACGGCTGCGGCGGGCCGCGGAAGAGCGTGCGGGAAAGCAGCCAGGCCACCACGGCGGCCACGATCACGCCGACGGCATACATCGCGGCCAGCACGACGGCCGGCAGCCGCAGCCAGGAGACTCCCACCGCCACGTCGGGAATGAACGCGCCGCAGAGGAGCAGATAGACCGGCAGGCGGGCCGAGCAGCTCATCAGCGGGGCGACGAGGATCGTCAGGAGGCGGTCGCGGCGGTTCTCGATCGTGCGGGCGGCCATGATGCCGGGGATCGCGCAGGCGAAGCTCGAGAGCAGCGGGATGAACGACTTCCCGCTGAGGCCCGCCCACACGAGTAGCCGGTCCATGAGGAAGGCCGCCCGCGAGAGGTAGCCACAGCCCTCGAGGACCGCGATGAACAGGAAGAGCAGCGCGATCTGCGGCACGAACACCACGACGCCCCCCACGCCCGCGAGCACGCCGTCGACGACGAGCGACCGGATCGCCCCCTCCGGCAGCACCGACTCGGCCCAGGCGGAGACGGCGTCCATGCCCGCGGAGATGAGATCCATCAGCGGCGCCGCCAGCTGGAAGATCGACGTGAAGAGCGCGAGCATCACCGCGATGAACACGAGCGTGCCCCAGACGCGGTGGGTGAGCAGGGCGTCGATCCGCTCGTCGAGTGGCCGGCGGGCCGGCGGGTTCCGCGCGACGACCCCGTCCACCGCGCGATCGATCCAGGCGTAGCGGGCGATCGCCTCGCGGGCGGCCTGGGGGCGTGTGCCATCGATGACGGCCAGATGTGGCGCGAGATCCGGCCGGCGGGGCGGGGCCGACTCCGACGCCGCGACGATCCGGTCGGCGAGCGCGGCGAGGCCCTCGCCCGTCGGCGCGACCACGCGGACGACCGGGCAGCCGATCCGGTCGGCGAGGGCCGCGGCGTCGATCGTGATGCCCTTCGTTGCGGCCACGTCGGAGAGCGTCAGCGCGATCACGGTCGGCAGAGCGAGCTCGAGCGCCTGGCTGGCGAGGTAGAGATTGCGATCGAGATTCGTGGCATCGACGACGACGACGACGCAGTCGGGCGTCGGCATGTCGGCCATCCGTCCGCGGAGCACGTCGACGGCCACCTGCTCGTCGGGGCTCTGCGGCGTGAAGCTGTAGGTGCCGGGCAGATCGACCAGGTCGATTTCCGTGCCGCGATGCACGAACCGTCCGACCTTCTCCTCGACCGTCACGCCTGGATAGTTGCCGATCCGGGTGGGAATCCCGGCCAGGGCCGAGAAGAGCGTGCTTTTGCCGGTGTTGGGATTGCCGAGGAGCGCGACGGTGAGGTGCGGCGGGGCGGCGATGGGTGTGGAGGGCTGGGCCATGCGGTGGAGCGGAGGGTGAGGCCGTCAGGTGTTCAGCCGGCGGTCACTGCGACGCGGGCAGCCTCGGCCCGGCGGATCGAGAGGCGGTAGCCGCGGAGCTCGAGTTCGAGCGGATCGCCGAGCGGGGCCCGGCCGACGAGCCGCACCATGACCCCGGGCGTGAGCCCCATTTCCAAGAGCCGCAGGGCCACGCCGTCGTCGCCGAGCACGTCGGCCACGCTGGCGGTCGCTCCGATGGCGATCCCATCCAGCGTTTCTGTCGCGACAGCGGCCATGCCTGAACTCCCGAATGAGATTCCATCTCAAATGTGATTCAATTGTAGCAGCCCGCAGAATAG
>CAZXIG010000072.1:6075-12435 GCA_964640405.1 uncultured Candidatus Kuenenia sp.
TCCCGAATGAGATTCCATCTCAAATGTGATTCAATTGTAGCAGCCCGCAGAATAGAGGTTGCGAAGCTGACAAAAAGGTGTCAGGACTCTTTTCTATGAAGTACCCTGCCGGCAAAAGCCAGTCGGGGCCGTGTCGCCCGCGGTGGCCGAGAAACGAGAAAAGAGTCCTGACACCTTTTTGTTCACTGCCATGTTCGTGACGGGCACCGACACCGATGTCGGCAAGACGGCGGTGACCGCGGCCATCGCGCGGCAACTCTTCGCCGAAGGCAGGCGGGTCGGCGTCTACAAGCCGGTGGCGAGCGGGGTGAAGGGCGAGGGGAGCGATGCCAGCAGGCTCTGGGAGGCCGCGGGCCGGCCGCTCACCCTCGGGCAGGTCTGTCCGCAGGCGTTCGCCGCGCCGCTCTCGCCGCCGCGGGCCGCGCGGGCCGAAGGCAAGAGCGTCGACGAGGCCCTGCTGCGGTCCGGCATCGAGCCGTGGCTGGCCGCGAGCGACGTCGTGCTCGTCGAAGGCGCGGGCAGCCTGTTCTCGCCGGTCGGCGAACGATCGCTGAACGTGGATCTCGCCCGTGACCTCGCGCTGCCGCTGGTGATCGTCGACGCCGCGCGGCTGGGGGCGATCGGCCGCACGCTCATGGCCGTGCGGGCCGCGCGGGCCGAGGGGCTCGTCGTGGCCGCCGTCGTGCTCTCGCACACCCATCGGCTCGGTGGATCCCCGGACGATCCGGCGAGCGAGCTGCGGATCGCGGCCGACAGTGCCGCCGACCTCGCCGAGCGGCTCGGCGGCGTGACCGTCGGTGTGCTCGCGCACGGCGCCGAGCGGATCGAGCCGGTCAGCGACTGGCTGGCGCTGGCGGCCGCCGGCCGGCGAGCGTGAGCGAGATCGCGACCCGCCACGTGCCGAGCGGGTCGGGCGTGACGATCCAGTGTGGCATCACGACCACCGACTGGTGGACGAGTTCGAAGCCCCCTTCCGACTGGCTCACCGTCTGGATCGGGAACGTCCAGATGCCGGCATCCACCCCGTTGCTCGCCGGGTGGAGCGCCACCGCAGCGTCGATCCCCAGCCAGTCGTCCACGAGCCCGAGGAGCGTGGCCGATTCGAGGTCGAGGCAGGTGCCGAGTTCGCCGAGCGCCGCCCCCGATGCGTCGTAGAAAAACCGGCCGTCGGCCTTGGCCGGCATGCCCGCGAAGTTGAACTCCACGGCCAGATGCTGCCGGAAGTCGGCCGGCAGGCCGGAGAGCGTGTAGGCGATCTCGATCGTCGGTGATCCCGCCGCGACCGTCACCGTCTTCGCGATCGCGAACGGGATGCCCCAGGCATTCCCCTGCCGTGAGAGCCGCACCTCGACGCGGCCGTCAGCCCGGTGGATGGACGAGTCGTAGCCGCCCTCGGCGAAGTCGCCCCGCTCCGGCGCGGTGCCGTCGATGATCGCCGCGGCCGCCACGTCGACGTCCCAGAAATGATCGACGAGGCTCTTTCGCCGCGCGCGGTCGTAGCGGACCATCCGCTCGAGACCTTCCTGCTTGAACTTCGCCACCTGCGAGGCATCGACGATGCTCCGTGCCGCCCCCGGCCCGGCGAGCACCTGGGCGTGGTAGGCCTCGGGCCGGCGGTCGAGCGTGGCGAGCAGGTTGTGCCGCTGGCTGCGGAGGTCGAGCTCGTAGAGGATGCCGCCCCGGGCCGGGGCGAGCCAGCAGTCGAGGGCGTCGCTCGTCACGCGGATCTCGTCGCGGCCGTCGAAGTCGAAGTCGCCGGCCACCGCGTCGACCCGCGGCCCCTGCTTGCCCTCGGCCCGGTCGAGCGCGGCGTCGGCTGCGATCAATTCGGTGTAGATCGCGTTGCGGAGATGCGGCAGGTAGATGCCGCCGAAGGCGCCGTGCCAGTAGGCACAGTTGCACTGACCGCGATGCAGGGCCTGCTCGGCCTCGACGAGCCTTGCCGGATCGACGCCCGGCGCAGCCCGCAGCCGCTCGAGCCGCGTGCTCACCGCCATCATCCGGGCATACATCTCGCCCGCCTCCGGATACCGCATCCGGAAGTTTCGCCAGCTGCCGCCGCGGATGAACCGCGCCACGGCCGCGAGCCGCTCGTCGGCCGCCGCGACCGTGCGGGCCGCCACGCACGCCAGCTGCGCCTCCGGCGGCAGCACCCACTCCGTCATCTCGCGGTAGCTGCACTCGGGCAGCCATACGGTGCCCGCGGGCGGCGTGTCGCGCACCACCTCCGACGGCAGCACCATCTCGATCCAGTCGCGATTGGCCTCGAGCAGCCCGAAGAACCGCTCGAGCCAGCCCTCGGCGAAGCAGGTGCGGTGGGTGTCGGGCCAGACGCCGAACTTCTCGCCGTCGTCGCCGAACACGGCGATCGCCCCGTGGCGGCGGGCGGCGAGATACCGCAGGTGGTCGAGCGTGGCCTCGGGAGCCGCGAACGGGATCACGTATCGCAGCCGTTCGCTCACCGGAAACACCGCCAGCGTCGCCCCGTCGCCTTCGGTGAGCCAGTGGCGGTCGAGCTGCTCGTCGGTGAGGCCGGCGGCCTTGAAGTGCGAGTCGTCGAGGATCGTCCACGCGATCCCGGCCGCGGCCACGTCCTTCGTCATCCCCGGATCCCAAACCCGCTCGGCCACCCACATGCCGGCCACCTTCGTGCGGAGTCGCCGCTCGAGCCACCGCGTATAGCTCGTGATCTGGCCGATCCGGTCGCGGGCCGGGAGCATCGCCAGCACCGGCTCGTAGAACCCGCCGCCGACGATCTCGATCTGCCCTTTCGCGGCGAGCGAGGCGAGGCGGTCGAGATAGTCGGGATGGTGGCGGTCGAGCCACTCGGCGAGCGGGCCGCTGGTGTGGAGGGCGAGGCGGATGCCGGGATGCCGCTCGAGCAGATCGAGGAACGGCCGGTAGCTGTCGAGATAGGCCTGCTCGATCACGCCGTCGAAGTTGCCGATCGGCTGGTGGTCGTGGAGGACGAAGACGAAGCGGACGGCAGGGTTCATTGCATGGCCCAGAATGGTGATGGATCGCATTTTCAGTGGGGTGACGCGGGACGGCAAATGCCGGCGGCGAAACGGCAGCTGTCTCGTCGCGGTGGGCCGCGGCCCGCCCAATGCTCCTCGAGCAGCCGCCGATTTCGCCGCCTCCTCCAGCGTGTGCAGCGATTCATTCCTATTCGCATTACGTGCCGGCTCGAATGAGCAGCGCCGCTGATTCGTCGGGAGGAAGAGTGGTGATGTGGCAGCCGGTGGCGAGTTCGAAGCCGGCGAACGAACTGAGCCGTGGGAGGATCTCGAGGTGCCAGTGCCACGTGTCTCGGGCGTCGGAGGCGTGGGGGGCGAAGGGGAGCTGGTGCAGCCACCAGTTGAAGTCGGCACCCGGCACGAGCCGCTCGAGTCGCGTCACGAAGCTCTGCGTCAGATCGGCGATCGCCGCCACCCGCGCGGGACCCGTGGCGTGAAAGTATGGCTCGGGCGTCCGCGGCAGGATCCAGGCTTCGAACGGCTGGCGGGGCGCGGGCGGCACGAGGAGGACGAGATCGGCCTGCTCCGCCACGATCCGCCCCGTCTGTTCCGCAGCCGCGATGAGATCGCGAAACAGGCGCGGCGAGCGGATCGCTGCGGCGACCTCGGCCGCGACGACCTGCGGCACGAAGTCGAGACCGACGAGCTGGCTGTGCAGATGCTCGAGCGACGCACCGGCCTGCGGCCCCGAGTTCTTGAAGATGGTCGCCCAGACGAGGTCGCCGCGGCCGGCGAGCATCTCGAGACGCTGCCGGCAGATCGTCCACACATCGCGCCACGCCGCCGACTCGACCGCGAGGACCGTTCGCTCGTGGGCCGCCGACTCGATCACGACGTCGTGCACGCCGTGGGCGGCTCGCGGCAAGGCCGCAGTCCCGGTGGCCACCGGTGCCTCCAGCGCGAACGGATAGAGGTTGGGCACGATCCGGGATTGCCACGGCTGGGCGGCGTCGGCGGGCGCCCGCAGCCAGGCCGGCGGCGTGCGGTGCTCGTTGCCCGCGCAGAACGGGCACCAGTCGCGTGGGGCTGCGGTGGCGCCTGGATCTGTCGGCCGATCGGCGTCGTGCGGCCGCGTCGCCCGCTGCGGAGCGACGAACACCGTGCGGCCGGCGACCGGATCGTGATGGAGCCGCGGATTCGAAGCGGCGGGATCGTGAGCTGGTCGGGAATTCGACATCGACGCCAGTATGCGCGACCCGCCCCGATCCCGCGCCGGCCACCGTTGAACGGGTTTCCGGGGGGCCGTAGACTCGTCGCTCGCGAAATCCGTTCGGCTCACTCCCCGGGAGAAGGCAGCATGCTCACCGTCGGCGACTCGTTCCCCCAGTTCTCCTGCCAGGCCTGCGTCGGCACCGGCAAGGACGACATGAAGCTGCTCACCAACGCCGACTACGCGGGCAAGTGGGTCGTTTACTTCTTCTACCCCAAGGACTTCACGTTCGTCTGCCCGACGGAGCTCGCCGAGTTCAACAAGCAGCTGAAGGCCTTCGCCGACCGCGACACGAGCGTCGTCGGCGGCAGCACCGACAACGAGTGGTCGCACCTCGCCTGGAGGCGGGCCCACTCCGACCTCACGAACCTCGGCTATCCGCTGATCGCCGCCCAGAAGCTCGCCCCGGAGCTCGGCATCCTCGAGAAGACCGAGGGCTACTGCCTGCGGGCCACGTTCATCGTCGACCCGCACGGCGTCATCCAGTGGGTCGACGTCAACCAGGGCCGCGTGGGCCGCAACGTGGCCGAGGTGCTCCGCGTGCTCGACGCGCTGCAGAGCGACGAGCTCTGCCCGTGCAACTGGAAGAAGGGCGATCCCTACGTGAAGGTCGGGTGAGCCCGTGCGGCACGGTCGGCGCACCTGGCAGCACAAGTTCGCCGACGCGTTTCGGGGCTGCTCGCGGGCCCTCCGCAGCCAGTCGAGCTTCGCGGTCCATGTGACGGTCGCGATCGCCGTGGTGCTCGTCGCGGCCGCGCTGCGGGTGACCGCGGTCGAATGGTGCCTGCTCGTGCTGGCGATCGGCGGCGTGCTGGTGGCCGAGGTGTTCAACACCGCGCTCGAGTCGCTGGCCCGCGGCCCCGGCAGCCGGCGGCATCCACGACTCCGCGACGCGCTCGACATGGCGAGTGCGGCGGTGCTCGTGGCGGCGGCGACGGCCGCCATCGTGGGGCTGATCGTGTTCGGGCCGCGGCTGGTGGCGCTTCTCGGTCTCGTGGGCTGAGCCGCAGCGGCCCGCCGGCCGCTTTGTGACGGCGATTGAGATTGACCGTCGGGCGGCGGCTGGCCTAGGGTGCCGCTCGCGAGCGGGGGCAGCGGAGCCCGGAACCGCCCGCCACCTTCTGGAAAACTTTTTGCGGAGAGAACCATGGGCAAGCTGTTGGCGGAGGCGATCGGAACGTTTTGGCTGGTGCTCGGTGGCTGCGGCAGCGCCGTGCTGGCGGCCGCCTACCCGGATCTGGGGATCGGCTTCGTGGGCGTGTCACTCGCCTTCGGCCTCACCGTGCTCTCGATGGCCGTCGCGATCGGCCACATCTCCGGCTGCCATCTCAACCCGGCCGTCACGGCGGGATTGGTGGCGAGCGGCCGCTTCCCCGCCAAGGACCTGATCGGCTACTGGATCGCCCAGGTCGTGGGCGGGCTCGCCGGCGCGGGCGTGCTCTATCTCGTGGCCAAGGGCCTGCCGGGCTTCAGCGCCGCCGACAGCGGCTTCGCCTCCAACGGCTTCGCCGACCACTCCCCGGGCGGCTACCCGTGGCAGAGCTGCTTCATCATCGAGGCGGTGCTCACGGCCGTGTTTCTGTTCGTGATCCACGGGGCCACCGACAAGAAGGCGGGCAGCGTGATCGCCCCGATCGCGATCGGCCTCTGCCTCACGCTCATCCATCTCGTGAGCATCCCGGTGACCAACACGAGCGTGAACCCGGCCCGTAGCACCGCCACGGCCGTGTTCGCCGGCGGCTGGGCGCTTCAGCAGCTGTGGCTGTTCTGGGTGGCGCCGATCGTGGGGGGCATCGTGGGCGGCCTCGTCTATAAGACCGTCGCGGAGTGTGCTGACTGAGGGGTTTCGTGCTGAAGTTCACGCCTGTGCGAGGGGGCCGGGGTTGCCCGTGCCCTCTCGCCCGGACGTTCGCTCCGGGCATCCTGCCCTTCGCTCACTCGGAGGTGCCTGCGCTCCGCCCTCCGGGCTGCGCTGGTCACCTACGCCGGCTCGAGGGCACGGGCAACCCCTCGCGGTGACGCCGATGAGAGCTACCGTCGAATCACGCCTGGGTGATGGTAGCGCGTGATCACTTCTGCTTGACGTCGTAGCAGAGGATGGCGTCGCCTTCGCGGAGGTAGAGGCGGCCGTCG
>CAZXIG010000073.1:0-7935 GCA_964640405.1 uncultured Candidatus Kuenenia sp.
GTGTGGCATGCGTTCACGCAGATGCAGGAGTACGAGCCGCTCCTGATCGAGCGGGGCGAGGGCTGCTGGCTGTTCGACGCCGCGGGCAACCGGTACCTCGACGGGTCGGCGAGCATGTGGTGCAACGTGCACGGCCACCGGCACCCGCGGCTCGACGCGGCCCTCACCGCGCAACTCGGCCTCGTGGCCCATACCACGAACCTCGGCCTCTCCAACCCGACCACCGTCGAATTCACGCGGCGGCTCGTCGAGATCGCCCCGGCCGGGCTGGAGAAGGTGTTCTTCACGGGCGACGGCTCGAGCGCGATCGAGACGGCCCTGAAGATGGCGTTTCAATACTGGCTTCAGGCCGATCCGCCGCGGTCGGGCCGCACGCGGTTCGTCGCGATCGGCGAGGCCTACCACGGCGACACGCTCGGGGCGATCGGCGTGGGGGGCGTGGACCGTTTCACGGCGATGTTCGCGCCGCTCACGTTCGAGGCGATCCGGCTGCCGTCTCCCGGCGGCCCATGCCCGCACACCGGCCGCCCGGCCGCCGCGCTCGGCGATTCGCTCGAGGCCCTCGAGCGGATCCTCGTCGAGCACCGCGGCACCGTGGCCGCCATCATCATGGAACCGCTGATGCAGGCGGCCGCGGGCATCTACGTGCATCCATCCGGGTTTCTGCGGGGCGTGGCCGACCTCGCCCGCCGACACGACGTGCTCTTGATCCTCGACGAGGTGGCCGTCGGCTTCGGACGGACCGGCACGATGTTCGCCTGCGAGCAGGAGCAGGTGGCGCCCGACTTCCTCTGCCTCGCCAAGGGACTCACCGCCGGCTACCTGCCGATGGCGGCGACGCTCACCACCGAGAAGGTCTGGAGCGCCTTCCTCGGCCGCCACGAGGATCGCCGGACCTTCTTTCACGGCCACACCTACGGCGGCAATCCGCTCGCGGCCGCCGTGGGCCTCGAATCGCTGAACATCTTTCGCGACGAACGGGTGCTCGAATCGCTGCCGCCGAAGATCGAGCGACTGCGGGAGCACGCGGCCCGCATCGCCACGCTGCCGCACGTCGGCGCGGTGCGGCAATGCGGCCTCGTGGCCGGCTTCGAACTCGTCGCCGACCGCCGGACCGGCGCCGCCTACCCCTGGCAGGAAAGGCGTGGCATGCGGGCCTGCCACGCGGCACGAAAGCACCGCGCGCTCCTGCGGCCGCTCGGCGACGTGGTCGTGATCATGCCGCCACTTTCGATCGCGCTCGACGAGCTCGACGAGCTCGCCGCCGCCACCGAAGCCGGCATCCGCGAGGCGACGGCCGGGTGATCAGGCCCGGTCGACGACGCCGAGCCGCTCGAGCTGCGGCAGGCTGTGCGTGCGAAACGCCTCGCAGGCAGCCTCGACCAGCTTGATCCGCTCCCCGGGGTCGGTGACGGCCTTGCCGTCTCGCTGCAGCGCACGACCGCTGGCCGAGAGGCGGGCGTCGACCCGCTCGGCCAGCCCCTCGCCGCCGCGTTCCACGAGCTCGTGCAAGATGGCCGCATCGAGATCGCCCACCGAATGGCCCGTGCCCGTCATGCCGCTCGCCAGCGCCAACGGCCGGCCGGCCAGCGATTCGCTGCCGAGCAGCGAGCGATTGAAGGGGTCCGGCACCGACAGCGATCCGGAGCCGCCGGCCGAGGCCTGCCGCACCGGACCCGTCGAGATGTCGAACAGTCCCATCGCCACGCCGGCATCCACGGCCCGGGCGACGTCGTCCTGCGCCATGCCCTTCACCCGGCCGTCGGCCAAAATCTCCGACAACCGCAGGCTCCGGTCGCCCAGCACGTCGAGCAGCGTCTGGTAGAGCGCCCCTTGCACGGTGCTCGTCACCACGCCGAGGTTGGCCTGGTAGGGCAGGGTGGTGCCGGGCCGCGTGACGCGGAAGCGGATGTCGTCGGCCTCGCGCAGCCGGTCGGCCACGGTGGGCATCGCCCGCGGACCCTTCGCATAGAGATCCCAGCGGAAGGCCGTGTTGGCGCAGAAGTCCTTGTGGGCTTCCGTCACGAGCCGATTGGTCGTGGTGCGGAAGAGTTCCTGGAACTCGGGCCGCACGCAGAGATCCCAGAAGTTCGTGAACACCGGCAGGCTCCCCACGAACGTGAGGCCCGCGCCGCCGAACATGCCGGCCACGTCGGCGAAGTAGAAGCTCGTCCAGTGCTCGTTGAGGTATTCGTGGGCGAGGTAGCGAACGTCCTGCTTGAGCAGGGCATCGACGTAGGCGGCCGCCCGCGGATTGTCCTCGAAGTATTTCGCGTGCCGGTCACGGATGAAGACGAGATAGGCGAGCGCGTCGCGGATCCGCTGCAGGCTGTCGCCCGACCGCAGGGCGGCGTACTGCAGGAGGATGCCGCGGATCGGCTGCAGATGGGCCCACCCCGGCATCGCGTTGTAGCTCACGAGCAGCAGGCCGCCGGGAGCGAGGTGCTCGCGAGCGACGGCGAGGATCTCCTCCCGCACCTGGGGCGACACCCAGCTGAAGACTCCGTGGAGCGCGATGAACTCGAACTGGCCGAGATCGGCGGGCAGGTGCCCGAAATCCGACGTGATCACGCGGGCATTGGCGAGTTCTCCGGCGGCGATGTCGCGTTCGGCCGCGGCCGTGTGCTCGGGATTGAGATCCACGCCGACGAACTGGCTGCCGGGATTGGCGGCGGCGAGCGTGGACAGGGCGCGGCCCAGCCCGCAGCCGAGCTCCAGATACCGATATCCCGTCTCCCGCGGCGGCACCACGCGGTTGAGCGCCGCCACGTAGCGGAGCGCCACCGGCGCCATGTTGGGGTAGAAGCCGGGGATATACGAAACGTCGGTCACGTATCCGGTCGCGGCCGCCATGCAAAAGCTCCTTCGTGGTCCAAATCGCCGAGGGAATGTACCCCCATATGCTACTGCACGACCGACTTGCTGCCTTCGGTGGAGCCGCCGATCGGAGCACCCTCCGGCATGGGACGGCCGGCGGTGGGGATGTCGAGCCGGTGGAGCTCCTCGCGAACCTGACGGTAGGCGGCGAAGCTGTCGGGATAGCACCAAAGCGTGATCGTCGTCTCGGGCTTGGCGCCGGAGAGCACGCGGCGGAACCGCGATCCCGACGCCATGGCCTCGTCGATCGTCTCGCCATAGGCCTCGTCCACGGGCCGCACCACCCACTCCCGGGAACGGATGAGCACCTGGCCGCGGGCCTGGTCGATCTTGGCCTCGATCACGTAGTCGAGCTTGAACCCCTGCTCGGGCCCCACGGTCTCGATCCGCGAAGCGAGTTGGGCGATCGGGCCGGAGTGCCGCTGCGTGTGGTTCTTGGCGAGCTGAAAGAGCTCCTCGAGCGGGATGTAGGCGATCCGGCCGCCGGCGAGACGGAAGTGCATCTCCTCGCCGTTGACCGTACGGCCGATCGGCGTGGGGTAGGCGAGCACTTCCTGCGTCGTGGCCGGCGCGTAGGCGAGGGCCTCGGTGTCCTGCTTCACCCGCTCGAGCTCGGCTTCCAGCGATTGCCGCCGCGAGCGGGTCTCGGCCGCGGCGATGCGGGCGGCTTCCCCCTCCTGCTTGCGGCGGTCGAGCGCGGCCTTCGCGGCCGACACGGCAGTCGTCAGCTGGAGCCGGGCATCGGCGGCGAACGCCGCGGCGGTGGCCACGGTGCGGGCCTGCGTCTGCAGTTCGTCGATCTCGCTCTCGGTCGATGCGACCGTCTCGGCCAGGGTGCGGACTTCCTTCTCGAGCGGCCCGGTGTCGGCCACCGGCTCCGGCGGCGTGAGCACGATCTGCTGTGCGCGGCCGCCGATCACCATCACGAGGATGATCAGGATGCCGACGATGTTGGTGACAACGTCGAGAAACGAGTCTTGCCCCGCATCGCTGATCTCGGCCGGCCTGCTGCGTGCCATCGCGTCATCTCCAACGGATCGTTCGAGGGTCGGGCCCCGGCATCACCGAGGTGGCGGGCCTGCGTCGGCCTGCCGCACCGGAGGCAACGGCCGGATCTGGTTGTCCTGGCCTTTCCGCCGGGTATCGAGGCCGCTGTCGGCGAGCAGCCGCTCGAGATCCTCGCGTCGGCCGCGGCCGTCGGGCGTTTCGGAGAGCACCAGTTCGGGTCGCCAATACATGCGGTCGCCGGCCATGCCCCAGCCACCGACCTTCGTATGCACGGCCTGCACGAGCAGATCGACGGAGTCGACGGTATGGGTGCCGATTGGAATCCGCGTCTCCACACGGCCACCGCGGTCGGCAAGAATCCGGAATTCGTTGGCGCTGCACTCGAGCAGGATCGGCCGCGTGATCGGCACGGGACGGTCATGAGAGGCGAGGCTCGCCCAGTTGCTGCCGCGCCTGCCGGCCAGCGAGCCGCCGGCCGAGGATGCGCCCGTCGAGGCCGAGACGCCTCCGCTACCCTGCGGCAGCCCCGGCATCGAGGGGCCCGAGCCGCCACCGCCCGAGGATCCGACCGCCCCCGCCGACGATCCGGCTCCTGACGATGCCGCTCCGCCGCGGGCCGCAGCCGCCATGCCGGCAGAGCCGACGCCGCCCGCGCCTCCGGCCGAGCCTGACGACGCGGTGGCATTCCCCGTCGACTCTCCGCCGCCCGGCCCACCGGTGGCACTTCCCTGGCCTGTTGCATCGCTCTTCGTTCCGGTCGCCCCCCCGGGTCCAGAGGAACCCCCGGCGGTTTCCGTGCCGCCCGGCTGGGCTGGAGCGGCGCCGTCGGCGGCCGGCGCTGGGCCGCCCGGGCCAGCCGGTCCGCCCGGAGACGTGTCGTAGAACTTCGACGGTCCCGAGTAGCGGTCGCCGAGCGCCGCCATGGCCGACGATCCGGTGCCGCCTGGTCCGCCACCAACGGCCCCACCCGGCAACCCCTCGCCGCCTTGGCCCGAACCGACGCCAACGGCGCTGCCCCCGCTGCCACCGGCGACGAAGCCTCGCCCCGGCTGGGCGCCACCGCCACCGCCACCGTCACCGCGGCCCCCCGAGGCCTGCTCCTCGGTCCAGTCGAATCGCGACTGGTCGCCGAGCACGCTCGGCCCGCCGTTGGCCACGACACCGCCCCGCGTCGTGGCGGCCCGATACTGCGTGGGCGGCTTGGCAGGACGGGCGGGCCGCACCTGCTGCAGCCACGCGAGCCGACGCCGCGACTCCTCGACTGCCCGCCGCTCGGCCTCGGCGAGCGCCGGATCCGGGGGCGGATAGTTGATCTGCCAGTCTTCGTCGACGAACTGATAGCCGAACTCGCTGCCCCACGACTGGATGGCCTCGCGGGCGGCGTAGTAGGCCATCACGCCCGACGGCCGAACGAGCAGCAGCGGATAGGGCTGCGCCTGCGGCACGCCCGCCTCACCCGGCGCCGCGGCGATGTGCTCTCGGGCCGCGCGGAGCGCGCTGGCCAGCGGGTTGCCAGGACCGGGCGGCCCCTCGAAATCCGCGGGGCCGAGCCGGATTCCCTCCGGCTGCAGAAACACGCCGTCGATGCCGCACTCGATGTAGAGCGGCCGGCGATGCGTGCCATTCGAGCCGACATAGGGAACCACGGCGTAGGCCGGCGGCTTGTCGGCCTTGCCCGCCCGCTCCTTCTCGAGCGCGGCGCGGGCCTCGGCCAGAGCCTGCTCGAGTTTCGCGACAGCCTCCGCCTCGGCGGCGTCGGGCTGGGCGCCGGAGGCGAGCGCCTCGGCGGTGCGCTCGAGCGCCTCGAGCTCGTCGGTGATCCGCCGCGCGTCCTCCTCGACACCCGCCAGCTGCATGCGGGCCCGCGCCAGGTCATCCGCTGTGCGGTCGCGGATCGACTGCAGCTGCTGGAGCCGCCAGGCGAGCTCGTCCTTGGCGAGATTCAGTTCCTCGGTCCGCGCCACAGCGGCCTTGACCGCGGCCTCATCGACGGGCGGCCGCTGGGCCGCGCGGCTGAAGAGCACGAGCAGCACGAGCAGCGCCCCCATCGTGCACAGGAGCACGGCGAGGAACGGGAACAGCGAGATGGAGGGTCCGGCGACCGGACGAACGCGACTCATGCAGCCTTTCCGGTGGTCCGCACGGCGTGCAGATCGACGCGGCGGGCGTCACCGGCGACGTCGCCGGCCCGGACGGCCAGAAGCTGAACGGCCGCCGCCAGGGTGGCGAGCGTCTCCTCGAACCGACCCGTGCTCGCCAGCCGCGCGAGGTTGGAGTCGAGGCTGCGCTCGAGTGTGGTGATGTCGCGGGTGGCGTCCACGACGCTCCCGAGCACGGCCGTCTGCTCGGCCAGCGACCGCTGATGCCGCTCGAGGCCACGCACCGCTTCGGCCAGCGACTCCGCCGCGGCCGTCCAGCGCTCCTCGCGCCGCGAGGCCAGTTCATCGTGGGCCTTGGCCAGCGACTCGCCCCAGCGGGCGAGGCTCGAGTCGAGCGAGCCGCCGAGCGTGGTCGTCATCCGCTCGCCCGCCTCGTCGAGCAGCTGGCGGATGCCGCCGACGGCCGTCTGCTCGAGCGACCGCCAGGCCTGCTCCTGGGCGTCGAGCAGCTGCGCGGAGCCGCGGGCCATCGTTTCGCCGAGCCGTGCGATGGCCAGCGCGGCGCCATCGCCGCCGCCGAACGACTGGAATCGTCCGCCCAGCGCCTGCCAGGCCGTTTCATCGACCCGGGCCAGCAAACCCTGCTCCGCCCGATCGACGACGAACTGGAGGAACATCAGCACCATCGAAAGCCCGAGGGCCGTGGCGGTCGTGTCGAAGGCGGTGCCGAGGCCGGCGACGACGCCCGAGATGTTTTCCAGCTGCGTCGGCGAGAGGCTGGCGATCGCCACCGTGATGCCGATCACGGTGCCGAGAAAGCCCATGATCGGGATGGCCCAGATCACGAACCGGACGAGCCCGTAGCCCTGGGCCGCACGGGCCGCGTCGAGATCGGCGAGATACTTGAGATGGTCGTTGAGGCCGTCGGAGTCGCCCGTCCGCACGACGAAATCGAGGGCCTCGCGCATCCGGCGGGGCAGGTAGCCGGCGGCGGCGTCGGACACGGCGGCCGCGAGCGTCGCGGCCTCGGCGGGCGACTGCCCACCTTCCGGAATCGGCTCCAACGGCGACTCGTCCGCCGTGCGCAGCTGGCGGTAGATATCGCCGCCCTTCAGAGCCAGCGCTGCGAGGCCCACGCAGAACATCGCGACTTCGACGTATTCGACCCAGTGGCCGGCGAGGTATCGCACCACGTTGGGATCGCTGATCACGCCGCCATGAATCAGCCCGAAGAAGCAGAAGGCCAACGCCCCGCCCCAGAGCAGTGGCGACCGGAGCAGAACGGCGGACAAGGCATTGAGAGACGACACCGGATGGCACCTCCGAGGCGGGCTGGACTCTGCCGACGGGCCGCTCGGGCCGACGGCATTTTCCCTACCATCGGAACGATCGGCTTGGTCGATTGAATCGAAAGAGTCTGCCTGAAGGAACACCAGCCGGCCGAGGCGAAGGGCGGGCCCTGCGAGGACTAGGCAAGCCGGACTTTGGGCTTGCTGGGGCATGCGACGACCGTCTACACGCTCACCTCGTCGCCCGTCGCCGGAGTGATTTCATGCCCTACCGAACCCTGCTTCCGCTGGCTGCGGTTGGCTTGCTCGCTGCAGTCCTCTCGACGGCCGGGTCGGCCGCCCAGCGGCCGCTGCCGGCGGCCAACGGGGACGCCCTCTGGATTTCCGACTCGCCGCTCGAAGACGGCCGGCGCCTGCTGATCGTGGTGGATCCGGCGACCCGGCACGCCGCGGTGTATCACGTCGACCCCCAGGGGGGCAGCCTCACGCTCAAGAGTGCCCGTGACATCTCGTCGGATCTGCTGCTCGACGAGTTCAACGTGCAGGAGCCGACGCCCGCGGCCCTGCGGAAGATGCTCCAGCCGGGCCGCGAAACCGTTCGCTGACCGATCCCCCGGCTCGCGGTCGGGGGCTTTCTTTCGTCTGTTCGATAAAAGCCCCCA
>CAZXIG010000073.1:8035-12423 GCA_964640405.1 uncultured Candidatus Kuenenia sp.
ATCCCCCGGCTCGCGCCTGGGGGCTTTTATTGGGAGGTGATCGTCCCCCGGCTTGCGCCTGGAGGCTTGGATTGGGAAGCCCCCAGGCTTCCGGCCCGTCGTAGCGGTGGTGCGGACTGCGCCGGCCGCGGAGGCCGACGGTAGAATGGGGTGGCCGGTGCGACGAAACAAGATCAGGCGAGTTCCGCGCCGACGTTCCCCCGGGGCAGCAAGGCACACAGGATGGCTGGGAAATTCCTCTCCCTCGAGGAGGCGGCGCGGCAGCTCAACGTGAGCGTCGACGAGGTGCACCGCCTCGTCGATCGGAAGAAACTGTTCCCGATGCGGGACGGTACGACGCTCAAGTTCAAGGTGGAAGAGGTCGAGCGGGTCGCCGCCGATCTCGCAGACGAGCGTCCCGACTCCGACGCTCTCGCGCTCGACCTCGAGCCCCCTGCGCCGGCCGCTGCCGCGCCGGCCTCGAAGGCCGACGCCGACGACCTCGCCATCGGCGGCACGTTCGAAGACGGCGACTGGGTGTTCGCGGCCTCCGACGTGCACGCCGGATCGCAGACGATCGTCCGCGCCGGCCAGGCCGATGCGGCACCTGCCGCGGCCGAGGCCTCGGGCCTGTCGTTCGCGTCCGGCGGTCAGCCGGCAGCCGCGACACAGGGCAGTCTCGCCAATGACGACCTCGTGCTCGACTCGATCGCCGCTGGCTCCGCAATCGCCGGATCGCCGGAGCTTTCGGGCCTCGACCTCAAACCGGCCGCGGCCGGCGATGCGGCCGGCATGACGCTCGACCTCGGCAATGCCGTCGGAGTCGGATCCGGCGAAATCGCCGGACTCTCGGGGATTTCGGGGGTCTCGTCGCCGCCACAGCCGGCGAACGCCTCGGCCGCGGGAGTGGCCCTTTCAGGACCGCTCGACAGCGGCCTGTCGCTGGAAGACGGCGACATTCAGGTGTCGGGCATCGATCTCGCAGCCGCCTCCGGCATCGGTTCGGCGATCGATGCCGGAGGTTCACTGGCCGCCGGATCGCTCGTGGCGGGCGGCTCGCTGGCCGCTGGCTCGATTGCCGGCGGTTCATTGGCGGGAGGTTCGCTCGCGGGCGAAGCCTTCGACCTCGGCGATGTCGGCGACGAAGAGAGCGCCTCCGTCGTCATTGCGACCGACGATACCGGCGACTCGAGCTTCTTCGGCGCGGCTCTCGAAGACTCCGCCTCCGTGTCGCTCGAGGAAAGCAGTGCTGCCAACAGCATGTCCGGCCTGTCCATGGGCATCCCGCTCGAGCACCCCGTCGAGACGACGTTCAGCATCTGGCAGGTGCTCGCCCTGGTCTGCTGCACGCTGCTGATGCTCACGGCCGGGCTCGTGATGTTCGACCTGACCTCGACCATGCGCGCTGCGACGGGCACGCCGCTCTCGGCGCCGCTGCTCAACGCCCTGAGCGAGACGCTCGGCTGGCGGTGATGTGCCGCCGTCTTCGCCCGGGATGACGTTCCGCCACGCGTCGCCCGCAAACCGGGCGACGCGCACGGCATGCGCGTCGAGCTCGACGGCGATCGCCCCTTCGCCGCCGGTTTTCAGCACGGCGGCGTCGCGCCCCGATGCCGCCCTGTAGGCGACCCGAACCTCCGGCCAGCTGCGACCGCCCACGCCGCTGACGAGCACCCAGTCGGGAGCGGTCGCCGTGGCCACGGCGGCCGGTAGTGTCGTGCGGCTGCCGTGATGGGGTGCCACGAGCACGTCGCACGCACCGGGCCGCGAACGCACGAGCCGCGCGAGCGACTCGCCCTCGACATCGCCCGTGAGCAGCAGCCGGCGGCCGGCCGATTCGACGGAGAGCACAATGCTCGATTCGTTGTCGTCTCCGCGGGGATCGGCTGCGGCGTTGCCCGGCCCCGCGTGCAACACCCGCACGCGACAGAGCGGATCGACGGCGACAGAATCCCCCGCGCGCACAGTGCACAGTGGAACGCCCCGCGCCGCCGCGCGCCCTCGCACCTCGGCGACACCGACGGCCGCACTCGCCAGAAAGCTCTCGGACACGACGATCCGTCCGACGCGGAAGCGGGCCAGGAGATCGGGCACGGCGTTGAAGTGGTCGGCATCGGCGTGGGAGATGACGAGGGTGTCGAT
This sequence comes from uncultured Candidatus Kuenenia sp., assembly GCA_964640405.1. GTDB lineage: Bacteria > Planctomycetota > Planctomycetia > Pirellulales > UBA1268 > QWPN01. The sequence goes on from CAZXIG010000073.1 coordinate 10,157, forward strand.
CGTGGAAATGCCTTCCGACCAGAGCACCGACTCCATCCCCCGCCGCGCGGCTCCCGGGGCCCCGAGCCGTCCGGCGTCATAGACGAGGCAGCGGCCTCCGGGGGAACGCACGACGATGCCGCAGCCATGGCCCATCGCCGCCATCACGACCCGCAGGCCCGCCGGCTGCGTCGTCCCCATGGACGCCGCCGCGTAGCCGACGATTCCGACCGCACACCAGCCCCCCGCCACCGCAGCCCACGTCGCGCAGCGCCCCAGCCGCGCCGCCGGAAGCAGCCACGCGGTCGCCGCGAGGCAGCCATACCAGCCGAAGACCCACCAGCGCGGCGGCCCGGGCACCCAGGCGTGCCCCGCCGGTACGCGGGCGCCGAGCTCGACGACGAACGCGACGAGGCCCAGCGCCGCATCGCATCCGGCGCCGCAGACCGCGGCGAGCGTCGCCGAAACGGCGGACGAGAGGACGCACGCGAATCCCAACACCATGGCGAGCGGCACGAGCGGCGCGACCACGACGTTGAGCAGGATGCCGACTGGGCTCACCACGTGAAACCGCGCGGCCACCATCGGCGCCGTCACGGCCCACACGGCGGCCCCCACGATGAACAGCTCCCAGGCCTGACGGCCGAGTCGCCGCAGGTGCCGCTCGGCCGGCGAGCGGCTGCGGTCGATGAGCCGCGCGATCGGATCCGGCGCAGGCCGCGACCGCACGATCACAGACGCCGTGCCCACGAGCACCGCCGTCGAGAGAAACGAGAGCTGCGCACCGGCGCTGATCACGTCTCCCGGACGGATCGCCAGGATCGTGATGGCGGCCGCCGCCAGGGCATTCACGGCGGCCGAACGCCGTTCCCAAAGGCCGCCGAGACAGGTGAGCCAGACGAGCAGCGTCGCCCGCACCACCGGCGTCTCCGCCCGGACGACGAGCATGTACATCCCGATGCATCCGGCCACGCACAGCAGCGTGAGCGCACGCGGCACGAGCAGCGACCGCAGGCAGGCGGCGAGGGCCATCGCGAGCAGGCCTACGTGGAGTCCCGAGATCGAGAGGATGTGGACCGTGCCGGTCACGAGAAAATCATCGGCCTCCTCCCGTGGCAACGATTCGCGGCTGCCGAGCAGGAGCGCGGCCGCCAGCGGCGCGCGAGAGGGCGACAGGTGCGCATGCAGAGCTTCGGCGCCGCGCCGCCGCATGCCATCGACGAAGGCCGGAGGCCACCACCACGGCGGCTCCCATGTCACCCGCACGCACGCCGGCGCCCCCACGCGAACGATCGACAGACACCGCTTCGTGCGGGCCCGCAAGCGGAAGTCGAACTCACCGGGATTCAGCGCCGAGGCCGGCCGCAAGCCGCGGCCGAGCACCGTGAGCCGGGCTCCGACCCGCAGGGCAGGCGGAGGACCGTCGACCACGACCGCCGCCCGCCCCGATGCCGGCTCCCATAGGCCACCGTTTCGCACCGCATGCACGGCGACGACGCACTCGCTCGACGGCCCGCGGGCCACGGCCTGGGCCGCCATGCCGGCAGGAGGCGGAAGGGGCCGCGGCGATTCGAGCACGGTGCAGCGAATCGCGACCGGCTGCGGATCGTCGGCGAGGCTCCAGGCGAGGTCGTCCGCGCGAAAGAGATCGTGCTGCGCCGCGGCCCACGCGCCGCCGGCACACGCCACCGCCGCGCAGAGCCACGCGACGCTCCTGCCGGCTCGCGGCCACGACACGCCCCAGCCCACGAGCGCTCCCGCGGCGGCCCCCCACCAGGCAACGGCCCCGCCGAGGCCGAACGCCGGCGCGAGCCGGGCCGCCGCGCAGCCCCCCGCCAGACAGATGGCCACGACGACCAACGGCCGGCAGGGCAGCGGCTCACTGCGGCAGGCCCGTCGCAGCCGCCACGCCGCGGCACTCCACAACGCCGCGACACGAGATGCCGCCTGCGGCCAAATGCCGCAAAGTCGCCCGAGAATCTCGTCCATGCCGTCCTCGCCATGCAGCCACGACGGGACACGCACCCGTCAAGTCTTAAGCGAGCGCGGCGGGCACGAGGGGCAAAAAAACGCACCGCCCCCGCATTTCCATTGCCATCCAAGCCCCCAGGCGCAAGCCGGGGGATAATCCGGGCCGTTTCAAAATGGAACCCGCATTGATCCCCCTGCTTGCGCATGGGGGCTTTTATGCGCATGGGGGCTTGTATCGGACAGACGAAAGGAAGCCCCCAGGCGCAAGCCGGGGGATATCGGGCGCAAGCCCGACCGCAAGCCGGGGGATAATCCGG
>CAZXIG010000074.1:0-12389 GCA_964640405.1 uncultured Candidatus Kuenenia sp.
TGGGGCAGCTCTCCGCTCAGCCGCCGTAGGCGGAGGCGGTGGAGGAGCGGGCGAGGTCGGCGTCGAGCGGCCGGTGGGGCGTGAGGCCGAGCGTCGCCAGTTCCGCGTGGTATGACCGCACGGCCTCGGCAGGGGCGACCGCGTCGTCGGCCACGGCGCGGAGGTGCTTCACGAAGGCGAGCTGGTTCTCGGCGGCGTTGATCTTGCGGCCGAAGAGGGCGACGCGGGCGCCGTGCTGCTTGGCCTCGGCGAGGAGCGCGAACGCGTCGTGCGTCGTGCCGGCGGCACCGCCGAGGATGCCAACCACCACTGACCGGTCGTAGGCGGCCAGCTGCTCCGTCACCTCGGGTCCGAGGAACGGAATCTTGAGGAAGATCGGCCGACCGGCCCGCGGCACGCCGGCCAGCGCCCGCACCACGTGGTCGGCCAGGAACCGCGCCACGTCGCGCGGGCCACTGCCGGCGGCCTTGCCCGGCACGCGGCCGAGCGCGTTGGGAAAGAACACCTCCAGAAAATGCCGGAAGCCCGCCCGCTCGGCCTCGATGCGGAAGTCGCGGTAGGCGGTGAGCATCGCCCGGTCGAGGTGCGAGTCGTCGTTGAGCGTCAGCGAGAAGAGCCCGAGGTTCGCGCCGCGGCCGGGGGCTGTCTCGAAGCGATCGACCCGGCCGCAGCGGGCCTGCCCGATCGTCGTGGTGGAGAAGGGGAGGGCGGGCTCCTTCGTGTAGCCGCCAGTACCGGCGGCCAGCCAGATGTCGGTCGTGTCGTTCATCCGCACGGCGGGCGTGACGGGCGAATCGACGAACAGCCCCTCGTCGATCGAGAGCACCTCGCTCGTGCTCGCGCTCATGAGCATGATGTCCACGAGACCCTGCTTCACGATCTCGCGGATGTGATCCCGATACTCGGCGATCGTGCGGAAGGGGCCGCTGGCCGGATCGCCCCCCGGTTTCAGCCCGGGGGCGGCGAGGCCGAACGCCATGTCGGCGTCCTTCGCGTCGGCGAGGATGAAGTCGCGGCAGCCGGGGTCGGCGATGATCCGGGCGAGCTTCGTGTCGAGGGATTTGGGCGCGAGCGTGGCGGTCATGTGGCTTCCGAAAGTGGGGAATGGAACGGTCAGCGGGGCGGCGCGAGGGCCGCGTGGAGGATTTCGACGGGATGGAGGGCGGAGCGGGCGGTGCCGTCCTTGATCTGGTGGCGGCAGCTCGTGCCGGGAGCGGCGATGAGCGTGTCGGCGGCGGCCTGCCGCACGGCCGGAAAGAGCACGAGCTCCCCGATCTGCATCGAGAGGTCGAAGTGCTCGGCCTCGTAGCCGAACGAGCCCGCCATGCCGCAGCAGCCGCTGGGAATCACCTCGACGGCGTGGCCGCGCGGCAGGCCGAGGATCCGGGTCGTCGGGGCGAGCGACGAAAGCGCCTTCTGGTGGCAGTGGCCGTGCACGAGGATTCGTCGCGGCGTCGTGTCGAAGCTGTCGGCCGAGATCCGGCCGGCGTCCGTCTCGCGGGCCAGGAACTCGTCGATGAGAAGCGTGTGCCGTGCCAGCTCCGTGGCCTTCGCGGCGAGCGGTGCGGGCACGAGGTCGGGATACTCGTCGCGGAACGACAGGATCGCGGAGGGCTCGATGCCGACAAGCGGCGCGTCGGCGGTGATCACGTCTGCGAGCAGTTCGACGTTCCGGATCGCGAGGTCACGGGCCCGGCGGACGAGGCCCTTCGAGAAGCAGGCCCGGCCGCTCTCCACGTGCTGCGGGATCACCACCTCGTAGCCGAGGGCCTCGAGCAGCTGCACGGCCGCGATGCCGATCGGGGCGTCGAGCGTGTCGGTGAACTCGTCGCAGAACAGATGGACGCGGCCGACGCGGCCGGCGGTCGCAGCCGGCGTGTGGCGGCGGAACCAGCCGGAGAGCGTGGTGCCCGGGAGCGTGGGGAGCGACCGCCCGGCCGCGAAGCCGGCCTGCCGCTTCATGATCCGCGCGAGCGCCGGCGTCTGCACGACGAAGTTGTAGAGCCAGGGCACGCGGCTCGCGAGCCGCATCGCGCGGCCGGTGCCGGCGACGAGGCGGCTGCGGAACGACGTGCCCTCGCGGTCCTGCCGGTGCTGCTCCCACTCCGCCTTGAGCCGGGCCATGTCGACGTTCGACGGGCACTCGCTCTTGCAGGCCTTGCAGGAGAGGCAGAGGTCCATCACCTCGGCGAGTTCGGGCCGCGTCCACGGGTCGGCCGTGGTCGGATTCGCGAGCGCCTGCCGGAGCACGTTGGCCCGGGCCCGGGTCGTGTGCCGCTCGTCGCGGGTGGCCATGTAGCTGGGGCACATCGTGCCGCCGATCAGGTGCGTCTTGCGGCACTGCCCGACGCCCGTGCACTTCTCGGCGGCCTTCAGCACGCCGCCGGTGTCGGCAAACCGAAACACCGTCTCGCGGTGGGGCTCGGCGGCGTCCGGCAGGATCCGCAGGCTCGTGTCCATCGGCGGTGTGGCCACGATCTTGCCGGGATTGAAGATGCCCTGGGGATCGAAGGCCCGCTTCACCCGCTCGAAGAGCCGGTAGCACTCGTCGCCCACCATCGTGCGGATGAACTCGCCCCGGAGTCGGCCATCGCCGTGCTCGCCGCTGAGCGACCCGCGGTATTTCTTGACGAGGTGGGCCACGTCGGTGGCCACGTCGCGAAACATCTTCAGGCCGGCCGCCGAGTGGAGGTCGAAGAGTGGCCGCAGGTGCAGCTCGCCGGCGCCGGCGTGGGCATAGTGGACGCAGTCGATGCCATACTTCTCGGCAAGCAGCCGGTCGAACTCGGCGATGTAGGCGGGCAGGTCTTCCACCGCCACGGCCGTGTCTTCCACGATCTCCCGCGGCTTGGCGTCGCCGGGGAGATTGTTGACGAGCCCCTGGCCCGCCCGGCGCAGCTCCCACACCGCGTGTCCCTCCGCGCCGAGGAGCGTCGGGTAGGCGTAGCCGAGGCCCTGCGACTTCAGCTCGGCAGCGACGGCCTCGAGCTTCCGCGCGAGGGCCGCGGGATCGGCGTCGCGGAGTTCGACCACGAGCACGGCGCCGGGGTCACCCACCACGAACCGCCGGTTCCGTGCCTGCTCGAGGTTGTCCTTCGTGCAGTCGAGGATCTTCTTGTCGATCAGCTCGCAGGCGGTGGGCTCGAGGCCCGAGGCCCGCAGGCCCATCACGACGACGGTGGCCCGCAGCGCCTCATCCACATTCGCGCAGTGGACGCAGAGCAGGCCTCCCGGCGGCGGCAGCGGGAGCACGTTGAGCTCGAACTCGACGCCGAAGAAGAGCGTGCCCTCGGAGCCGGCGAGCAGCCGGCACATGTTGAACTCACGGTCGCTCGCCGGATCGACGCAGGCGGCATCCATCACCGCGTCGAGCGCATAACCCGTGTTGCGGCGGGTGACCTCGGGCCGGGGGAACGAGTCGCGGATCAGCTGCCGCGTGGCCGGAGCCGCGAGCATGTCGCGGAGCTCGCGATAAATCGTCGCCTGGAGCGTGTCGCCGGTGCAGGCAGCCGTGAAATCGGCCGAGGACAGCGGGCCGAACGTCGCCGGCGAACCGTCGGCGAGGAAGCCGCGGGTGGAAAGCAGATGATCGCGGGTCGTGCCCCAGGCGATCGAGTTGGAGCCACACGAGTTGTTGCCCACCATGCCGCCGATCATCGCCCAGCCGGCGGTCGAGGTTTCGGGGGCGAAGAACAGGCCGTGCGGCTCCAGGAACCGGTTGAGCTCGTTGCGGACCACGCCCGGCTGCACCCGCACGCGACGCCGCTCGACATCGAGTTCGAGAATCCGGTTGAGATACCGGCCGACATCGACCACGATCCCGCTGCCGACCACCTGGCCGGCGAGCGACGTGCCGGCGGCCCGCGGGATCAGGCCCACGCGGTTGGCCGCCGCGAACCGGACGAGCTCGCCGACGTCGGCCTCCGTTTTGGGAAACGCCACGGCCAGCGGCCGCTCCTGATACTCCGACGCATCGGTCGAGTAGGCCGTGCGGGTGAGATCATCGACGAGCAAATCGCCTTCAAGACGATCGGCCAGGAACTGGAGGTCGCGTGCATTCATGCGGTGCGGCCCTCGGTGGAAAGCGGTGGCGTGCCTGGCGTGAGTCCGGCAAGAAACTCGTCGATCGGGAGGCAGCTCACGCCGTCGATGACGAGCCGTTCGCGGCTTCGCGTGAGCAGGGCCAGGCGAGCCGTCGGGTAATCCTCGCCGAACGCCTTGAGGCCGCGCAGATGCTCGGGGCGAATCCTCCCCGTGTTCTTGACCTCGATGGCATGGATGCCGCTTTCACCGTAGATCACGAAATCGACCTCCACCTGGGAGCGAGTGAGCCAGTAGTGGAGCTGATGACGTCCCTGTGAATAGTGGCACCAGGCCCGCAGGTGTTGGGCCACGAGGCCTTCGAGGGCGGCGCCGTCGATCTCCCCAGGCTCGTCGAGTGGCCCGGTCGGCCGATTCGCACGGAAGACGCCGGCATCGAAGAAGTAGAACTTCGGATGGGCGGCGAGCTGTCGCTTGGCTCGACGGGAGAAGACAGGGAGCCGATACCCGAGCAGCAAATCCTCGAGGATCTCGAGATAGCCTTCGGCCGTCTTGCGACTCACCTCGCACTCGCGGGCGACGTTGGCAAGGTTCAGCACGGAGGCATGTGAAAAGCTGATGGCCTCGAGAAACCGGGCGAAGCTGCCGACCGACCGCACCAGTCCCTCGGCCTGCACCTCCTCCCTGATGTAGAGGGCGTTGTAGGCCGCGAGGTTCGCCTGTGGCTCATCGGCGCCGAGGATCACCGGGAGCAGGCCGCTTTCCAACGTGGCGGCGAATTCAAACTGTTTGCCGAGCTCGGCCGCCATATAAGGATGCAGCCAGCACTGGGCCGCCCGGCCCCCCAGCAGGTTCACGCCGCCCCGGCGGAGCTTTCTCGCGCTCGACCCGGTGAGCACGAACCGCGGACCGCCGCCGCGGCGTTGGTGTTCCTCGATCACGGCGTGCACGACCTCGAGCAGTGCGGGCAGCTTCTGCACCTCGTCGATCACGACCGCCTCCGCCTGCGGCGCCGCGGCAATCATTTCACGCAGGCGTTCCGGCCGAGCCCCGAGCCGCCGAACGGTTTCCGGGTCGAGCAGATCGACATGCAGGGCACTGGGATAGGCCTGTCTGGCCCACCAGGTCTTGCCTGTGCCTCGCGGCCCGAACAGAAAGAAATGCCCGGTTGGAGGCGTGAAGAATCGTGGTACAGATGCCATTGTGAGTCGCAATATGGCGGCGGCGTCGCCAGATCGCATGGTACCCCGCATGGGGCGGTTCGGCAAGAAACAGGGCTGTGAAGGGGCCGCCGTCAAGCAATCAGCCATGAATGTGCCCGCGGGCGAGGGCCAGCGTCTCGTCGAACGAACGCAGGCCGGCGATCGCGCCCAGGCCCGTCACGCAGCATGCGGCCGTGGCGGCACCGAGGATACCCGCTTCGCGAAGCGGCATGCCACGGATGATCCCTGTGAGCAGTCCGGCGAGGAACGAGTCGCCGGCACCGGTCGTGTCGGCCACCGGGCCGGGCGCGGGCACGCAGGGGATGTCGAGGAACTCGCCCACGGTCGGACTCAGCAGCGTGCCCCGGCTGCCGAGTTTCACGCCCAGGATGCCGGCGGCTCCATGGCCGCGGTAGCAGGCGACGATCTCCCGCGGATCATGAAGACCGGTCTGGTGGGTCGCCTCGTCGAGGCTCGGCACGTAGACGTCGACGTGCGGCAGCGCCGGGAGCAACTGCTCGAGCGCGCCGCCGCTGCCGCCGGTCTCGAGGGCCACGAGGCAGCCGGCCCCTCGGATCGTGGCCAGCGCCTCCCCCATCGTCGGCTCGAGCGCGGGGAGCAGCCCGAAGTAGCCGACGAGGGCCACGCGGCTCCGCATCCAGTGCGGCGCGAGCCTGCGGACGAACGCCAGGTCGAGCGCCTGCGGGGCGCCGACGTGATGGGCGAAGCTCCGCTCGCCACTCGGATCGATCAGGACGGCCGTCGTGCTCGTGGCCCGCTGCGGATGGGATTCGACGGCGGTGCAGTCGATGCCCTCGGCCGTGAGCCGCGACCGCACGAGTTCGCCCCAGGCGTCGGCGCCCACGAGACTCGCGGCGGCGACCCGCATGCCGAGCCTCCGCATCGCGATTCCGGTGTTGCAGACGATGCCGCCGGTCGTGGCCTCGATCGGCTCGACGTGGAACAGCCGGCCGCCGCCGACCGGCTCCGAGAGCGGCACCGGCCGCACGAGAATGTCGGCCACACAAGTGCCGCAGACGATGCAATCCATCGCGTCTCTCATCGGGGGATCCTTGGTGGAAAATGAGGGACGGGAGCGATTTGTGTGGAGCAAAAATCGCTCCCGTCCCTATTTTGTCCGCGACGCTCGACGGCGCGGAGCCGTGCGGGGGTGAGGCCAGTATGGCGGTGCAGGAACGTGGTCATGTACTGCACCGACGGAAATCCGGCGCGGGCGGCGACGGTCTTGAGCGGCAGGTCGGTGTCCGTGATCAGCCGGCGCAGGCCGGCGAGCCGCAGCCGCGCGAACTCCTCGTGGATCGAGCGGCCTATCACGGCGCGAAACCGGTTCTCGAGCGTGGACCTCGAGACGCACGCCTCCGCCGCGATCGCGGCCACATCGGGCCGGCGCCAGGGGTTGTCCCGCAGTCGCTGCAGGGCGAAGAGCACCGTTTCGTCTCGGGTGGCCGTCGTGTCGGTCGAAGCCCGCGCGATGACGCCGACCGGCGGAATCACGACCGGCCTGGTGAGCGGCGCCGCGGCCCGCTTCGGTGGCCGCGGCCGCGAGCCGGCCTGCATGAGACGGTCGAGCGCGGCGGCCGCCTCGTAGCCGATCCGCCGGGCCGACTGATCGACGCTCGAGAGCGGCGGCGATGTGAGGTCGCAGATCATCTCGTCGTTGTCCACGCCGAGCACGGCCACGTCGTGGGGCACGTGAAGGCGGAGCGTGCGGCAGGCCTCGAGCACGTGGCGGGCGCGGACGTCGTTGCAGGCCATGATCCCGACGGGCTTGGGTAGCTTTGCGATCCAGGCCGTCAATTCGCGCTGCAGTTCCTCCCAGCGGCGGGCGTCGGCGTGGCGGCCGGTGAAGAGATGGCAGTCGCGATTCGCCTCCGCGGCCGCCGAAGCGAACGCCGCGGCCCGCTCCTCCGACCAGCCGCTCGTCACCGTCCGCGGATAGCCGTAGAACGCCAGCGTCTCGAAGCCGCAGCCGAGCAGATGCTCGGCGCCGAGCCGGCCGATGGCGACGTTGTCGGTGAATATATAAGGAATGCCCGATTCGGGCTCGTACCAGCCGTAGCCGCCCCCGACCGCCACGATTGGGATGGCGAGCCCGTGGATCGCCCGCGCCACCCGCCGGTCGTCGAAGTTGGCGATGATGCCGTGGCCGTGCCAGTGCTCCAGGTTGGGAAGCTTCTGGAGCGGATCCTCCTCCACGTAGAGGCTCCAGCCGCCATGCTCGCGGGCATACTGGGCCACGCCGCCGATGATCAGGCGATCGTAGGGACGGGCCGCGTCGAGAATGACGGCGACGAGCCGCTGCGACGCCGGTGATCCCGCCTCCCTGCCTGCCATCGACCAGCCCTCATGCGCCGAGGAGGTGTTCCAGCACGGTCCGCTCGAGCGCCTCGTAGTCGCGGTTGGCGATACACTCGGCTGCGGTCTTCTCGGGGAACGAGCGGGCCTTCTCCACGAGCTTGAGGAAGATCGCCTTGCTCGTGGCGAGGTGGGCCGTGGCCGACTCCGCCTTCTGCGTCCGCTGGGCCTTCACGTCGAAGCCGACGAAGGCCCCGGTCTCGGCATAGCCCGCCTGCTCCAGCACCCGCACCTGGTCGAAGGCGCCCCGCAGGTTGGCCGCGCCGAAGACCTTGTCTTGGTCGAACTTCAGTCCGTTCTGATCGTTGAGGTGCACGCTCCACAGCTTGCCGGCGGCCAGGGCGAAGCCCATCTCGTCGGAGGGATCGAGGCCGGCGAGGATCGCATGGGCGCTCTCGATGAGCACGCCCACGCGGGCCGGATCGGCCGAGCGGGCGCCGAGGGCCAGCGCGTGGCCGATCGTGGGCACGAAGGCATGATCCACCGGCTCGTTGGGCTTGGGCTCGATCGCGATCCGAACCTTCGGTCCGGCGCCGAGGATGGCATTGATCGCGTCGAGCATCTGGGCCGACGCCGTGATCGGGTTCTTGCTCTCGCGGACGGCCGTGCCCTCGCGGGCCGGCCACATCACGATCAGGTCGCAGCCGAGGGCCATGGCGACGTCCACCGCCCGCTTCGACCGCTCGATCGCCCACTTCCGCGATTTTCCGCAATTCGACGTGTAGCCGCCGTCGATGCCGTGCTCGTGCTCCCAGAGCCGGGGGGCTACGAACTCGGCCACGAGGCCCTTATCGGCGAGTTTTCGCTTCATCGCCTCGGCCTCGGCGACGATCCGCGCCGGCGGCAGGGATTCCAGGTCGGGCACGGCGTCGTCGTCGTGGAACTGGATGCCCTCGAAGCCGAGGCCGACCGCGGCCTTGAGCACGTCGTCGAACGACACCTTCGGCCGCACGGTGGGGCCGAACGGATCGGCACCTTGGCCGATGTTCCAGGGACCGATGGAAAAGCGATAGGCGGCGGTCATGATTGGCATCCGGGGGTGAAGTGCGATGGCCATCACCGTAGCCGATGCTGCTTACGTGCGATCGTAAAAGTATAATGATTGGCGAGCGGGTCTGGCCGCTCGCAGCAATTCCCCGTGCAGCCTATAACTCGTGGCATGCCCCACAGCCTCTCCGACCACCGGTTTCTCGCCATCCGCAGCCTGATCGTGGAACTGGCCGCCGCGCTCGATCGCACGGAACGGCATGCGGCCACCGCCGGCGGCGGCCTCGATGCCGATGCCCGCTGGCGGCTGCTTCGTGAGGCCGTAGAGCGGCTCACGCGGGGCGGCCACCGGGTGGATGACATCCAGGAACTGTTTTCTGACGCCTACGAGCCGGGCTGGCGCACCGACGGCGGCCCGCGGCTGGCCGGCTCCCCGAACTGCTGCGGCCAGTGAGCCCCGCGCCATGAACTACGTCGATCCCCACATCCACATGGTCTCGCGGGTGACCGACGACTACGAGGCCCTCGCGCGGATGGGCTGCGTGGCCGTGAGCGAGCCCGCGTTCTGGGCCGGCTTCGACCGCCGCAGCGCCGACGGCTTCCGCGACTACTTCCGGCAGATCACGGAGGTGGAGCCGAAGCGGGCGGCCAATTACGGCATCGCCCATTACTCGTGGCTGTGCATCAACGCCAAGGAGGCGGAGGACGTGAAGCTCGCCCGCGAGGTGATCGCGGCGATCCCGGAGTTTCTCGATGCGTCGAACGTGCTCGGCATCGGCGAGATTGGGCTCAACAAGAACACGCGGAACGAGGCCACGGTGTTCCTGGAGCAGGTGGAGCTCGCCGTGAGGCACGACGAGACGATCCTCATCCACACGCCGCACCTGGCCGACAAGCTCCGCGGCACCCGCATGATCCTCGACATGCTGGCCGATTTCCCCAGGCTCGACCGCGGCCGCGTGGTGATCGACCACGTGGAGGAGCACACGATCCGCCACGCGCTCGACGCCGGCTACTGGGCCGGAATGACGCTCTATCCGGTCACGAAGTGCTCCCCCGAGCGGGCCTGCGACCTGATCGAGCGGTATGGCTCCGAGCGGCTGCTCGTGAACTCTGCCGGCGACTGGGGCCCGTCGCGGCCAGTGGCCGTGCCGGACTTCATCGTGGCGATGCGGGCGAGAGGGCACGCGGAGTCGCTGATCGAAAAGATCGTGCTCGGCAATCCGCTCGACCTCTTCTCGCGCTGCCGTCGCTACGTTCCGCCGCCGCGAGTTGCGAGAAATCCCTGATGCCAGGCCTCCTGATCAGGTCGATCGCGTCCGTGTTCGTCATCCTCGCGATGCGAACGGTAGTGGTCGGAGAAGTGGCCGCCGCAGCTTCGCCGCTTCCGGGTGGAGGCGCCCCGCGGGGTGTGCTCGACCTGCGCCTGGGGGGGCAGCTCCCGGGCGAACTCGTGCCGGCCGAGCAGGCGGGGGAGTCGCCGCGAGAGACCCTTCTCTGGAAATCACCCGCGTTCGCGGCGCCGTTCGAGTTTCGGCTCGGCGCCGTATCGGGCATCCGCTTCGCATCGCCAGCCGGCGCGGAACAGCCGCAGGCCGAGCCGCTCCGCGTTCACCTGCGTGGCGGCGACGTAATCGCGGGGAAGATCCGCGAGATCGATGCCGCCACGATCACGGTCGAGGCCTCGCTCGGAGCCGAACCTCGATCACTGCGGATCGACCGCAACGAGGTGGAAAGCATCGGCCGCCGGGGAGCGGCGGGCGGATCGTTCGACGGGCCCGGCAGTCTCGCAGGCTGGGAGCAGAAGCCGGCCGGGGCGTGGCGGGAAGAGGCGGGGCGGCTGCTCGCGTCGCGGCGGGGTGCGTCCGTATCGCGGGACGTGGCGGCGCCGCCGCGGGCGCGATACGACATCTCCGTCTCGTGGACCACCGCGGCGGAGTTTCGCTTTTCGTTGACCGACGACGGGGTGGCCGGCGACGACCAGTTCGTGCTCGAAATGCTGCGGCCCGGCGGCGCGAAGCCGACGCTCGCGGTCGTGCGGCGGAAGGCCGGCCGGGCCTCGCTCGAGCCCGTGGCGGTGAACCCGGATGACGACGTACTGCGGATCGTGCTGTTCGTCGATCAGTTGAAAGGACGAATGGCGGTCGTGCTCCCCGCGTCCGGCGATGCGCCGGCCGCCGACATCGTGGTCGAGCGGTCGGCCGACGCCGAGCCGCTGCCGGGCGTGCGGCTCTCCCTGATGGCTGGCGACATCTGCCTCGAGAGCCTGCGCGTCTCGCCGTGGACGACGGCGGAGCCCGTGCTCGACGACGCCACGCGGACGACGATCGCGGTCCGCGGCGGCCAGTCGCGGGGGGGCGAGGTCGAGGCTTTCGATCCGCAGGCCGACGCGTTCGTCGTGCGAGAGGCCGGCCAGACGACGCAGATCCCGGTCGGCGATGTGAACCAGATTTCGTTCGCCCGCTCGGCGGCTGCGGGGCCGCGTGAGCCCCCGCAGGTGCGGGCCATCGGGGTGCATGGCGACGCCGTGTCGGGCGGGCTGGTGAAGGTGGATCGGCAAGGCGTGTGGATCCGACGGCAGGGCATCGCGACGCCGGTCGGCGTGGGCTTCACCCAGTTGGTCGCGTTGCAGTCGCTGATGCCGGCTGCCGCGGGGGCCGATCTGCCGGGCCGCGAAGGCCGGCTCGAAGGCGCCGGCTTCGCCATGCGGGGCAGCCTCGCCGCGGTCGCGGGGGGCGTGGGCTGGCAGCCGGCGGGAAGCCTGACGGGAAGCCGCTTCGCCGAATCGCCGGCAGCGCCGTTCGCCGGTCGGCTGGACTACGTCGCCCAGGACGCGGAGGCCGACGACGGCGAAATGGTGGGCGGCATCGGTGGCATGGTGAGTCCGGCTGACGACGGCACGTTCGCCGTCACGATGCTGGCAGAGGATGGCGCCGCGGCACGAGATGGTCGGCTGCAGCCCGGTGACCGGATCGTGGCGATCGCGCCCTCCGAACAGGCGAGGTTCGTCCAGACGAAGGGGCTCGATGCCGAAAAGGTGACCGACCTCCTGCGTGGCCGGATCGGCACGCCCGTTCGCTTGAGGGTGACGAACGCCGCAGGGAAGGATTCGCGCGAGATTGAGATCGTTCGCGGCCGGCTCGGCATGGCCGCGGGCCACCTGCTGCGGCAGGCGCTCCAGACGCAGGCGGAACTCGCCGCGCCGCAATCGGCCGCAACCGAGTTGGCGTATCCCGAGGTCGTGGTGCTGACGAGCGGGGAGAGCACCGTCTGTCGCGTGGCGGAGATCGACGGCGAGCGGGTGCGGCTCTCGACGCCGCTGGGCGGCGTGGTCGATGTTCCGGCGGCGGCTGTCAAGGTGGTCGAACTCGATCCGAGCGCGCCTGGACGCACGCTCGACAAGGTGCGGTTCGAGCGGCTGCTCACGGTTCCGCGGACGCAGCGGTCGCAGCCGCCGACGCACGTGGTGCGGCTGAGGAACGGCGACTACGTGCGGGGCCGGCTCGTGAAGGTGGACGACGAGACCGTGAAGTTGGCGCTGTCGGGTGCGGAGCAGGACTTCCCGCGAGAGGCGGTGACGCGGCTGATCTGGCTGCAACCGGAGCAGCCCGATGGGAAGGCCGCAGGCGATCGACCGGAAGAGGCGTCCGACGCCGAAGGCTTGCGGGTGATGGGCGTGTGGCCTGGCGGAAGACGGGCAGTGTCGATGGCCACCGCCATCGACGGCGTCATGGTCGTGGGCCGCAATCCCGCACTCGGCGACGTGCGGATCGACACGGAGAA
>CAZXIG010000075.1:0-12238 GCA_964640405.1 uncultured Candidatus Kuenenia sp.
GTCGCGCCGCAGCGGTATCTCGACATCATCAAGCGGCTGGAGATCCGCAAGTAGTCCGTCGCCCTCAGGGGCACGGCGCTGCTCGGCTCTCGGCCGTGGATGGCGTGGATTGGTGCGAGTCTCGCCCACGACAGGGCAGGAGCCGCACGGAGCGAGGATGGCGGGAGCGTGTCGCTTCCGATCCAAAACGACGGCTCGTCCGCTCCGCCTCAGAGGCGGCTGCCGTGGCCTCTCCGAATACAGAGTCGAAACATTTTTTTGTAGGGAAGAAGAAAGGGAAGAACAGTGAAACAGCGAGTTGAACGACAGATCGGGGATCAGGTGCTGGCGATCGAGACCGGGTTCCTGGCCAAGCAGGCAGCCGGCAGTGTGCTGGTGTCGTACGGCGACACGGTGGTGCTCGTGGCCACGGCCACCGGGGCCCCCCGGCCGGGCATCGATTTCTTCCCGCTCACCTGCGACTACCGCGAGCGGGTTGCCGCCGCCGGCAAGTTCCCGGGCGGCTTCCTCAAGCGGGAAGGCCGGCCGACGCTCAAGGAGACGCTCACCAGCCGGCTGATGGACCGGCCGATCCGGCCGCTCTTCCCGGAGGGCTTCTACGACGAGGTGCAGGTCCAGGCCAACGTGCTGGCCGCAGACAAGCAGAACGATCCCGACGTGCTGGCGATGATCGGCGCGTCGGCCGCCCTGTGCATCTCCCCCCTGCCCTTCCGCGGCCCGCTCGGCAGCGTGCGGCTGGCCCAGATCGACGGTCGGTTCGTGCCGTTCCCCACGCAGGACCAGCTCGAGGAGAGCGATCTCGACCTCGTCGTGTCGGGCAGCCCGCACGCCGTGCTGATGATCGAGGGTTTCGCCCGTGAGATGCCGGAAGACCGCATGCTCCAGGCGCTCGAGGAGGCCCACCGCATCATCCGCGTGCTCTGCGAGATGCAGGAGGAACTCGTCCGCAAGGCGGGCAAGCCGAAGAAGGAATACGTGCTGGCCGACTACTCCGATCTCCGCAACCGGCTCACGAGCGGCTACCTCCAGGCCCTCAAGGCCGCCAAGGCGATCGCCGGCAAGCAGGAGCGGGGCCAGGCGGTGAAGGAGCTCAAGGAGAAGGCCAAGGCCGAGATCGTCCCGACCGAGCAGGCCTTCGGCTTCAAGCCGGGCGCCGCCGGCGGCATCAGCGAGGCCGACTTCTCGCACGTCTGGCACGCCCTGGAAGAGCAGGCCGTGCGGGAGCTGATCCTCGAGGGCAAGCGGCCCGACGGCCGCGACTACCGGACGCTCCGCCCGATCCACTGCGAGGTCGATCTCCTGCCCCGCGTCCACGGCTCGGCCCTGTTCCAGCGTGGCGAGACGCAGTCGCTCGTCACGATCACGCTCGGCACCGGCAAGGACGAGCAGCGGGTCGACGGGCTCATCGACGAGTACTCGAAGAAGTTCATGCTCGACTACTACTTCCCGTCGTTCTCCGTGGGCGAGGTGCGGCCGATCCGCGGCCCCGGCCGCCGCGAGCTCGGCCACGGCGCCCTGGCGGAGCGGAGCGTGAAGCCCGTGCTGCCGGAGCCCGACACGTTCCCCTACACGATCCGCGTGATCTCCGACATCCTCGAGTCGAACGGCTCGAGCTCGATGGCGAGCGTCTGCGGCGCCACGCTCGGTCTGATGGCCGCCGGCGTGCCGATCTCGCATCCGGTGGCTGGCATCTCCGTCGGCCTCGTGAAGCAGTCGGAGGACAAGTGGGTGCTCCTCACCGACATCATCGGCGACGAGGACCACTACGGCGACATGGACTTCAAGATCGCCGGCTCGCAGAACGGCATCACCGGCATCCAGCTCGACCTCAAGATCGACGGCATCTCGCCGGCGATCATCGAGGCCACGCTGCGGCAGTCGCGTGAGGCACGGCTCGAGATCCTGCGGACGATGCTTTCGGCGATCCGCCGGCCGCGGCCGGAGATCTCGCCGTGGGCGCCGCGGCTGCTCCGCACGCAGATCAACCCCGAGAAGATCGGTCTGCTGATCGGCCCGGGCGGCAAGACGATCCGCGCCATCCAGGAGTCGACCGGTGCCAGCATCGAGGTCGAGGACGACGGCACGGTCACCGTGGCGAGCCACGACTCCGAGGGGGCGATGGCGGCCATGGCCAAGATCGAGGCCCTGACCGCGTCGATCCAGATCGGGCGAATCTACGAGGGCCGCGTCACGAGCATCAAGGACTTCGGCGCCTTCGTGGAACTCGTGCCTGGCAAGGACGGCCTCTGCCACGTGAGCGAACTCTCCGACGAGTTCGTGAAGAGTGTGGCCGACTTCTGCAAGATCGGCGACGTCATGCGGGTGAAGGTGATCGCGGTGGACGACCAGGACCGCGTGAAGCTCAGCCGCAAGGCCGTGATTCGCGAGGAGGCCGCCGGCGGTCAGCCCACGTGAGGCTGGCCGCGGCTTCGCCGACGGATCGATGCTGAGCTGAGCTGAAGACCCCGAGCGAACCCCGGCGGAGGCGGCGATGGCGCCCGACGACGAGTCGGCCCGTTCGCGGGCGGAGACGTATGCGGAATTCGCGGCTCTCGTGGGCGGCCTCGCCCACGAGATCCGCAATCCGCTCTCCACGATCCGGCTGAACATGGAGCTCCTGGCCGAGGACTTCGCCGCCGAGGACCCCGAGTCGCCGACGAAGCACCGCGACCGCCGGGCACGCGCCAAGATCGAGCTCGTGCGGCAGGAGTGCGACCGGCTGCAGAAACTGCTCGGCGACTTCCTCGACTTCGCCAGGCAGGAGTCGCTCACGCTCGAGCCCGGCAGCCTCAACGCCGAACTCGAGCAACTCCTCGACTTCTTCGCGCCGCGGGCGGCGGAGGCCGGGGTCGACATCGTCCGCTACCTCGACCCGGAGCTGCCGGCGGTTCGCATCGACCGGGAGACGTTCCGCTCGGCCGTACTCAACCTGCTGCTCAATGCCGTGCAGGCCATGGAAACGGGCGGGCAGCTCGTGGTGCGCACCAGGCCGTCCGGCCTCGGTGTGCTCCTGGAACTGATCGACACCGGCCCCGGCATGGATGCCGAGACGCTCGGCAAGGTGTTCCAAGCCTTCTACACGACGAAGCAGGGGGGCTCCGGCCTCGGCCTGCCGACGGCGCGGAAGATCGTGGAGGCCCACGGCGGCACGATCGACATCGAGACCGCTCCGGGCCGCGGCACGAAGGTCACGATCTGGCTCCCCGCCCCGCCCCGCCTTCCCCCGCAACTGGACGGCGGCCAGCGGGGCTTCGTACCATCGCGGTCATGACCAGCGTGCCACCGAAAGATCCGGGCTCGTCCACCGTGCCGATGCGGGTGCTCGTCGTGGACAACGACATCGTCCACGCCCGCACGATGGGCGAGGCGCTCGGCCGGCTGGGCCACGATGTCACGGTGGTGGGCAGCGGCGGCGAGGGCGCCCGGCGGATCGAGCAGGAGACGTTCGACATCGTCGTCACCGACCTGATGATGACCGACATCGGCGGGCTCGAGATTCTCGCCCGGGCCAAGAAGGCGTCGCCGGAGACGGAGGTGATCGTCGTCACCGGCCACGGCACGATTCCCTCGGCCGTGTCGGCGATGCAGCAGGGCGCCTTCAACTACCTGCAGAAGCCGCTGGACCTGGGCCACCTGCGCACGGCCGTGGAGAAGGCGGCCGAGAGCGGGCGGCTGCGGCGGCAGAACCTCGAACTCAACCGGCGGCTCGACGAGAAGTTCGGCTTCGAGGGCGTGGTCGGCTCGAGCCCGCAGATGCTCGGGCTGATCGAGCGGCTCAAGCGGATCGCCCCGACCGACGCCACCGTGCTCATCCAAGGGGAGACGGGCACGGGCAAGGAACTCGTCGCCCAGGCGATCCACCAGAACAGCCCGCGGAAGACCAAACCCTTCGTGGCCCTCAACTGCGCCGCCCTGAGCGAGAACATCCTGGAGAGCGAGCTCTTCGGCCACGTGCGGGGAGCCTTCACCGACGCCTCCAGCGACCGGGTGGGCAAGTTCGAGTACGCCAACGGCGGCACGCTCTTCCTCGACGAGGTCGGCGACATGCCGATGGCCACGCAGATCAAGCTGCTGCGGGTGCTGGAATCGGGCGAGATCACCCGCGTCGGCTCCAACACGCCCGTCCGCGTGAACGTGCGAATTCTCTCGGCGACCAACCGCAATCTCGAGGAAGCCATCGCGAGCGGAGCCTTCCGCAGCGATCTCTACCACCGCCTCAAGGTGGTCACGATCGCGATCCCGCCGCTCCGCGACCGCTCGGGCGACATCCCGCTGCTCATCGAGCATTTCGTGAAGCAGTTCGCGAAGCGACACGGCAAGACGATCAAGGGCGTGTCGCTGGCGGCCCGGACGAAGCTCGGCTCGTTCCCGTGGCCCGGCAACGTACGGCAGCTGCGAAACGTGATCGAGAGCATGGTGGTGGTCGACTGCGACGAGACCCTCGACGTCGACGACCTGCCGCTCGAACTGGAGCCGGCCGCGGCCGCGCCCGCCCGGGAGCAGGCCGACGGGTCGATGGGCATCGCGGCGCTCGTCGGACGACCGCTCGAGGAGGTCGAGCGGATCTTCATCACCGAAACGCTCAAGCTCACCGGCGGCAACCGGGAGCAGGCCGCCGAGTTGCTCGGCATCGGCGAGCGGACGCTTTACCGAAAAATCAAGGAGTATCAGCTGTCCTGATGCCGCGCATCCAGAAACTGCCGCCCGCGGTCGTCAACCGCATCGCCGCCGGCGAGGTCGTGGAGCGGCCGGCGAGCGTGGTCAAGGAACTGCTCGAGAACGCGCTCGACGCGCGGCCTACGCGGATCGACGTGGCGCTCGAGCAGGGAGGCGTGGCCCTCGTAAGGGTCTCCGACGACGGCTGCGGCATCGCGGCCGACGAGCTTCCCCTGGCCGTCGCCCAGCATGCCACGAGCAAGCTGCGGGTGGCCGAAGACCTCGAGCGGATCGGCACGCTCGGCTTCCGAGGCGAGGCGTTGGCGAGCATCGGCGAGGTGTCGCGGCTGGTCATCCGCTCGCGCACCGCCGACGCTCCTGGGGCCTCGATCACGGTCGACGGCGGCCGGGTCGGCGAGGTGGTACCGGAGGGGCTGGGCGTGGGCACGACCGTGGAAGTGCACCAGCTCTTCGGCAACGTGCCGGCCCGCCGCGCGTTCCTCCGTGCTCCCCAGACGGAGTGGTCGCACTCCGCCGACGCCTTCGTGCGGACGGCGCTCGCCCATCCGGGCGTGGCCTTCACGCTCTCCCACAATGCCTCCTCGGCCCGCGGCCGCCGCGTGCACGACCTGCCGCCGACCGACTCGTGGCGGCGGCGGATCTCAGACCTCTACGGCGAGGCGCTCGGCTCCCGGCTGCTCGAGGTGCAGGCCAGCGACGGCGAGATCGCGGTTTCCGGTTTCGTCGGCCGGCCCGAAGACGACATGGCCGGCACCCGGCTCCAGCACCTTTTCGTGGCCGGCCGCCCGTTCCGCGACCGCTCGATCCTGCATGCCGTGCAGGAGGGCTACCGAGGGATGCTGCTCTCGGGGCGGCAGCCGATCGTGTTCCTCCAGTTCGACGTCCCGCCCGACGCGGTCGACGTCAACGTGCATCCGGCCAAGATGGAGGTGCGGTTTCGCGAGCCGTCGCGGCTCTATCGGCTCGTGCTGTCGGCGTTGCGAACGCGGTTTCTCGCGGAAGACATGACGGCGCGGCTCAAGCCGCCGGCCTCCGTCGCGCCGGCGGCGGTCGGCATGCAACTCTGGCCGGATCACCTTGCGACCGAGCCGGCATCGGCTGCGTGGCTTCCGTCCGGCTCGCCCGCGCGAACAGGCTTCGCTCCGGCTCCGGCTCCCGCGAACGCGACGCCTTCGCCGGCGTCGACGGCCGCCACCTGGGAGCGCGACGCCGCCACGCCGGCATCGGACGAGCGTGCGGTGCAGATGCACGACCGCTACATCGTCGTCGAGAGCGATGACGGGATCGAGGTCATCGACCAGCACGCCCTGCACGAGCGGGTGCTCTACGAGCGGCTGAAGGCCGCGGTCGAACGGGGCGGCCTCGACGTGCAGCGGCTGCTCGTGCCGGAGCGGCTCGACCTCTCCCCCGCGGAACTCGAACTGGTGGAGCAGCACCGGGACACGCTCGAGCAGGCCGGCATGCGGGTCGAGCCCTTCGGCGGAGCGACTGTGATCGTGACCTCCAAGCCCGTGCTCGCCGGCAACACGCCGGCGGCCGGCATCGTGCGGGAGGCGCTCGACCGGCTAGCCACCGTCGCCGCGGGCCGAGGCACCGCGGCGGCCCTGCTCGTCGACGAGGTGCTTCACAGCCTCGCCTGCAAGGCGGCGATCAAGGCGGGCGACCCGCTCTCACAGGTGGAGGTCGACGCCCTCGTCCGCGACCGGCGGCTGGTGCGGGAATCGCACCACTGCCCACACGGGCGGCCGACGTCACTCACGCTTTCGCGGCAGGAACTCGACCGCCAGTTCCGGCGGACATGACAGAAGGAGAACGCACCATGACCATGATCTGCGTGAGCATCGGCCGGGGGCGACATCGGCACATGATCGCGGAGCATCGCCATCTCGCGGAAAACGGCGTTCGTCTCGTCGAATTGCGGCTCGATTACATCCAGGGCAACGTGCAGGTGAAGCGGCTGCTCGCGGAGCGGCCCTGCCCCGTGATCGTCACCTGCCGGCGGGCGGCCGACGGCGGCCGCTGGGATCAGCCGGAAGACGCCCGCCTGATGCTTCTCCGGACGGCCATCGTCGAGGGGGCCGACTACGTCGATCTCGAGGACGACATCGCCGCCAAGGTGCCCCGCTACGGCAAGACGAAGCGGATCGTGAGCCACCACGACTTCCAGAAGACGCCCGCCGACCTCACGCACCTACACAAGCGGCTGGCGGCTTTGGACGCCGATATCGTGAAGATCGCCACGATGGCCAACCACCCGACCGACAATCTGCGGATGCTGGAGATGGTGCATGCCAGCCGCACCCCCACCATCGGCATCTGCATGGGCGACATCGGCCTGCCCACCCGCATTCTCGCAGGCCGGGCTGGCGCGCCGTTCACGTTCGCCACGTTCCACGACGACCGCGTGCTCGCGCCGGGCCAGATCGGCTGGCGACAGATGCGCGACTTGTATCGCTTTGAATCCCTCTCGAGTTCCACGAAGATCTACGGGGTCGTCGCCGATCCGGTCGGCCACAGTCTCAGCCCGGCCGTGCACAACGCCGCCCTCGCGGCGGCCGGCATCGATGCGGTGTACGTGCCCTTCCGGGTGCCGGCCGAGCAGATCGACGAGTTTCTGACCAACGCGGCCCGCTGGCCGCTGTCGGGCCTGAGCGTGACGATCCCGCACAAGGAAGCCGTGCTCAAGCACTGCCGGATCCAGGATCCGCTCGTGCAATCGATCGGCGCCGCCAACACGCTCTCCTTCTCGGGCGACGGCATCTCGGCTACAAATTCCGACGCCACGGCGGCCGTCGAGAGCCTCGAGGCTGCCCTCGCCGACCAGGAACCGCAGCCCGGGGCGGGCTTCGGCTTGAAGACGGCCCTCATCCTCGGAGCCGGCGGTGCGGCACGGGCCGTGGCCTTCGGCCTGCGGCAGAAGGGCGTGGAGGTGACCGTGGCCTCGCGAACGCACGACCGGGCGAAGAAGATCGCCGCCGAGGTCGGCTGCAAGGCGATCGACTGGGACGCGCGATACCGCCTGCCATATGACTGCGTGGTCAATGCGACACCGGTGGGCATGCATCCCAACGTCGACGAGACGCCGTTCGCCAAGGAGCACCTGCGGTCGTACATGGTCGTCTTCGACACAGTCTACAATCCGGAGAATACGCTCCTCGTGAAACAGGCTCGCGAGATCGGCTGCCGGATCGTCACCGGCGTCGAGATGTTCGTGCGACAGGCCGCGATCCAGTTCCGCATCTGGCACGGCGTCGAGCCGAAGCACGGGGCGATGCGGGAGGCACTCAAGCGGGCCACCACCTCGGCCAAGCAGCCGACCTGAGAGGCAGCCGATGCCACGCGTCACGCTCATCGGATACCGGGGCACCGGCAAGTCGACCATCGCCGCCGGCCTGGCCGAACGGCTCGGCTACGGATGGCAGGATGCCGACACGGTGCTCGAAGAACGTCTGGGATGCACGATCGCGGCGCTCATTCGTGACCGTGGCGAACCGGCCTTCCGCGATGCCGAGGCGACAATCCTCGCCGACCTGCTCGGCTCGGAACCGGGCGTGCTGGCCACCGGCGGGGGCGTCGTGCTGCGGCCGGAGAACCGCCGGTTGCTCCGGGAGCGGGGGCGGCCCGTGATCTGGCTCACCGCGCCGGCCGATGTCATTCGCAGCCGCCTCGCCGCCGATCCGAGCACTCGCGACCGCCGACCGGCGCTGGCGGGCCGCGATCCACTCGCCGAAGTCGAGGACGCGCTGACGGCCCGCGAGCCCCTCTACCGGGAATGTGCCGACATCGCCTTCGACACGGCCGCGGCTCCGCCCGCAGCCATCGTCGATCGGATCGTGGCCTGGCTCGCCGGCGACGCCGGAGGCGGCCGATGATCGCCGTCGCTTCGGCCCCCCTGTCGTCAACGCCCGTCTGGCACTGGCTGATCGTGGCCCTCGTGGCATTCGCGATCGCCCGCTTGTTCACGCGGCTTGTCGGCCGCCTTGTCGAATCCGACCCGCGCGGATCGCCCCTGACATATCGGGGCATCGAGGCCGCGTTCGTCGTGGCGGCCGTCGCGCTTTGGTGGTGGGAACTGATCCAGCGCGGCGAGTTGCCCGCGGCACTGGCTGCCGACGAGATCGCGACGCGCGGCCTCCTCGCGCGGCACGTGGCGCACGCCGCACTGTTCACGCTCCTCGCGGCCGCTACCTGGATCGATTTCCGGTATCGCGTGATCCCCGACTGCATCACCGTGCCGGGCGTCCTTGCCGGCCTCACCGCCACGACGTTCGAGCCGAACGTCCTGCTGCCGATCGCACACGAAGTGGCCCGCTCCTACGCGGCCCCGCTCCTCGAACCCGACGTGCTCGGAGCCTTCGGCCCGCTCCGGGCCGCATCGCCCCCCGCCTGGCTCGGCGCCGCGCCGTCCATCACCGGGCTCGCCGCGGCGGTCGCCGCCTACGCCGCCTGGTGGTGGGGCTGCACCGCACCGGCCGATCCGGCCGACGACGGCCGCCGGCCACGGATCGATCCCCGACTGCTCGTGCTCGCCGGCGGCGCGATCGGCATCGCTGCCACCTGGTATCGAGGCGGCGACCACTGGCTCGGCCTGCTCTCGTCGCTCATGGGCATGCTCGTGGCGGCCGCGCTCGTCTGGCTGACGCGCGAGGGCGCCTCGCGGGCGCTCGGCCAGGAAGCGATGGGGCTCGGCGACGTCACGCTCATGGCGATGGTGGGCGCCTGGCTCGGCTGGCAGGCCTGCGTGCTCACCTGCTTCCTCGCCGTGTTCATCGGCCTCACGCACGGACTGCTCCAGCTGACGCTGCGGCGAGAGAACGAACTGCCGTTCGGGCCGAGCCTCTGCCTCGCGGCGGCCATCGTGGTCGTGGCCTGGCGACCGATCTGGGAACGCACCGCTGTCACGTTCGCCCAGCCTTTCGAACTCGCCGTCGTCGCCATCGCCGTCGTCTTGCTCACGGCCGCGAGCCTGTTCGTCCTGCGCCGCATGAGGGGGCGGTGAGGTCGACCCGCTGCGTGGGGTCGGGGGTGCCCGTGCCCTCTCGCCCGGACGTTCGCTGCGGGCATCCTGCCCTTCGCTCTCTCGATGCTGACTACGCTTCGGCATCCTGCCTACGCTTGTCAGCAACGCCGGCTCGAGGGCACGGGCACCCCCTCCCTGGATCGTCGCGCCCATGTTTTCAGCCCGGGCCCGATATTGCCCCGTCTGCGTCTGCCCCCTACTATCCGCGCCCACTTTCGGACATTCCGCATGGCGCGTCGACCGTATCTCCGCGGCCTCGAAGCCGTCGTCGCGATCGCGACGATGATGTGCGCGGGCGGCTGCGCGAATAACCCGTTTCGCACGGCGCCGCCGGCCGGGCCGTTGAACCTCGAGCCGCCGCCCGGGGTCGCGACGCCGGCGCACATGCTGCCGCAGACGTCGGCCGTGCCCCCTGCTCCGTCCTACGCCGATCTCGACGGCCGAAAGATGGCGGCCTCGCTGGAACGCAGCCGTCAGGAATCGCAGCTGATGCAGGATCAGATCGCGGCGCTCCGCGACCAGCTCGCGAGCACGTCGACGCAGCTGGCACAGGCGCGTTCCGCGGGGATGCCGCCCACGTCGAGCGGTGGCGACGCAGGCACGCCGGCGGCGGCGGCCTCGGCCGGCTCGTCGGCCGCGCTGCGGTCGGCCATGAGCCAGCTGGCGCTCACCGGGGTCGATGCCCGGTTCGACGGGGCGGTGGTGCGGCTCGACGTGCAGGCCGAGAAGCTGTTCGAGCCGGGCACGGCCAACCTGCTGCCCGGAGGCGCGGCCATCCTCACGCAGGTGGCCGGCGAACTCGACCGCGTCTACCCCGGCCACTTCTTGGGCATCGAGGGGCACATCGACACGGAGCCGCTGGTGAATGCCTCGTGGGCCTCGCCGCACCAGCTCACCGCCGCGCGGGCGGCCGCGGTGTTCGACTTCTTCACCACCCGCACGCGGCTCCGCGAAGCGCAGCTGTTCCTCGTCGCCCACGGCTCCAACCATCCGCTCGTCTCGAACGCCACCTCCGCCGGCCGCGCCCGCAACCGCCGCATGGAACTCGTCGTCTATCCGGAAGTCGCCGCGACCGCCGCACCGTGACCACGGATCCCGATCCGGGTATGATCGGGCCATGATCACCATCGTGGATTACGGCAGCGGCAACCTACGGAGCGTACAGAAGGCCTTCGAACGGCTCGGTGCCGCGGCCACGATCACCGACGACCCCAACGTGGTCGCCGAGGCGGAACGGCTCGTGCTTCCCGGCGTGGGCGCCTTCGGCGATGCGATGCGCGAACTCCACTCGCGCGGCCTCGTGGAGCCGATCCAGGCCCACGTGCGAGCCGACCGCCCCTTCTTCGGCATCTGCATGGGCCTGCAACTGCTCTTCGAAACCGGCTGGGAAGGCGGCCGGCACGAGGGGCTCGGGCTGCTCGAAGGCGACGTCGCCCGGTTCGACATCGCCCCGGCGCTGAAGGTGCCGCATATGGGCTGGAACACGGTCGCCTGGCGGGGCCCCCTGGCCGCGAAGCCTCCAGTGGCCGACGGCAGCTTCTTCTACTTCGTGCACTCGTACCACGCCCGTCCGCGCGACGCATCGGTCATGGCGGCCGTCACCGACTACGGCGGCCCCTTCTGCTCGGCGGTCTCGCGTGGCCGGCTCTTCGCCACCCAGTTTCATCCGGAAAAAAGCCAGCGGCTGGGACTGCAGTTGCTCGGCTCGTTCCTCGCTTCCGCCTGACTCCCCACCTCGACATCACTCCGGAGATCCTCACCGATGGAACTGTGGCCCGCGATCGACCTCCGCGGCGGACGCTGCGTGCGTCTCCTGCAGGGCGACTACGACCGCGAGACCGTCTTTGGCGAGGATCCCGTCGCCATGGCCCGCGAGTTCGTTGCCGCGGGCGCGAAGCGGCTGCACATCGTCGATCTCGACGGTGCGAAGGCCGGCGCTCCCGTGCAGGCCGAACTCGTGGGCCGGATGGTGACCGCGACCGGCGTGCCCTGCCAGCTCGGAGGCGGCGTGCGATCCCGCGACACGGCGGCCGCCTATCTCGCTGCCGGCGTCGGCCGCGTGATCATCGGCAGCCTCGCCATCGAGGAACCCGAGGCGTTCACGTCGCTCGTCGAAGAGTTTCCGCACCGCGTGGTGCTCGGCCTCGATGCCCGCGACGGCCGCGTGGCCGTGCGTGGCTGGCTGGAAACGAGCGGTGCCCTCGCCGTCGACATCGCCGCGCGACACGCCCACCTCCCGCTTGCGGCGATCGTCTACACCGACATCGCCACCGACGGCATGCTCTCCGGCCCCAACCTGCCGGCGCTCCGCGAGATGATCGCCGCCACTCCCCTGCCCGTGATCGCCTCGGGCGGCATCGCCGGCGCCGACGACATCCGTCGCGTCGCCGAGATCGGCGCCGCCGGCTGCATCGTGGGCAAGGCCCTCTACGCCGGCGCCGTCACCCTCCCCGCCGCCCTCGCCGCCGCCGGCGAGTGAGTTACGCCCCGGCTTCGGGTGACCCGTACCCCGCTCGCCGGACGCTCGCTTCGGGCATCCCT
>CAZXIG010000076.1:0-12228 GCA_964640405.1 uncultured Candidatus Kuenenia sp.
CCGAAGCCACCCGCATCATCCCCCGGCTCGCGCCTGGGGGCTTGTATGAGCGGGCGATCCCCCGGCTCGCGCCTGGGGGCTTCTATGACGAAGGTGCGGCGGCGAGTGTCGTGCCGACTGGGGTGTCGCGGAGCTGACCGTCTTCGGCGACGAGTACGCCCGCCTTGAACACCTTGGCCGGCATCGAGAACATCCGCGCGAGATCGCGGTCGGGGCGGTAGAGCGTGATGTCGGCGTCGGCGCCGACGCCGAGGTGGCCCTTGTGCGGCAGGCCCGCGATCCGCGCGGGGGCCGCCCGCGTGATGATGCAGAGTTCCTGCAGCGTGTATTCGCGGGAGAGATCCTTGAGCGGGCTGCGCTTTCTCACGGCGGGATGAATGCGATCGAAGGCCGCCCGGCGAAAGGCCGCGTCGCCGAGCAGCTGCATGAGATGCGGATATGCCGTGAAGTGGGCGCCGTTGGGATGGTCGGTCGAGAGGGCCACCCGCCACGGGTCGGTCGCCGTCAAAAACCACTCCAGGCCGATCGCCCACTGCCAGGCATGCACCATGCTCTTCTCGCGGTAGGCGATCGGCAGCACGCCGCAGCCCCCTTCGAGGTGCAGGTCATGGGCCATCCAGGGCATGCCGGTGGCATGGGCGAGATGCTCGGCGGCCGCCGCGTCGCCGGTCATGGCCACCGTGTCGCCGAAGAGAATCTGGCCGACATCGAGCGTGAGCGTGTCGTGGGCGTTGAAAAACTCCACGAGCGGGCCGACGCCAGAGCCGAATGAGCCCTCGTCGAGGTCGCCGCCGCTGTAGCTGTGGAACTGCACGTGGGCCAGGTGGGCGCGGCGGCCGGCGAACGTCCGCATCGTCTCGAGCAGCGACCGCCAGTTGCCCGGCAGGCCGAGGTTGGCGGTGTGCACGTGGAGCGGGTGCGGCAGGCCGAGCGATTCGACCGTCGTGGCGAGCCGGTCGAGGATCAGCCGCGGCGTGAGCGTGGGCCGGTCGGGCAGCGGTGTGTCGAGGTCGTGGTGGTCGCCACGGCGGCCGTGCTTCCAGAAGGCCGCGCCGCCGGGGTTGGCGATCTTCACCGCCCAGCCCCGGCCGGCGGCGATGGCTTCACCGACGAGCCGCTTGGTTTCAGCGGCGTCGTTGCGGGCGAGGGCGTCGAGCACGGGCGCCTCGTCGGCCGCCAGCAGATAGATCCCCTTGTCGAGGATCGGCAGGTCGGCCAATTCGGTATGGGCGATGCCGGCCGCGGCGGTGGCAATCGCGGCGTCGAACACGGTGGTGTATCCGAGGGCGGCGTAGGCCGCGCCGGTGGCATGGATCGTGGGCACGGCGGCCGGCCGCTGCCGCGCCAGCTGTGGCGCGATCCGGCGGCCGGCGTTCACCTTCGGTCCGGCCACGTGACTGTGGAGATCGACGCCGCCGGGCATCACGACGAGCCCGGTGGCGTCGATCCGCGCGAACCCACGCGGGTCGGCAGGCGGGGCGACGACCCGACCATCCTCGATCCAGAGATCGGCGACGACGCCGTCGCGGCCGTTGGCGGGATCGTGGATCGTGCCGCCCGTGAGCACGAATCGAGATGCGCTGGCCGTCATGGGGCACCTCCCGCCCGCGCTGCTTGCAACGCGGCATGGAGCGAGTGCAGGTCGGCCATGATCGCGGCATCGCTGCCGGCGAGCCGGATGACGGTGAGCACATCCCCATGGGCGGCGATGGCCCGCTCGACTTGTGGCGCCAGTCCACCGACGACCACCACCGCATCGACCTCACCGCGCGTGATGAGCAGCGCAGCGGCCGCCTCGCCCGGCAGGAACTCGCTCCCGGCGCGGTCGGCGCGGGGGATGGCCCCGGCGGCGCCGTATCGCCAGGTGGAGACGGCGTCGAACGCGGCGGCCCGCGGCCGCAGTGAAATCTCGAAGGCCGGCTTGCGGTGGGCGATCGCGCGCACGAGGTGCACGAGGCTCCAGGCCTCCAGGCCGACCGGATCGGGCGAGTCGTCGGTCACGAAGCCCACGCACGTGGCCTGGTCGATCGCGGTGACGAGCGTGCGGCAGGCGGCGGCGAGGGCGGGCTCCGCAGCCGACGGCGGTTCGCCGTGCAGGAGCATGTGCTGCACGAGCCGCGCGGTATCGACGGCGGCATCGCGGGCGAGCGAAACGTGCTGCGTTCCGGGCGATGCCGTGGGCAACGGAGCGCCCACCGCGAGCGTGCGGCGGGCCGCCGGCGCGGCCAATGGCGAGGTCACGTGGCGGGCCGTGAACCCTGGGCATGCAGCCTCGGGATCGCAGAACCAGAAGACGACGAGATCGGCCCGATCGCGAAGCTCGTCGCGATCGGCCGTCACCTCGCCGGCGCGGGCGATCGTCGGGGCCGCGGGTCGCGACGCTTCGGGGTCACCGGCATCGACTGCGGCGCCAAGCGCTTCGGCGAGGTCACAGGCGGCGACCACGACGTCGGTTCCGACGCCCTGAAACCCCGCCACGAGCACCCGCCGGGCGGCGTGCAACCGCGTGGCCATCGCCTCGATCGGCTGGGCGGAATTCGACGGCTGTTCGCGACCGCGGCTCACGACTTCGGCTGTACCCAGATGTTGCGGTAGCGAACCGGATTGCCGTGATTCTGCAGGTGCAGCTGGCCCGAGGGCCCCTCCGTCTTCTGCGGACCACCGGGCGTGATTTTGGGCACCGATACGTTCTCCTGGATCACGACGCCATTGTGCCGGACGGTCATCACGGCGTCCTTCACCTTCTTGTCGCCTTCGAACCTGGGGGCGGTGAAGTCGATGTCGTAGGTCTGCCACGTCAGCGGGGGCAGGCACATGTTCACCCGCGGGGCCGCGACGCTGTAGACGCCGCCGCACTCGTTGTTCTTGCCCTCGAGCCCGAAGCTGTCGAGCATCTGCACCTCATAGGCGCCGGCGATATAGGCCCCGCTGTTGCCCCGCCCCTGACCGCGGTCCTTGGGCTGGTACGGCAGGCGAAACTCGATATGCCAGTGCGAGTCGCCGAACGACTCCTTCGCGGTCACGCCCTCCATCAGCAGACCGTCGTCGGTGAGCCGCGGGTCGATGAGGGTCATGGACTCGTCCACGGGTCCCGGGCCGTCGAAGATCACGATCGCCCCTTCGGGCGGCTTTTGTCCCAGCGTCGGGCTCGTGCGTTCGACCTTCGGAAACGTGGCGATCGTCTTGCCGGCATCGTCGAGCACGGCGAGGCTGCCTCCCTCGATCCGCCCGCGCCGCTTCGCGCCGGCGATGTCGAGGCCTTCGAGGGTGACGACCGCCCCGTCCCGCGTGCCGGTGCCGCGGAGCTTCGTGGGGGGCGTCCAGCCGTCACCCGGCAGTCCGCCCGGATAGCCCACGGCGTCGAAGCTGCCGTCGCCGAGGGCGACGATCTGCACGCCGTACTTTTCAGCCGAGCCCCCCTTCGTGAGCGTGCCGGCATACTCGCCCTGAAACTGGAAGTCGGCGTCGGCGGCCGCCGGATCGGTGTAGGCCGGATTCTTCGTCGGGGCGGCGGCTGTCGCCACGTCGAGGAGGGCGACGAAGACCACCAACGCAGCCACGGGCACGGCGAATGAGACGCGAGACATGACCAATCTCCTGGGTGAGACCAGAGAGTATGCCCGAAACCACCGCCTCTGCCACGGCCTCCACGAGAAGCATTGCCGGCACGGGGGCGGGGCGTCAGGGGGCCAGGTAGGCGATCGGATCGGCCGGCTTCAGTTCGTCGCTGATATCGCCGGAGAGCTCGTAGGCAGTCTTCCCCTCGAGCGCGATCGACCGGATGCCCGAGCCGGGCGCGAAGTCGACCGTCTTGAGGTCGACGCCCACGACGTAGGGGCTCAGCGAACTCTCGAAATAGTAGACCTGCCGCCCGTGGTCGAGCACCGTCCGCCAGTAGGTGGGGGCGATGTTCGGGTGCTGGGGGTCGGGGGCGCCCCACGGCACCGACACGTTCCGCATCACGCTCATCACGCCCGCCACCTGTTTCCGGGTGTCGGTTTCCGCGTCGCCGAGCCGCTTCAGGTAGTAGCTGGCCCGCACGAAGCGGTCTTCCGACTGGTGCGATCCGGGGAGCACCATGGCCCCGTCCATCCGTTCCCAGTAGCGATTGAGCGTCTGCTGCTGCTCGAAGACGGGGCTGTTGGTCATCACCTGGAAGCTGCGGTCGTGGTGAATCACCGGCTTGCCGGCGATGTATTCGATGATCGCCGAGTCGCCCGTGGCGTCGGTGACCGAGAGGTGGATCGTCGGATGCCCCGCGTCGCCGGGGCCGAAGGTCGAGGGCACGATGTAGATCGGGTCTTGCCTGAAATGCTCGACCACCTCGGCGACCGTGGCGTAGCGGCTCAGGACGTAGGTCACCCATGCCCCCATCGAGATCTTCGGCTTGGGGGGCGACGACTCCTGCCCGAAATCGGCCTCGGCCAGGTAGAGCAGGTTCGCTCCGAGGCCCTTCTCGTTGAGCCCGTCGAAGGCGCCGTCGATCGGCCCACCAGGAGTCAGCGAGCCGGCGGCGACGACCGCCCCGTAGCGGCTCTCCCATTCCAGGCCGCCACGGATGCCGACGTTCTTGGTGCCG
Source organism: uncultured Candidatus Kuenenia sp. (assembly GCA_964640405.1). Classification (GTDB taxonomy): domain Bacteria; phylum Planctomycetota; class Planctomycetia; order Pirellulales; family UBA1268; genus QWPN01. The sequence continues at coordinate 4,580 of CAZXIG010000076.1, forward strand.
CGCGGGATCACATAGAAGTGCGTGTTGAAGTCGTAAGGCCAGTCCATCGACCGCCCGGTGATCACGCTGCCGTCACGGCCGAGCCACGTGGCTCGCGAGCAGGCGAATGCGGCGGACGCCCAGGCCGCCACCATCACGGCAGACGCGAGGCACGAAGCGACGACGGCACGAGCGGGCATGAAACACTCCTGTGGCGGAACGTATGGGATTGGAAGCGGGCAGCGTAGCCACCCCAGCCATCCAGCGGCAACCCGCGGAGGCATGGAGTCAGGCGTGAGCGGCGATCCTCACGCGAGGCCGGTGAGGGGGCCGTCGCCGCAGAAGTCCGGATTGCCGAACCGGGCGAGCTCCGTGTGGCCCATGGCGTGGGCCAGTGAGAGGAGCAGGCGGTTGTGGGCCACGCCCCTGTAGTCCGCCCCGCGGCCCATCGAGAAGCCGAGGCCGTTGCCGATCAGCACCCACGGGATGTCGGCGTGGGAGTGGGAGTTGCCCTCGCCCAGTTCGTTGGTCCAGAGGATCGTCGTGTGGTCGAGGAGCGAGCCCGAGCCCCCCGGCTCCGGCGTCTCGGCGAGCCGCGTCGCCAAGTGGGCGATCTCGCCGGCATACCAGGCGTTGATCCGCGTGAGCTTCTCCTGGGCGGCCTCGTTGGAGTTGGGCTCGTGCGAGAGCTCGTGCTGCCCCTCGTCGATCCCCAGCCATTTGAATCGCGGGGAGCCGACCGACTGCGTGTATTGCAGCGTGGCCACGCGGGTGAAATCGGCGGCCAGCGACGAGACGACCAGCTCGATCTGCATCCGGCTGATCTTCGGCATCTGGTCGTTCTGCTCGACCACGCCCTCTTCGAGCGTGGGCACGGCGTGGGCCACCTCGACGCGATGGCTCGACAGCTCCTTCTCGAAAGACCGCACGAGGGCCGCATGCTCCTCCAGAATCCGTCGGTCGTCCGCCGGCAGGGCCTTGGCCACGGCCGTGAGATCCTCGCGAACCTCGTCGAGCACGCTTCGCATGCTCTCGCGATCTTTCATCTGCCCGTAAAGCCTGTGGAACATCTGGTAGGGATCGTCGATCGGCGCGACCGGCTTGTTGGGGCCGATGTAGACCATCCGGCTGAAGGTGTCGGCCTTGTTGGGCACGAGCACGCCGAATTCGAGCGAGCCGAAGCGAGTGGCGGTCGCGGGCCGCGACTGAAGATGATTCTTGATCTCCTGGTCGATCGAGCGGCCGCTCGCCCAGCCGGCAGGCGTATCGGAGCCCCCCTGGATGTTGCCCGGGAAGAGCTCGATGCCGGTGAGCAGGCAGCCCATGCCCCGCATGTGCAGGTCGCCATCCCCCTTCACCTTGTTGTGCACGCCCTTGAGGGTGAGAAGGCGATCGCGAAATGCGTCGAGCGGCTGGAGGATCGGCGGCAGCTCGGCAGGCACGCGAACCGGACCGGGCGTGAGAAAAGGACCCGGAATCGTCGGCCAGAAGTTCTTCTTCACGACGCCGTCGGGGCTGAACACGATCACCAGCCGCTTCTTGGGGGCCGCCGTCGCCGCAGCCAGGCTCGGCAGGTTGCCGAGGAACGGAAGCACGGCCGAGCCCACGCCCAGCCGGCGGAGCAGGTCGCGGCGGGAGATCGCAAAGGCGGGAGTCATCGCGTCGTCTCCGGTCCCATCGAGCGGGTCACTTCGACCTTCGGCGGCAACGCGGCCACCAGCATGATATCGACGAGCAGACGGGGGATGCTGAAGCCGCTCGCCACGAACGACCCCCGCAGTCGCTCGAGCGTGTCGGGCCCCCAGGCCCGGGCCGGCTGCTTCACGAGGGCGTGAAACAGGCTCTGCACGAACGCCTCCTGGGCGTCGCGGCTCTCGGCCACGTAGGCGGCCAGTTCACGGGCGCCGCGGAACGTCTTTTCCTGACCTTCGCGGGGCAGATACGAACCCGACGCATCGATCGGTTTGGCCGTGCCACCACGAATCTCGGTTTCGCGGTAGCGGCCGATCGGGTCGAACTCCTCGAGGGCGAAGCCGAGCGGGTTGATCATCGTGTGGCAGGTCTGGCAGGCGACGGCCTGCGTCTGCAGCGCGACCCGCTCGCGGGTGGTGAGTTCGGGATGTTGGTCGGGCGCGAGCGGCGAGATCGCCTCCTGCGGCGGCTTGAGCGTGTTGCCGAGCACGCTCCGCGCGAGAAACACGCCGCGATGGATCGGCGACGTCGCGCCGCCGTGGGAGAGCACGCTCATCATGTAGGGATGCGAAAGCACGCCGCCCCTGCGGCCATCGTCGAGCCGGACGCGCTGGAACGGTTCGTCGGGCGGCAGCCGCGCGCCGTAGAGCGGCGCCAGCCTGCCATTGACGTAGACCTCGTCGTCGGTGAAGAGCCGGCGGAAGTCGCCACTCGTCCACACGACGTCGTCGAGAAAGAGTTCCAGGCTCGTTCGCAGGTCGGCTGCCATTTCGGGCGAAAAGGCGGAGAACTCTTTTGCGTCTTTCGTGATCTCGGGCCCGAGATCGATGCGCAGCCAGCCGAAGAGAAAGTCACGCACCTTCGCCCGCGTGCGCCGGTCCCGCACCATCCGCTCGGCCTGCTTTCGCAACAGCTCGGGCGATCCCAGTTGATTCCTCCCGGCGGCATCCCAGAGCGGCTGGTCGGGAATCGAGTCCCAGAAGCCGAACGACAGCCGGGCGGCGGTGTCGAACGCGTCATCCGACCCGGGCGTCGTGTCGGCCTCGCGGTACAGAAACCGGGGCGAGCCGAGCGCCAACAGGATCGACCGCTCGAGGGCGGCGTCGAGGTCGGGGGCGTCGGCGAACGGCCGCTCGATCACGAGCTTCGCGAGGTCGGGCGACAGCGGTCGGCGGAAGGCCCGCTCGGCAAACGTCGTTGCAAACCGCCGGAGCTTGTCGGCTCGATCGGGTGCATCGCGTTTGGCACCGGCCAGATGCTCGGCCTGCTCCAGGCAATAGTCGGCCGTCTCGACCGCGGCCGCCGTCGTGGCGGCATACCATTCCGGCGAGATGGTCGTGCCCCGCTCGTAGCCGATCGACTTGTCGTCGGGTGGAAACGGCGTCTCGATCACGAACACCGGCGGCGACTCGTGCGGAATCAGGCAGCGCTCCGGCACCGGCTCGAGCAGGCCGTGGGGCGGCTTCCAGAGGAGTTCGATCGACGCGTTGGTGAGCGGCTCGTGCTTCGTGTTGTCGACGCCCTGATTGGCTTTGGAGAACTCGAGCCGCAGCGGATAGGCCCGGCCGCCGAGCAGGAAGATGGTCGCCCGATACTCGGCCTCGGTGCCCGACTTGACGTAGGCATCGATGAGCGGCGGCTCGTGCGAGGCGGCGTTCAGTGCGAGCTTGGCGGAATGCTCCGTGCGGATGACGAATTCATACAGGCCAGTCTCGGACGGCACGATCGAGCCCGTCCAGCGGATCGCGAACCGATTGGGTAGGAACCGCTCCGGATCGGGGCCTTCGACGCCGAAGTGGAAATCGACCTGCGGATCGATTCGTTCGTAGACCAAGTCATTCCGGTCGAACGATCGTCCGTGGAAATACTCCGCCCGGAGGCCGCGGCGGTCATCGACAACGGGCCCGCGACCGCGGAAGCTCGCGATCAGGTCGGCGACCGTGTTTTGATACTGCCGCACCGTGAGCCGCGAAAGCTCGACGCGGGCCGGCCGGTTGCGGTCGCGGGCCACGGGCGAGTAGAAGGCGGCGTGTATGTACTCGGCCACCTGCCGCGCGGCATCGCCCGTCACCAGCGAGGGATCGTCCTCGGGCATGGTCTCGTCGATGGAGGCGGCAAGTTGCGTGACAGAGCGGTCGCCGGCGAGCGGCTCGGGCACGTTCTTGGTGCCCGAGCCGTTCTCTCCGTGGCAGCGTGCGCAGTGCTCCTGGTAGATGGCCAGACCGGGGTGGTCGGCGGAGAGGGCGGGGGCGATCACCGCCAGGGTGCCACCCGCCACGAAAATCAGAACCCTGAAAGCCTTCATGGGGGCGGCCGCTGCGGACACGGTGGGGACGCCGTCGGCCGCGAGCCGATCGGGTGCGGAGCGGGGAGGGAAGAGCAACGCAATTATAAATCTCGCCCGTTTCAGAGGCGAATCGAATCGATGTCGGCTTTCGGCCACCTGGGCGGCCGGCCGGCATCGCCTACCGGACCGGGAGAAGCGGGCGGCCGAGTTCGAGGCCGTCGACGAGCAGCAGGTCTTCCGGGGCGAGGAGCGGCTCGCAGGCGATCCGTCGGCGGGTCGCGAGGTCGGCTTCGAGAGGGAGCGTGCCTTCGAGCCGGAGGCGGTCGCCCGTGAGCGTGGCCGTGACTCGCCGTGCTGCGAAGGCGCGGCGGAACGCGGCGAAGCCGACATCGTCACAGTGCTCGCGGGCCTCGATGTCGAGGGCCACGAGGCTCCGCCCCTGCGGCCGTTGCTCGTGAAGCGTGGCGGTCAGCCGCTGGGCGCCGAGCTTGGCGGCGTCGGTCCGCAACCGCCAGTCACGCGGCGCCGAGCCGTCGGTCCCCGCGAGCAGCGAGCGGAAGCCGACGACGGCGTCGTGCATGCGGATAAAGAACACCGCATCGCCCGGAAGCGTCGCACCATCAGCGATGCGGGCATCGGCCGTCCACACCTCCGCGTCGGCCGGCAGCAGCAGGTGGGCCCGCAGGCAGGTGAGGTCATCGGGGTCTGCCTTGAAGGCGGCCACCGCCGGATCGAACATCCACGCCGCAGTGACCCGCGGGCCCCGCTGCGACGAGATGAGAAACGTGCGGAGATGATGGGCCTTCGACTGGCCGCCGTGGCCGACCGGCTCCTTCCGCCGGCCGTAGGGATCGTCGCGGCCGTCGATAACGAGCGTCATGTTCGGCGTCGCGGGGCCGCCCGGCAGGTGGATGGCGAGCGACTTGTCCTCCGGCCCGCGGCACTCGCCGGCGACGCCGATCGCGAGGGTCTCGCCGATGAAGTTGGTGCTGCGGGCCCACGGCTCGGCGTTGAACCGCTGGGTGACGAACCGTGGCGTTCGACTCGCGTGCTTGGTTCGCAGGTCCGCAGGCGGATCCCAGCGACAGGCGTCGTGGAAGACTCGAAGGTGCTCCCGCGGGGATCCGGGTAGCCAGCCCGCCGAATCCGTGCGGGGTGGCGAGGTCAGCCAGCCGGCCGTGTGGAGATGCTCGTCGAGGTAGCCGTGGCCGAAGAGGTAGTCGTAGTCGCGGCTGTGCGGGCCCGCGAGCCGCTCCGCCGGTGGAAACCAGTTGGCGGCGATGCCGGTCCAGATGAAGGTGAGCGCTGCCTCGGCTTCTCGGCGGATGCGGTCATCGGCTGCATGCCGCGCGATCAGGCCGAGCGAATCGAGGTCGGTGCCGTAATACGTTGGGCTCGAATACTCGGTGATGCCGTGGCGGGCCGTGTGGTCGAGCCAGACCTGCCATGCCTGCGACGCCTCACGCATGGCCTCCGAGTTGCCGATTTGCCCGAGGGCGAGCAGGTTCCAGGTCTTCATCAGATAGACGTTGGTGTAGCCGGGCTTCACGGCATGCCGCCGGATGGCGACGAGGGCATCGCGATGGATCGCGTCGAGCGAGTCGCGGGCAGCCGGCGTCAGCGCGTCGGCGTAGGCGATTCGCATCAGGCTCGTGAGCTGCACGGCGAATTCGACGGCGTTGGGGTCGGTAACCGTCGCATCGCCGAGCCGCCAGCGGAAGTTGCCGAACTGGTCGCTCGCGGGGTCGAGATCCTGCATCGAGCGGGCGAGCCGCAGGGCCTCCTCGACGGCCGGCGAATTCCAGCCGTTGCCGGTGGCTTCGAGGGCGAACCGCAGCAGGCCGCGGATGCCGATCGCGGCATCGCGCCGCTGGACGATCTCATGCTGCGCAACCAGCTCGCGCACGGTATCCGAAGGGGCCGCCAGGCCGTGGCCGGCGATGGAGCAGACCGTGCCCCAGGCAACGAATCCGCAGAGCACTCGCCGTGCAAACAACGCTCGGACGGGGCGCGAATGATGCCGCTCTGCAATGCAGGAAGACGTCGTCATGGCCGAGGCCCCCATCCTACGTCACTGCGTCGAGACGCTGCGAAACGAGGGGCTTCGGCGTCCGGCGTCGCCCGTCTGTTCGAGCATCAGGGTGCATCACCAGAGCCTGCGCTGCTCGAGCGCCGCGAGGAAGTCCCGCAGCGGGAGTACGTCGATTCCGTCCTCGGTGCGCTGGGGTCGATCACCGAGATACACGACCAGCCGCCGTTTCACGCCAGCCAGTCCCTGAATGGCTCGCAGCCCTGCAAAGTCCTTGGAAGTGAGTGCAGTTTTGGCCTTGGCCTCCACGGCGACGAAGCTCGTGCCGGCCTTGATCAGGAAGTCGACCTCGATCTGCCCCTCCGATGGCGCCCAGTACCAGAGCCCGTCGAAGGGAAGGACGGTGCCGCTCGCAGGCTCGCCGTACGCACGAAGCAGTTGGCCGATCCAGCCCTCGAAGAGCGAGCCACGCTCGGCGGAGGTAGGCGGATGAAATTCTCGCCTGACTCCGCGCACGATGCCGCTGTCGGTCCAATACAGTTTTGGATGCCGCCGCTCCTTGACCCGCAGCCGCGCCTCGAATGCGGGCAGCAGCCAGGCGAGGTGCGTGTCGGCGAGGATGCCGAGATAGCCATCGACCGTCGTGCGGGCCACTCCTGCGTCCCGCGCGAGCCCCGCGACGGAGAGCACCTGGCCATGAAAGACCGCTGCCACGGGGAGGAAGCGGGCGAAGCCGGGAAGATTGCGGACGAGCGACTCGGCCTGGATCTCCTCCTTGAGATACATCTGCACGTACGACTCGAGGGCCTCGCGCCTGTCGGGAGCAGCCCAGATCACGGGGAGACTCCCGTATCGAAGCACCTCGGCGAGGTCGAAATCCCGGCCCAGTTCCTCCGGCAGGAGCGGAAACATCTGACGATGCAAGGCCCTGCCCGCCAGCAGATTGGTGCCGGCCTGTTTCAGCTTGCGGGCACTCGACCCCAGCAGGACGAACCGCATGCCGTGGTCTTCGATAAACCGATGCACCTCGTTGAGCAGTGCGGGCAGTCGCTGGATCTCGTCCACCACGACCGTCGTGCCGCGCGGGATCGTCCGCAACTCGTTCGCAAACAGCGCCGGCTCCCGCAGATACGACTGGAAGAGCCCCTCATTCAAGAGATCGATCCGTCGGGCCGCGGGCAGGGCCCGCTTGGCCCATGTGCTTTTTCCCGCCCCACGCATGCCAAAGAGGAAGAAACTCCTGCCCGCCGGAACGCGGAGGATCCGATCGTATACAGCCTTCTTTACCATGCCGTCGTTTATACCGGAAAAGTGACGGCAAGGCTACGGAGGGGCAATCGAGTCCTTCTGCTCAGCGACAAACTGTAACGCACGAGGCTTGAAATGATCCGAATAAACCATTGACCCGAAAGCCTTCGCTTTGTCTCTCTCCTCACCTTCAGGTGTTCGCACGACACATCACCTGTCGTCGTCTGCAAAGGATCGGACGGATGTCGCGGTTGAAGTCGATCCGGGCGGCAGACGGGAGCGTATCGCCGGCGATCCTTCGCTGAGGGTGATATCCAGCCCCAAACTCGTCGCTGAGTTAGCTCGAGTGCTGCGGCAGTGTGTGCCGGCGCGTCACTGATCGTGACCGGTGATCGGTCTCATCTGCTGCCCATG
>CAZXIG010000077.1:0-6049 GCA_964640405.1 uncultured Candidatus Kuenenia sp.
GGGAAGTAAAAAGGTGTCAGGACTCTTTTTGCCTCGGCAAAGCTGAAAAAGTATCTGGGCTTTTTTTCCGGCAAAAAGAGTCCTGACACCTTTTTCGGCGCAAGTGTGAGTCGTATACGTGCGAGTCGGCTTTTGCGCTCTGGCGGTCGCGGCGGTTCTCGGGCTCGGCGAGGTCTGTGGTCAGGATGCCGCGCCGCAGGATCGCTCGGCGATCAATTCGCCCGTCGGCCCCAGCCGCATGGCCGCCGACTCGCCGGTGACGTTTCCGCCCTCGGGGCCGCTGCCTCCGCTGCACGTGCCCGATGTGCCACAGCCGGCGAGGCCGTCGGAAGAGGGTGTGTTCGTCTTCGAGTCGCTGCCGCTCGTGCCGCCGCCGGCAGGGACGCCGCTCGCGAAATACCCGGGCCGATCGCCCGCGCAGGTCGCGGCCATCCAAGAGACGCTGCCCCCGGGCGATTTCACTCCGCCGCCGCACGACTGGCAGCATCTTCCGCGCACCCGCCGCGCGCTTTCGAGCGGCGGCCGGCTGACGATCGTCGCCCTCGGCGACAGCATCGTGAACGACACGATGCGGTCGGGCTGGATCGGTGGACTCCGGCGCGCGTATCCGCAGACCGAGATCCGCGGCTTCGTCTGCGTCCGCGGGGGGGGCGGCTGCCACTTCTTCGGCCAGGAGGAGCGAATCGCCCGCTACGTCGCGCCGCTCGAGCCCGATCTCGTGATCATCGGCGGGATCAGCCGCGGCGACCGCACGCTTCCCGACGGCAGCGTGCAGCGGGCCGGCATCGGCCCGATCCACGACGTCATCCGCCAGCTCCGCGCCGCCAGGCCCGACGTCGAGATCCTGCTCATGACCGGCGCCTTCGGCTCGGCCGATCCGCGGAGCGACGAAGAACTCGCGGGAGCATCGCACTCGGCCACGTCGCCGGAGGGCCGGGCCTTGCGGCAACTCGCCGTTGAGCAGCGGTGCGGCTTCCTCGACATGACGACGCCGTGGCGCGAATACATCCGTTCGTCGGGCCTGCACCCGCATGCCTTCTACCGCGATCGAGTGCACGCCAACGAACACGGCGAACAGATTCTCGCCCGCATCCTGCTGGCGTTCTTCAGCGGCGCCTGACGGCAGGCACCGAGACGGATCGTCAGGCCAGGATTTTCCTGATCACCCGGCCGGCGGTGTCGGTGAGCCGGAAATCGCGGCCGGCGTGGCGGAAGGTGAGCCGCTCGTGGTCGAGGCCGAGCAGGTGGAGGATCGTGGCATGCAGGTCGTGCACCTCGACGCGGTCTTCCACCGTCGCCACGCCGAAGTCGTCGGTCGCGCCGAGCGTCATCCCGCGGCGAATGCCGCCGCCGGCCATCAGGATGGAAAACCCGGCGGCGTTGTGGTCGCGGCCGATGTCGCGGCGGATGTCTACGGCGTTGTTCACGTCGACCGTGGGCGTGCGGCCAAACTCGCCGCCCCAGATCACGAGCGTGTCGTCGAGCATGCCGCGATCCCGCAGATCGGTGATCAACGCCGCGAGCGCGCCATCGAGCGTGCCGCAGAGCGCGCGATGCCGGGCGTCGTTTTCGTCGTGCGTGTCCCAGCCTGGGTGATGGATCTGCACGAACCGCACTCCCCGCTCGACGAGCCGCCGCGCCAGCAGGCACTGCAGGCCGAGCGACGAACTGCCGTAGAGCCGATGCATCGACGACGGTTCGCGCAGGATGTCGAACGCATCGCGAGCCTCGACCTGCATGCGGAAGGCCGTCTCGAACTGCCCGAGCCGATCGTCGAGGAAGCCATTGGTGCCCGCGCGGGAGGCGTGCTCGGCGTGCAGCTCGGAAAGCAGCTCGAGCTGGCGGCGCCTGCCATCGAGCGAGGTGCGGGTGCTTCGGAGGTGTTCGATGAGCCGCACCGCGGCCTGCGGCGCACGATCGAGCGCGGCCGAGGCCAGTCCCTCGCCCGCGGTCCAGGACGGCAGAAAGCCGCTGCGCCAGTGGTGGTCGCCCACCTCCGTCTTGGCGGCGGGCGCCAGCGCCACGAATGCGGGAAGGTTTGCGTTTTCCGTTCCCAGGCCATACACGCACCAGGAGCCGAGGCTCGGAACGGCGCCCGTGGCGTGGCCGGTGGCGAAGAGCAGTTGCGCCTGCGGATGCTGGCTGCTGGAGGTGGCCATCGACCGGATCACGCAGAGTTCGTCGGCCACGCCGCCGAGCCGGGGGAGAAGCTCGCTGATCTCGATTCCGGAATCGCCGTGCCGACGAAACGCGAAGCCGCTGCGCTGGATGCGGCCGCGGAGGCGGCCCATCGCCGTGGCCACCGGCGGCGCCGAGGCGACGACGTTCGGCAGCACCTCGTCGACGAGCCGGCCGTGATACTCCGCGAGCTTCGGCTTGGGGTCGAGCGTGTCGATGTGCGACGGCCCGCCTTCGGCAAAAATTTGGATCAGGCGGCGCGCCCGCGCGGGAAAGTGGACGGGCCTGATGGCGGCCGGAAGGGGTGGCTCCGCGGCGAGCAGGCCGGCGTCGCGGCAGGCGACCGCGAAGCCGACGGCTCCGAGGCCGAGCCCCAGGTCCGCCAGGGCCTGCCGGCGGGAGCACGGCGCTGTGGAAGCGGCTGGATGAGGCATGTTCGTCATGGGAACAGATTCCGCGACGCCCTTCGACTTACAAAATCTTAGCAGCGGTTTCGAAATCGTCGCATGACGCCGGGGTAACGTTGTTTCCGCCTAGAATTCGGTCGATACACGCAAGTGGCCCAGCCATCCCGCCGCCCATGCCCCAGAGGGACCTCGCCATGCAGGATTTCGCCCGCCAGCCGCTCCCGTTCTCGCGCCGCGAGATGCTCTCGCGGGCCGGTTTGGGCCTGGGCAGCCTCGGGCTCGCAACCCTCCTGCACGACGCCGCCGCGCGGGGCGACTCCGCGCCAGCCGACTCGCTGGCATCCGGCCCGCACTTCCGCCAGCGGGCGAAGCACGTGATCCACATCTTCACTTCGGGTGGCGCCTCGCAGGTCGATACGTTCGACCCCAAGCCGAAGCTCAACGAATATCACGGCCGGCCGATCGACGAGGTCGCCAAGGAATATCTGGCCAAGGCCCCCGAAGCCGCAAAGGGCATGGGGCGCCTCTCCGGCAAGCTGATGGGCAGCCCGTTCAAGTTTGCGAAGCATGGCCAGTCGGGCATCGAAGTGAGCGAACTGATGCCGCACGTGGCCGGCGTGATCGACGACATCTGCGTCGTCCGGAGCATGACGGCCAAGAACAGCGTGCACGAACTCGCCCAGCTGCTCATGAACACCGGCGATGCCGTGCTCGCACGCCCGAGCGTGGGCGCATGGAGCGTGTATGGACTCGGCTCGGCGAACGAAAACCTCCCGGCGTTCGTGAATCTCTCGATCGACGGGCGGGCGGCGGGCGGCGACCGCAGTTTCGGCAGCGCCTTCCTGCCGACGTGGACGGCAGGCACAGGCATCGCGACGCGTGGCATCGAGACCGGCCGCCTCGATCCGATGCGGCTGATCCAAAACCTTCGCAGCGGCTCGACGTCGCTCGCCGAGCAGCGTCGGCAGATCGAGATGGTGGAGCGGCTGCACCGCGAGTTCACCGCGAAGAACGGCGGCGATGCCTTCCTGGAGGGCCGGATCGCGCAGTTCGAGACCGCGTTCCGCATGCAGGTGGAGGCTCGAGACGCCTTCGACCTCTCGCGCGAGCCGGTGAGCGTTCATCGGCTCTATGGCGAGACCTTCATGGGTCGGCAGTGCATGCTGGCCCGGCGGCTCGTCGAGCGGGGGGTGCGGTTCGTGCAGCTGTACCACAACGACTGGGACACGCACGACGACAACGACAACCGCCACCGCACGCTTTGCAAGGATGGCGACCAGCCACTCGCGGCGCTCATCAAGGATCTCAAGGCCCGTGACCTGCTCAAAGACACGCTCGTCATCTGGGCCGGAGAGTTTGGCCGCACGCCCACGACCGACAACAACAGTCCGGCGCTCAAGCGGCTGCCCGGCCGCGATCACAACGCCGGTGCGTTCACGATCCTGCTGGCTGGTGGCGGCATCCGCGGTGGCCAGGTCTACGGGGCGTCGGACGATTTCGGGGCGGTCGCCGTCGAGAATCCGCTCGACATCCACGACCTCCACGCCACGATTCTCTACGCCCTCGGCCTCGATCACGAGAAGCTGACGTTCCGCCATTCGGGGCGGGATTTCCGGCTCACCGACGTGCATGGTAGGGTGATCGAATCGTGGTTCGCCTGACCTCGGCGGGGAATGAAGCGATGAACATCGCCCGCTATCTGCGTGTCCTGCTGATCGTGGCTGCGTTCGTGTCCTGCAGCGCGACCGGTCTTTCTCATGCGAAGGAGGCGGCGGCTGCGGCCACGATCTCGCCAGAGCAGATCGACTTCTTCGAAAAGAAAATCCGTCCACTCCTCGTCGATCGGTGCATCGACTGTCATGCCGAGGATGCCAACGGCGGCTTGCAGCTCGACTCCGCGGCGGCGCTCCAGCGCGGCGGCGCCTCGGGGCCGGTCGTCATGCCCGGCAAGCCCGAGGAGAGCCGGCTGATCCATGCCGTCCGCGGCGAGAAGGGGATGAAGGCGATGCCGCCCGACGACCCGCTCTCGGAGGGCGAGATCGCCGACCTCGTCAAATGGATCGAAATGGGGGCCGCCGACCCGCGAACGGGTGGCGGATCCTCGTCGCCGCTCGAGCGGCTGTTCGAACGGGCCGGCGACCACTGGGCGCTCAAGCCGATCAAAAGTCCGCAGCCGCCGGCGGTGAAGGCCACCGACCTGGTTCGCACTCCGATCGACGCCTTCATTCAGGCGGCGCTCGAGGCCAAGGGCTGGTCGATGTCGCCCCGTGCCGATGGCCGCACGCTGCTGCGACGGGCTGCGCTCGACCTCACGGGCCTGCCCCCGACGGTCGCCGAGGTCGACTCCTTCGCGGCCGACCCGTCGCCGGCGGTGTTTGAGTCGACGGTCGATCGCCTGCTGGAAAGCCCGCGGTACGGCGAGCGGTGGGGCCGCCACTGGCTCGACGTGGCCCGCTATGCCGACAGTCAGGGGGCCACGTTTGGCGGCGCCGTCGACGGCCAGTATCCCTACGCCTACACGTATCGCGATTGGGTCATCCGCGCGTTCAACGAAGACCTGCCGTTCGACCGTTTTGTCACGGCGCAGCTCGCGGCCGACCTCACGAGCGTAGGGCCCGACGACAACCGCGACCTGGCCGCGCTTGGCTTTCTCACCGTCGGCCGCCGGCCAAACCAGAAGGTTGACGACGACGCGATCGACGACCGGATCGACGTGATCACGAGGGGCCTGCTCGGACTGTCGGTGAGCTGTGCCCGGTGCCACGATCACAAGCTCGAGGCGATTCCCACGGTCGATTACTACGGTCTCTATGGTGTGCTCAAGAGCTGCACGGAGCCGGCCGCCTACCCGGCTATGAAGCCACAGCCGCCGCACCCCGAGCGCGCCGCCTACGAAGAGGAAAACCGAAAGGCACGGGCGCACTACGTGCGGGTCATGGCATTCGAGGCCGAGAAGGGGGTTGTGGCGGTGCGGGCGCGGCTCGGCGATTACCTCCTGGCCGTCCACGACGGAAAGTCGAAGTGGATGTATGAAGACAACAACCGCGTGGCCAAAGAAATTCTCACGCCTCGCGGGCTGGATAGCGGCATTTACTCGGAAATCATCCGCCGGAAAAAGTCGTGGCTCGAGGCCCATCCGCAGATCTTTCGCCCGTGGCTCGAGTTGGCCGCCCTGCCGGCCGAGGAGTATGACGCGAAGGCCCCGGCCATGATCGAAGCCTACGCTGCGAATGCCGATGGAAGCCTGGCGAAAGTCATCGCCGGAGCGTTCCTCGCCGACAAGCCGCGAACGCTCGCCGACGTGGCGCAGCTGTACAACCGCCAGACCCAGTCGTTCGAGGCCCTGTGGGGCGAGCGAGTCCGCGGGGCGCTCGACAAGCTGTGCGTCCTGCGGCCTGAAGAAGAAGACATCGCGACCACCGACCTCCTCTCGGCCGCCGTCCTTCGCATTCACGAGGCCGAGG
>CAZXIG010000077.1:6149-12101 GCA_964640405.1 uncultured Candidatus Kuenenia sp.
ATCGCGACCACCGACCTCCTCTCGGCCGCCGTCCTTCGCATTCACGAGGCCGAGGTCAAGGCGATGCTGCCCGAGGTGGAATTGCAGGCTCCGTTCATGAAGGCCCTTGTGGCCGAGGAATCGCCGTTCGTCTTCAAAGACGCAAAACAATTCCGCGTGCTCGTCCCGGCGCGAGACGTCGCCGACGGCCTCCGTCGCAACGCCACGACCGCCGTCAACGCGCTCTTCGACCATCCCGGGGCCCCCGCGCGGCTGATGGCGGTTCAGGAAGACAAGCCGTTCGACGCCAAGGTGTTTATCCGTGGCAACCCGCAGTCGCTCGGGGCCGACGCGCCGCGGCAGTATCTCACCATGCTTCGTGGCGAGGATGCCCAAGCGTTTCCCAAGGACTCGAGCGGCCGCAAGGAACTGGCCGCCCTCATCGCCAGCCCGCAGAATCCGCTCACTGCCCGCGTGATCGTCAATCGTGTCTGGCTCTGGCATTTCGGGCACGGACTTGTCCGCACGGCGAGCGACTTCGGCCTGCAGGGCGAGCCGCCCTCGCATCCCGAGTTGCTCGATTGGCTCGCCAGCCGATTCATCGCCGATGGCTGGTCGCTCAAGAAGCTGCACCGGCTGATCATGCAGTCGCACGTCTACCAGCAGGCCTCTGCCATCGGCGCGGGCGAGCCGGCGGCCGGATCGGCACGCCAACTCGACCCGGAAAACCGGTTTTTCTGGCGGTATCCTTCGCGATCGCTCGAGTTCGAAGGCGTCCGCGACGCGATGATCGCCGTCGGCGGCGGCCTGGATGAGTCGGTCGGCGGCAAGCCGTTCGACGTGAACGACCCGGCCTCACGGCGGCGGACGGTGTATGCGAAGATCGACCGCAAGCAGGTGGCGCCGGTGATGCGGATCTTCGATGTGCCGGATTCGAACTTCACGTCGCCGGGCCGGTCGCGGACGGCCCTGCCACCGCAGGCACTCTGGCTCTTCAACAGCCCATTCGCCGTCGAATCAGCCAAGCGGCTGGCCGCGACCGCCCGCCCGGCGGCGGGCGCAGATGCCGGACCGGCCGCGATCGTGACGTCGCTGTGGCGATCGGCCGTGCAACGAAACCCTTCCCCGCAAGAGCTTGCCGAAGCCGAGGCCTTCATCGCCGCTTACCCGAAGGACGACATCGTGCAGCCCGAGGCCGACGACTGGAGCTACGGCTTCGCCGACTTCGACGCCGACACGAAGACCGTCAAGGGATTCAGCTCGATCGACCGGTTTGCCGGGACAGTGGTCAGAGGGCTGAAGACGGCGGAGTTCGACGGCACGGCGATGGAGATGACGCCCGACGGCGGCCGGCTCGTGCCCGGCAAGGCGGCTGTGCGTCGCTGGACGTCGCCCGAGAAGGGCACCGTAAAGATCGAGGCGGAGCTCGTCCACCTCATGCCCGCCGCCGCGAAACCGGCCGCTGCGGCGGCCGGCGCGGAAGCGACGGCGACCGGCGAGTCGGCCGCTGCCGCCCCGATCGTCTGCCGGATCGTGCACTCGCGGCACGGACAGCTGGGCGAGTGGACGGCGACTGCCGACGGCGTGATGACAAAGGTGGAGTCTGTCGTCTGCGAGCCGGGCGATACGATCGACTTCGTGGCGCTCACCGACCTCGATCCGGCGAAGAGCGGGTTCATCTGGTCGCCGACGATCGTCATGGTCGACCGCGACATGCCGGCGCTGCCGGGGATGAAGATGCGGTGGGACGCCCGGCACGATTTCCTCGATCCGAAGGCGATGGCGAAGCCGCTCGGCCCCTGGGAGGAACTCGCCCAGGTGCTCCTCGTTTCGGGCGAGTTCATGCTGCTCCCATAGTCGCGAGCCGGAAAAGGTGTCAGGACTCTTTTTGTCCAAAAAGAGCCCAGATGCTTTTTCGGATCTGCCCGGGCAAAAAGAGTCCTGACACCTTTTCCGGCGCCGCCAAAAATTTTTTGTCTGGCCGGGCGGGCTTCGGTACTTGGAAGGCGAGGCCGCAGGAGTCGACGCCGTCGACGGCTGGCCCCAAGTGCTCTCGAGGCTTTTGAGAAAGGGTGATCATCATGAAGACGATGCGTTTCCTGGTGGCGATGGCGATCCTGGCGGCCGTGGGCGCGGGTATCGCGGGCTCGGCCTGTGCGGCGGAAAAGGCGGGGCGGAAGGCCGCCACGCCGTTGGCTGAGAAGGCCGCGCGAAAGGAAGCCGCCACGCCGGTGAAGAAGGAGAAGGCGGCGGAGAAGAAGTCCAAGCGAGATACGAAACTCGAGGTCGGCAAGAAGAACGACGTCCGCAAGAATGGCGGAGCCCGCAAGAAGTCCGCCTGAGCGCTGGCTCGGGGTTCACTGTCGGCCACTGTCCGGGGGCTTCCGGCGAGGAGCCCCCGGGCGGTGTGCCCTGTCCGCCGTTGCCACGGCCCGTCCTGCCTGTCGTTGAGCGCGTCATGAGCGATCCCGAATTGGTCCGACAACTGCTGCGACACCAAGGGGACTTCATGGCCTACCTGATGGCGATGGTCCGCGATCTCGACGCCGCCGAGGAGGTCTTTCAGAATGCCGCCGTCGTGGTGATGCAGCATGCCGGCAGCCCCGATGCGGAACCGATCCGCGACTTTCGCGCCTGGGCCAAGGAGATCGTCCGCCGGCAGGCGCTCCACTACCTGCGGGCCAAGGGGCGGGCCGCTCGCGTGGCGGCGCTCGAGCCCGAGCTTCTCGTGCAGATCGACCGGGCTTTCGATGACGATGCCACCGACCCGGCCCACCGGCAGCGAGAGCTCGACGCGCTGCGCGACTGCGCCACGCGCCTGCCCGACGTGCAGCGGCGGATGGTCGCGATGCGATACGAGGGGCGGGCGTCGTTCGACGCGATCGGCGCGGCGGTGGGCCGGACCGCCGCGGCCGTGCAGCGGTCGCTCTCCCGCACCCGCAGGATGCTGCACGACTGCGTGCAGTCGAAGCTGGCCCGCGTTACCGGAGTGGCCCCATGACATCGATCCCTCCTCGGCATGACGACGATTCCCTGCCGCCGAGCCGCGAACTCGACGACCTGATCACGCGGCATCTCGACGGCGGCCTCGACGCTGCCGAGCAGCGGCGGCTGGCGGCGCTGCTCGACGCCTCGCCGGCGGCTCGCGAGACGCTCGCCCGCTACCTGCGGCTGGAGGGGGCGCTCATCAGGCTCGCCTCCGCCGGCCTCGTCGGCTCACCAGCCGGCGATGGTGCAGACGTGGTGCCGCGGCTCCAGGACCGGGCCGGAGCGTCGCGGTGGCTGCGACCGGCGGCCGTTGCCCTCGCGGGCAGCGTGCTTGCGGCCACGGTGGTCGCGGTGTGGTTTGTCGGGCGGCCCGAGATCGGCCTGCTGCGGGGCGCCGACGTGGCATTCATCGCCGACCGCTGGCTCGAACTGCGGGCGGCGGATGCGGCCGCCGAGCCTGAAGCGCAGGATCCGGAAGCGCCGGAGGTAGAGGAAGACGAGCCGGATGCGATGGCGGGATCGCCCCCTGGCTGGCTGGTGGCCGCAGTGGCTGATGAAGGGGCTGGCCTGTCGCGGCCCGACGAGGGCTGAGAATCACCGGCTGAGATTCAGAAGGAGAGAAGCGATGCAGCGGTTCGTGTCGATTGCGAGGCTGGTATTCGTGCTCGCGGTATTCGGCCACGAGAGGTGGCCCGCCGCCGTGGCCGCCGACGAGCCGGTGGCTGCCACGGCGCAGGACGAGCGGGAGCAGCGGGTGTTGTCGTTCGTCGAGGCGCACCAGCCGGAGCTGGCCAAGGTGCTTGCCAATCTCGAGAAGCGGAAGCCGGAAGAGTATGCCCGCGCGATCGAGGAACTCGACCGCAGCGTGCAGCCGCTCACCACGGGCAAGGCGAAGGATCCGCAGCTTCACGAGCTCGATGTGCGGGCCTGGCAGGCGCGCACCCGCGTGGAGCTGCTCGGGGCCCGCGTGATGGCCGGCAAGGAGGCCAAGCGGGAGGGGAAGGGGAAGGAAAAGGACCGCGAGGAGCTGGAGCGGCAGCTCCGCGAGGCGATCGCGGCGGAGCTCGACATCCGGGCCGAGCGGCTCACCTACCGCAAGCAGCGATCGGCCGCCTGGTACGACCGCCAGATCAACCGACTTTCCGAGAAGCGCGACGCCCTCATCGCCGCCCGCCTGAAGGCGCTCCTCGAATAAAAGGTGTCAGGACTCTTTTTTCGATATGGGACGACCAAAACGCCCGGATGAAGCCGGCAGCATCTACCATGCGATTAATCGCGGCAACGCCCGCGTCACCATTTTTCGAAAGCCCGAGGATTACGACGCTTTCGAGCACATCCTCGCCGTCGGCATCGCTCGCTATCCCTGCCGGATTCTCGCCTACCAGTTGATGCCCAACCATTGGCACTTTGTTCTGCGTCCGACCGAGGATGGCGGTATGAGCAACTTCCTGCGATGGATCTCGCTGACGCACACCATGAGGCTGCATGCCCACTATCACACAGCCGGTGAAGGGCATATCTATCAGGGGCGATTCAAGAGTTTTCCGGTGCAGGATGACGAGCACTTTCTCGCAGTGTGCCGGTATGTTGAGCGAAACGCCTTGCGAGCTGGGTTGGTGGCACGCGCCGAGGAATGGAGGTGGGGCTCGTTGTATCGTTGGATGGCGACGCCTGAGCCCGAGCCGAACTTGCTCTCGCCGTGGCCGATCCCGAGGTCGTCCCAATGGGATGAGCAAGTCAATGCCGCGGTTAGTGATAAGGAAATGCAGACGATTCGACGATGCGTGAACCGAGGTTCTCCGTTTGGCGGCAGGCAGTGGGTTGACTCCGTCACCCGCCGACTCGGACTCGAAACGACGCTGAGGCGCCGAGGACGTCCGAAAAAAGAGTCCTGACACCTTTTTTGTCTTACATGCCCGCCGCTGGATCGGGGCGGCTGAGGATCGGCGGGGCGTGGGGCTGCGGAGACCAGGTGGCGGCGGTTCCGCGCCGCTGCGCCTCGAGCCAGGTCAGCGCCGCCTCGTGGAGGATGTCGTGGCCGCCGTCGAAGACCGTGAGCCGGGCGGGCCCGCTCTGTCGCCGGAGCAGCACGGGCTTCGTCGCATAGAGCGGATCGGTGTCGGCGAAGGCCAAGTCTGCCGGCACGCGGCGGTTTTTCACGAGCGCGTCGGTCATGGCGGCGGGGATGCGGTCGGCCGCCGCGGCCACGACATTGAAGGCCCGGATCGCATGGCTCACCGGCACGCTCCCGGTGTGGCCGTCGTGGATGCCGGTGTTGATGTCGATCGGGAAGGGGAGGCGCGCGGTTTCGAGGCGGGCAACGACCGACCGGGCGGTGTAGGCCGCATCCACGGCGGCTGCCGCCCCCGGTGGGCCGCCGCAGACCCGCTCGATCATGGCGGCATACTTGTTTTTTCGCGCAAGCGAGTCGGCATGCCACGCAGCCAGGTCGGTGACGGGCACCCAGGCCGATGCGGCGGCCCACACGTCGGCCATCCGCGCGGCGGCAAGCAGCGCCATCATGCCGCCTCCCGACACTCCCACGGCATAGATCCGTTTGGGATCAATCCGCCGCCGCGACTGCGCGAGTTCCAGCACGGCGCGGAGGTCCGCGAACGCCAGATCCGAACCCGCCGCCTCGGGCCGGTCGCCGGGACCGCGAAGATCGGGGTGCACGAACGCCCAGCCGCGGGCGATGCACCACTCGGCATACGGCGCCTCGTTCTGCAGGTAGTTGCCCGACCAGGTGTGAAAGGCGACGAGCAAGGGCACGGACTCATCCCCGGGCGGCAGATACAGGAGCGTCTTCTGTTCCGAGCCGTCGGCCGGCGATGCGAACGCCGCCGTGGTCACCTCCGGCGGCCACGGGGCCTCTGCACCTCGCTTCCGCGGGGTGCTTGGGGAGCCGATTGCCTGCTCGTGGGCCGGCGTGTCGTCGAAGCGACCTTCGAAGATCGCGATGTCGGTGGCGAACGGCCGGCTCGA
>CAZXIG010000078.1:0-4849 GCA_964640405.1 uncultured Candidatus Kuenenia sp.
CCGGCGACCTGATCCTGTTCGGCGGGCTGCAGCGGTGCCCGGTCCGCATGTTCGCGAACCTCACCGAGCTCGAGCAGGGCCGGGCCAAGTTCATCATGATGGCCCAGGACATCCCCGCCGGCGTCCATCCGATCGTTCCCGCCATCCCGGTCGGGCCGTTCTCGATTCCTGTCCCCACGTCGCTCGAGATGCAGGGCTACGTCGAGTTCAAATACCTCGGGCCCGACGGTAAGCCGGTCGATTTCTTCACCTCGCAGCCGACGGCGACCACGCCGCTCGCGACGCTGTTCAACCCTTTGGAAAACGGCTCGATCCCGCTGGCCAAGCTCCGGCAGAACGGCTTCCTCGACATCAGGCTCTCGCCGACGCCGAAGTCGGCCGACGCGGAAGAGTCGGAGGCCGCCCCCGTGCTCGACGGGGCCTCGATCACCGACGCCGATGGGGAGATCCAGCTCGTCTTGCCCGACGGCACGGTCGTGCCGATCGACGGGGCCGCGATCCGTCCCGAAGGGGCGGCCGAGGGTGTCTACCGCTACACGCTGCCGGTGAACCTGACCATCGTGCCCGGCACCTACAAGGTCCGCGTCCTCGACGGCACCTTCACCGACTCCAGCGGCGGACTCAACCCGGAGCAGGAACTCGATTTCGAGGTGGTCGTGCCGCGGGCCATCCTGGCCGGGCCGGCCGACGGCGCCCGGGTCGATCGCGACGCCATCAACCGCTCGGGCCGGCTGCCGGTGCGGTTCCTGCCGACGCCGGGCACGGCCCTTGCCCCTGCGAGCATCACCGACGCCGCGGCCGAGCTCGTGCTCTCCGGCGCGGCGGCGGCGGGCGTGGTGCTCGGCCAGCCCGTCCGCGACCCCAGCGACGACCGGCTCTACTGGTATCCCTTCACCGGCACCTTTGGGATCGGCCCGGTCACCGTGACGCTCCCGGCCGGCGGCTTCGCCGACACCGGCGGCAACCAGAGCGTCGACACGCTCGCCTCCTTCACGGTCACCGGCCCGGAGATCACGCTCCGGAACCCCGCCTCGGGCACGGCGCTCACCCGCGCCGAACTCAACCGCCTGGGCTACCTCGAGGTCTACGTCACGCCGTCGGGCGCCACCGCCATCGACGCGTCGAGCCTCACCGACGAGGCGCCGGAGTTCACGCTGTCGGGTGCGGCCGCCGGCGTGACCGTCAGCGGCGTCGCCGTGCCGGTGCCGGGCGAGGCCAACGTCTACCGCTACGCCATCAGCGGCAGCTTCACGCAGTCCGGCGAGGTCCGCGTCGACTTCATCGACGCTGCCTTCCAAGACTTGAGCGGCATCGCCTCGGCGGCGAAGACCGAGACCTTCGTGATCAAGGGCGTGCAGGCGGTGCTCGTCGATCCGGCGCCGTTCGCGATCGCCGGCCTCACGCAGCTCAACGGCCGCGGCTATCTCGACGTCCGCTTCACGCCGACCGACGGCGCGACGGTGGACGAATCGAGCATCACCGACAACGCGGCGGAGTTCGAACTGACGGGCGCGGCGGCCGCCGGCGTGACGGTCTCGGGCGTGCCTGTCGCGGTCGGCGACGGCGTCTATCGCTATGCCTTCACCGGCAGCTTCGGCGTGGGCGAGGTGGGCGTGAACTGGCTGGCCGAGACCGCCGCCGACAGCCTCGGATTCGGGAACATCGCCTCAGCCCAGTCGTTCGTGCTGGCCGTCCCGGCGGCCGATCTGGCCAGCCCCCGCGACCAGCAGCGGGTCAACCGCTCGAACTTCAACGGCGACGGTTTCATCGACATCAACTTCGGCGACGCCACCGGCAAGGGCCTCGACGAGGCCACGATCAAGGACGCGGGCCAGGAGTTCAAGTTCCTGGTCAAGGATTCGACCGGCAAGGAGTGGGTCGAGCCGCTCGGCGTGGGCATCAACGGCAACCCCCTCAAGCAGGCCGACGGCAGCTTCCGCTACTACTTCTCCGGCTCGTTCGAGCCCGGCCTCGTCCGGGTGGTGTTCCTTGATGGCTCCTTCGCCGACGTCGCGGGCACCGTCAACGTCGAACGCGAGCAGCAGTTCATCGTCGTCTCCGACGCCCCGGCCTTCCAGATCACGGCCGAGGGCACGCTCATCTACCGCACCGGCTTCAAGGCGGGGCTCTACGGCGACCTGTCCAATCCCGAGCACCTGAAGAGCCTGCTCAAACTGGTCGAGCCGGTCATGAAGGAGATCCTCGGCGACGACGAGGACGCGGCGCTCGCGACGCTGACCGAGATCATCGGCACGGTGAACACCGGGCTCGACGTGATCCAGAAGTTCATCGACGAGCCCCTGATGACGATGAAGGGCTACGTGCGGCTCGGCGCCGAACTGCTGACCGGCCCCGGGGGAAGCATCAACGGCGCCCGCACCACGTTCGACGCCTCCGGTGGCATCTCGGTGTTCCAGGTCGGGCCGGTGGGCGCGGCCGCGGGCCGCGTGGTCATCGAGGCCGGCGCGGAGACCGGGTTCGGCGTCTGGGGCGTGATGGAGCTGCAGGCGAAGCTCGACTTCCTGCAGACCGTGGGCATCGACTACCGGGGCTTCGCGAGCCTGCAGTTCAACACCACCGACATCGAGCAGGTGGAGTCGCTCACCCTCGCGGGCTTCGGCGAGGGGGGCACCGCACTCACGCAGACCTACAAGCTCCCGGGGCAATCGTTCCTCGTGGCGGCGGCCGGCAAGTTCATCTTCCACGAGCCCCGGTTCGGCGGCTCGGATCCCCTCGGCGGGCCCGAGCTCTTCCGCATCAGCGGCGTGGCGTCGCTGGCGATCAACGAAGACGGGCTGCAGATGTTTGCCAAGGGCGACGTCGAGGTCGGCCCGCCCGACATCCGCCTGCTCGACATCAGCGGCCTCGGCGTGTTCGCCATCACCGATGGCGGCATCGCCGGCGACCTGGAGGTGGACGTCGCCATCGGCGACATCCCCGCGATCAAGGACTACTTCCAGCTTGACGCCTACGCGCGGGTGGTGTTCAACACCACCGGCGAGGACGTGCAGGTGAAGGTGCTCGACCGCTTCCTCGAATACCTGACCGACGACTTCAAGGCGCGGCTGGTCGACATCGCCGACCCCGAGGAGGAGTCGGGCGGCGGCACCTTCACCGGCTCCGCCTCGAAGGCCTACGTGGTCACCGCCGCCCCGCCGCCGCGGCCCGTGGACGACGGCACCCCGGCCGCGGCCGGCCCGTATTTCGTGGTCATGGCCGAAGGCAACCTGATGATCGCCGAGGCCTTCCGCGTGCACGGCGACCTCTACTTCGAGATCAACGCCACGCCCGAGATGTTCGTGACGGTCAACGGCAGCATCGCGCTCGACCCACTCGGAGGCGCGTCGGTCAGCGGCACCTTCCAGGTCGACGCCTCCGGCGCCTACGGCGGCCTGCAGATCGGCGGCAGCCTCGCCGCCGGCCCGGTGTCTGTCTTCGGCGCGGCCCAGCTCGAGTTCAACACGCAGGACGAGCCGGCCCAGATCAGCCGCTACAAGTTCGACTTCGCCAACAAGCGGGTCACCGACGAGCGGGAGACCGTCATGGTGCTGCCCGGCGCCTTCGCGATCCACGTCGCGGGCTACCTCGAGCTCGCCGGCTCGTTCAAGCTGGAGGGTGAGTTCAAGCTCGAGAACAAGCCCGACGTCATCGCCGTCAGCGTCGATGCCAAGTTCGACGCCTTCGGCGCGAGCTTCCTTTACGTCAACGGCAACGCCAACATCGTCAAGGGGGCCAACGCCGGCTTCGTCTGCAACCTGGTCGCCACGGCACGGTCGCCCGTCGAGTTCCCCGGCGTGTTCGAGCTCAACGCCACCTTCGTGCTCCAGGTCAACTCCCGCGGCGGCAGCGGCCGCGACGCCTACGACCTCGGCCTGGCCCGCAGCAGCTTCCTCGTCAGCTTCGACGGCAAGCTCAACCTGCTCAGCGCCCTCGAGCTCGATGGCAGCGGCCTCATCGAATACAAGTACGGCGTCTTCCGCATGGACGTCAGCATGCGCACGAGCTTCTTCGGCTTCGCCAGCCTCTCCGCCAGCGGCTTCTTCAGCAGCGAGGGCGAGTTCCAGCTGGCCCTCGCCGGCGGCTTCAGCTTCGGCGTGCCGGGCTATCTGGGCGTGCGGGCCGGCGGCAACGTCCGCATCGCGCTCCTCGACAGCAACGGCAAGGAGCCGTTCGGCGACGGCAACACCGTCCTCACCGTCTCCGGCGGGATGAACGGCAGCTTCGACATCTTCGGCTACGGCATCAGCGCGGGCGTCGGCATCAACTACTCGAGCTCCACGGGCCTGCTCTCCGTCTCGCCGCGCGCGACGCTCGACTTCTTCCTGTTTTCGATCGACGTCGGCACCACATTCAACATCGGCACGATCAAAGCCAACCCGCCGATCTACGTGGCGGGCAACGCCGACGACGCCTACGGCCAGGCGTTCCGCGGCGGAGCCCTTCACCTCAACGTGGGGACGCGAGCACGGTTCCGCGGATACGACGAGGGGGTCGTCAACGAGCACTTCGCCGTGGAATACGTCGGCGTCGATGACAAGGAAGGAGGCCACATCGTTCGCGTCTCCGGCAACGGGGTGAAGCGGACCTACCGGGGCGTGACCTCCATCGTGGCTGACGGCGACACCGGGCTCGACTACCTCGAGACCTCCGCCGACCTGCCGGTGCCGGTCTTCTTCAGCGGCGGCGGCGGCCGCGACCGGATCATCCACCGGGGCAGCGGGCCAGCCGTGATCGTGGGAGGCCGGGGCGACGACGTGCTCTTCGGCGGCACCGGCGACGACACGTTCATCTTCGACGAGGGTGACGGCAACGACGAGGTCGTCGATGTCGGCGGCGTTGCGATCCTCGA
>CAZXIG010000078.1:4949-12028 GCA_964640405.1 uncultured Candidatus Kuenenia sp.
TGGCGGGTCGCCGCGGTCACCGCCGACACCTGGGCGATCGATCTCGCGGCCAGCCAGCTCCAGGGCAAGGGCGCGGCCGCCAAGGCCACGTGGCAGGATTCCTCCGGCACGAACCGGCAGCGGCAGGTGACGGTGCTCCACGACGGCGCGAACACCGCGATCGTCTACGATCCCGGCCACGGCGTGGACGTCGGCGACCGGGTGCTCCTCGAGAGCGACGACGCCGGGGCCTACACCGGCGAGTTTGTGGTCACGGCGGTCACCGCCAACTCCTACTCCTTCGCGCTCTCCTTCGAGTCGGTCCGCGACAAGGCCGCCACCGGCCTCTCCGCGGCCACGGTCCGGCTCGGCTCCGGCGACGACCTCCTCCGGCTCGCCGGCACCGACGTCGCCGACTTCGAACTCAGCGACTCGGCCGGCGGCCGCGACGAGGTGTTTATTGCGGGCGGCCTGCCGTCGGTCGTCACGCTCACGTCGGGCGCGTTCGCGACCGAGAGCCTGCAACTGGGGCTCGGCGCCGGCATCGACCGCCTCACCCTGTCGAGCCCCACGCGGGCCCTGAAGCTGGCCGGCGGCTCGGGCAGCGTCGATCTCGGCAGCGTGGGCCTGCGGGTCGTGGCCCCAAGCGTGGACCTCGACACCGACCTCGCCGCCGGGCACCTCGTCCTGGAGACCCGCGACACGATCCACGTCGATCACGCCGTCAACGCCACGCACGACGGCTTCATCGATCTCCGCGTCTTCGGTGACACATCCGACATCGTCCTCGACCGCCCGCTCACCGTCTCGACGGGCAGCACCACCGATGGCCTGGGCGCCGGCTGGATCCGGCTCGTCGCCCCGGATGGCTCGATCACCGGCACGAATGCCCTGGCCTTCACCGCGCCTGCCAGCCACCTGATCTACAAGGCCAAGAACGCGCCGGCCGGTCCGCTCGAAACCCGGATCGCGACGCTCACGTTCGCCTACGGCCCGCACGGCACGCCCGGCGACGTCTCGATCGTCGAACAGGACGACCTCATCCTCACGAACGTCGACAACTACGACACTCCATTCGCCCCAGGCCTCGCGTTCGGCGACGGCACCTTCGCCGACATCGGCTGGATGACGACCGCGCCGCAGGGCTGGCTCGATCAGGTGACCGGCGGAAAGAGCCCGTATGCAGTCGTCGTGCCCGACGGCTCGCTCACGATCCGCCTTCTGGGCCGCGATTCGCTTCTGTATCTGCAGTCCGGTCAGATCGTCCTCCAGGCCCCCGGCAAGGATCTGACGATCCGCGCCGACGACGTCAGCTTCCGCTCGGGCCCGTCGCAGGTCATCGGCACCGGCGTGCTCGACATCGAGGCCAACCAGGCCGTCTGGAACTACCGCCTCGGCACGGCGGGCGAGAATGCCGCCGGCTCCGACCTCGCCCGCGACTTCTTCGCCGACGACATGGAGCTCACGAGCGGCGATCTCGCCGCCCTGGCCGACGGCTTCTCCCGGATCGTCATCGGCCGCACGGACGCGGGCAACACGATGATCATCGGCGACGCCGCCGACCTCGACGTCATCAAGTTCACCGGCCAGCCCCGCGACCGCGACGCCCGGTTCCGCGACCCCACGCTCCTCCTCACCGACTCGCTCACCGTGGCCGGCGACGTAGTGGCGACCGGGAAGCTCGAGATCGAGGCGGCCGGCACCGCCTTCGTGCAGGGGCAGAACATCCACGTCCCCACCGGGCCGATCGACAGCGGCCTCTCGGCCGTGGAGCTGATCCTGAAAGTTGGCGAAGTCCTGCAGGTCAGCGGCTGGCTGATCGCGGCGGCCGTCCTCGACGCCGTGGTCGGCGGCGATTTTAAGTTGGACGTGGGCGCCCGCGTCGAGACGACCGGCGACGACAACACCTTCAAGGTCGCCGCCGACGGCGCCATGAACATCGCCGGAAAGATCGAGGCGAAGGGCCGCGGCGGTAAGCCGCAGCTCGAGGCCGGCGGCAGCTTCACGCTCGCCGAGGGGGGCGTCGTCTCCGCGCCGGGCGCCGACGCGCTCGTCAAGATCCAGGCCGACGCCGGCGTGTCGATGGCCCCCGGCACGGCCATCCTCGCGGGCGTGGCGTTCGATTCGTCGAGCGGTTCTCCGGTGGCGAGCGTCACCGGCGCCGGGTCGAACGTGGTGATCGAGTCGCCGAGCGAGGTCTATCTCCCCGGCTCCGTCGCGGCGAGCGGCGGCATCACGATCGCCGCCGGCGAACCGGTCGGCGACCACGGCGACCTCTTCAAGGCGCTCGTGCCGGCCGAGCATCCGCTTCACGACCGCACCGGCTACGCCATCCTCGTCACGGGCACGCTTCTGACCTTCGGCGACGCGACCGACCTCGTGCTCGCCGCAGCCGACGACGTCATCGTCCGCGGCAACATCGACCTCCGCGGCAACCGCTCGAACCTCGTGGTCCAATCCGACAAATCGGTCTTCTTCGAAGGCTTCACGAAGATCGCCAGCGGCGACGTCAGCCTCTACGGCGGCGTGAAGCTCGACGGCACCGACCTTGGCGGCGCCGACGCGACTGGCAGCAGCGTCACCATCTACAAGGCGTCGGCGATCCAGACGGCGGCCGCCGGCAGCACGATCGCCATTCGCGGCTCGAAGGATGTCGATATCTATGGCGCCGTCATCGCCGGCGGCGTGGTCGGGCCGACCGGGATCACCTGGGCAAACGGCGGCGACGCCACGATCACGGTGCGGGCCGGCGAGCAGGTGATGCTCGACTCGGCCCTGCAGGCCTCGCGGTCCGTGACCGTCACCGGCGGCACGCCCGGCGCTGACGACAACGGCGTGAGCGTGCTGCTGTCGCCAGCCAGCGGCATCAACGCCGCCGGCCTGTCGAGCGATTCGGCCGCGACCGGCCTCGTCAGGATCGACGCCGCGGGCGACCTCGAGATGATGGGGGCGATCGTCTCCGGGGCGACGATCGTGGAGTCGGCCGGCAGCCGCACCTACGACTGGGCCGGCCACCTGCCTTCCGACGTGGTCGTCGCGGCGGCGGGCCGGGCCTACATCGGCGGCAACACGGTGAACATCGACGGCGCCCCGATCACGACCGGCGGCTCGATCCGCGCCGGCCGCAGCATCACGATCGACGGCGGCTCGCACTCGAGCGGCAACGGCGTGCAGGTCCATCCCAATAGCGAACTCTCCACCCACGATGCCGACAGCTCGATCACGATCACGAGCGACCAGGATGCCGAGATCCGCGGCAGGATCGCCGCCGGTGGCGAGATCGTGGATGGTGTCGTCTCGCTCTTCGACGGCACGGCAGCGCTCTCGATCCAGGCGGCCCACCAGGTCCGCATCAGCCGCGAGGTGGCCGCCAGCAAGAGCATCACGGTGGTCGGTGGCACCGATCTGATCGATGGAAACGACTCGACCTCGGGGCAGAGCGTGGTCGTGGCGGGCACGGGCCTCTTGCGGACGCGGAGTGCCAACGGGTCGGTGAGCGTCACGGGCCCGCAGGCGATCACGTTCTTCAGTCCGCTCGACCTCTCCACCTACAACCTCCAGTCGCCCGGAGTCGGTTCGACCATCAGCATCGCCTCGACGTCGGGCGGCCGGCTGAAGATGGGGGGCCGCATCCAGGGCTACCGCGACATCCTGCTCAACGGCTTGAGCCCGACGACCGGCGACAAGACGGAAGGGTCGTCGGTCGAACTCACCGAAACGAGCCTGCTCGAGACGCTCAACGGCTCGATCACGTTCGACGCCGGCTCGTCCGGCATCGTGCTCGGCAGCCTGACCGCCGGCGGCGCCGGCAGCGACGTGACGATCACCTCCGACCACGCCCTCACCGTGAAGGGCAGCCTGAAGGCGGCCGACACGGTCGTGCTCACGGCCGCGGGCGTGCTCGACCTCGGCGGCACCGTGCTCGCCGGCAACGGCGTCTTGCTGAAGGCCGGCACCGACGCCGCTCCCGGACAGACCGATCTCTTCATTCGCAACACCGCCACCGTGGCGACGACGGCCGCCAATGCCCTGGTGACCCTCCTCGCGCGGAACGACATCTCGATCGACGGCACGGTCGGCAGCCATGCCGCCCGCGGCACGAACGACCCGGCGGACATGCCCTACGGCGACGCGACCGTGGCGTCGACGACAGGCGTCGAATCCACGAGCGGCTCCGTCACGGTGGTCAAGAACGCCGGCCGGCTGGAAAGCGGCTCGACGCTCTCCGTGAAGGCCGACGTGATCGACGTCGCGGGCGTCATCCGCACCGCCGGCTCGACGGCGGCCGACGGCAGCTACGACGTCACCTTCACTCCCGGCACGCTCCTCACGCTCTCGGGCGACGTCGACGTGAAGGGCTCGATGCTCGTGAAGAGCCCGGCGGCCCTGACCGTGACCGGGGGCCTGCGGGTGAGCGGCAACCACCTGCTGTCGATCGAGACGCCGGCCCTCACCGTGGGTGCGGCGGAGCTGGTCTCCGGCACGATGACCGAGCAGGCGGGCGTGATCGCCTCGGGCGGCCGGCTCGAGATCGTCTCGCCGCAGGTCACGCTGCGGTCGGGCGGCCAGGTGCTCTCGACGGCCGCCGGCTCGAGCATCCGCATCGACACCGACTACCTCGACGTCGTGGGCGGCATCCGCGGCGGCCTGGACCTGCAAGACGGCGCCGTCGTCTGGGCCGGCACGGGGGCGAACGTCTCGCTGAACGTCAAGGAGATGCTTTCGCTCGGCGGCCAGGGCTACGACGCGGCCGGCAAACTCGGCGACGTGGGGGGCACGCTCCAGGCCACGGGCGCGCTCGACATCCGCGTCAGCGGCGGGACGGCACCGGTCGGCTTCGTCGTCGCCAACTCGCTCGGCCTCATTCAGACCGACGCCACCGGCGGCGGCGCATTCACGGCGACCGCGGCCAGCTCGATCTCGATCACCACCAACCTCGACCTGCACCTGAATGGCCTCGTGACCGCCGTGGACGACGGCGCCGACGTCACGCTCACTGCCGGAAAACTTTTGAAGATCGATGGCCTCGTGCAGGCCGACGACACGCTGACGGTGACCGCCGGCGCCGATGACTCGGGGCTCAGCGTCTACCTGACGAGCACCGGCGTGCTGAACACCGGCGACGGCGGCAGCATCAGCGTGAGCGGCACGAAGCGGTTGCTCATCGAGGGAAGCGTCGGACAGCCGCGGGTCGAGGGCGATGCGACCGTCATCGACACCGGCTCCGTCACGATCACGACCCCGGAGCCCTTCGACCTCAAGGGCGACGTCTTCGCGCAGAACCTCGTGCGGATCGGGGCCCCTCAGATCAACGTCTTGAGCGGCGGCTCCGTCCGCGTCTCGCGGACCGGCGGCCTGATCGACGCCCGTGCCACCGGCAACCTGCTCGTCGCGGCCGGCGGCCAGATGCTGTCGTCCGGCTCGATCCAGCTCTTCGGCCAGAACATCCGGGTGGACGGCTTCGTGGACAACGACAACGGCACCGGCTCGCCGCGGGTGCTCGTGAATGCCGTCGAGTCGATCGTCGTCACGGGCGGGATGACGTCGAAGGGAGACCTGCACCTGAATGCCGGCGTGGGAGCCGACTGGAGCGACGCCCGGTTGACGGGCACGATTCTGTCGGCCGACCTGATTGGTGGCTTGGTCCGTGTGCAGGGGGCGGGCAAGCTGAGTGCGGCCAGCGGGCTGAAGCTCGCCGCGGGCGTGGACGTGGAGCTGCAGGCCGACCCCGAGGCGCCGTCGGGCAGCCGGTCGGTGCAGACACCGACGCTCACCTACCGGCCGCAGACGATCGACGTGGTGGTGGGCTACCGGCAGGTGGCCGGTGGGATCGTGTACACGCCCGTCGTGACCTGGGTGGACACGAAGGCGGAGGTGCAGACCGGCGTGGAACTCGTGCGGACGGGCACCACCTTCACCACGATGGACGTCGCGCTCAAGCAGGACGGCTATTACAACGGCACGAAGAAGCGGGAGTACTTCATCCAGGGGCTCGACTACGCCAACGTCGAGGCCCAGCGGCAGAACCCGGCGGCGCCAGTGATCGACTGGGCGGGCGACGCCCCGGCGGCGACCGCCACCTTCAGCGAACTCACCGACGCCCAGCAGGACCGGGTGCTCGCCGTTCTGGGATACAAGCGGCTCTACGACTTCAGCTTCACGAACGCCCAGGAGCACCGCACGCAGAACGGCTCCTCGTCGATCGTGCCCTGGACGCCCTACTGGAGCACGGCCGCGAAGCACATCGTGCAGATCGCCCTGCCGGGCCTCGAAGGCAAATACATCCGCCTGCCGATCGATGCCGAGCTCGACCTGCTCCGCACGGTGACGCAGGGTGAGCCGACCACGTTCCAGGAAAAGGTGGGCACGTTCATCGACACTGGCGACGCCCTCTACACCCAGGACAAATCCCGCTACACCGGCTATGACGACCTCGACAAGAGCGTCGAGCGGTTCGCCGTCTCGTACGTGGGCGACGGCCGCCGCACCTACACGCTCACCGACGGCTTCGTCGGGGGACTCAACGCGACGCCAGCCTGGGGCACGAGCGTCGATACCGAGGTCGGCAGCGACGTTGACTCGAACCTCGTGCTCGCCCCGCTCGGGTTCCTGCCCGATACGACTTCACTCGCGAACGGGCGGGTCGTCAACACGCGGCCGGGTATCGCGGTGTTGGACCCCAGCTTCCATTTCATGCTCAATGATCCCCTGCTGATAGCAAATGGCTACCGACCCAACTATGTGTTCGAGTATGTGTCGTTCAATGGGAGCTGGTATGACGCTGCCGAGGATGCGGTGAACCGCGGCGGGCACCTTGCGACGATCAACGCTTACCGGGATGTAACGGGAAGCGTGTTCGATAGTTCCACGGCATTCCTTGTGACTCAAGGTCGGACTGCCTGGCTCGGCACGAATAACGTGACTCAGGATGGCTTTTCCACATGGTCCGTCACGGGCGAACCGCTCGATCCGCAATTTGCACCGTGGACAGCGGGTTATCCAAGAAGCTCATCGACAAGGCCAGGAACTGTCCCGTATAGCGCCCTCATCATTGCAAACACATGGTTTAACGTGCGACCGACCGACCCTCAGCCCGGGTA
>CAZXIG010000079.1:0-9922 GCA_964640405.1 uncultured Candidatus Kuenenia sp.
GGCGTGCATACGCTCTGGCTGCCGGTGATCGCGCTCGGTGTCGGGCTCGTGATGAAGCCGGGTAGCCAGGAGCCATGGACGCCCTACCGGATGGCGGCCGCCATGGTGGAGGCGGGCATTCCGGCTGAGGCGATCGGCCTCTATCCGGGGGCGACCGACGTGGGGGCCGGGATCCTCGCCGGCTGCCGCCGCAGCATGATCTTCGGCAGCGCGAAGACGGTCGAGCAGTATCGCGGCAACCCGGGCGTGCAGGTGCATGGCCCCGGCTTCTCCAAGATCATCCTCGGTGACGATTGTGTGGACGACTGGGAGCGGCACCTCGACGTGCTCTGCGAGAGCGTGGCCATCAACAGCGGCCGCGGCTGCATCAATGCGTCGGCGATCTACGCCAGCCGCCACACGAAGGCGATCGCGGAGGCGATGGCCGCGCGGCTGGGGCCCATCGAGGTGAAGCCGCCGGACGATCCCGACGCCAAGCTCGCCGCGTTCACGATCCCCGGCGCCGCCAAGGCGATCTGGGGGCAGATCGAAGGCGGCCTTAAGGCCCCCGGCGTCACCCACGCGACCGCCTCCTACGGCGACCGCTTCGTCGAAGGGGAGCGGTGTGGCTGGCTGCGGCCCACGGTCGTGCACTGCACGAGCCCGGAGCCCGAGATCGCGAAGGCGGAGTACATGTTTCCGTTCGTGAGCGTGGTCGAGTGCCCGCAGGACAAGATGCTCGAGCAGATCGGCCCCACGCTCGTCTGCTCCGCCATCACCGACGACGAAGCTTTCCAGCGACGGCTCGTCGACTGCACGCACATCGACCGGCTCAACCTGGGTCCGATTCCGACCACGAAGCTCGACTGGCTCCAGCCGCACGAGGGCAACATCATCGACTTTTTGTATCGGTCGCGGGCGTTGCAGGTGGCGGCGGCGGTCGGTGCGGCCGCGAGAACGTGAGGCACTCCGCATTGGTCGCCGGCGGGACAACCTCCGTCGTCGCTTCGGGATTCCTCCCGCCACCCTGGTACCCGATGGCACGCACACAGCTACGGATATCCCTGCGCTCCTCCTCCGGTTGCCCCGACCGTCTCCTCAGCATCTGGAGCGTTTCGTGATGCGATTGACACAATGCTCTGAGGAAGGAGCCGTTCGTTATTTCGAGCTTCGGGCGGCGACACGGCTGGTGGTCGGGCCTGGGAGTGTCGGCCGTCTCGGCGAACTGGCCCGTGAACTCGGGGCCTCACGGGTGCTCGTCGTGAGCGATCCGGGGATCGTCGCAGCGGGCCACACCGCGGCCGGCATCCGGTCGCTCGAGGATGCGGGGCTCGCCACGGCCACGTTCTCAGGCTTCACCGAGAACCCCTCGTCCCGCGAGGTCGAGGCCGGCGCCGCGTTCGCCCGCGAATTTCGGCCCGATCTGCTCGTGGGGCTCGGCGGTGGCAGCTCGATGGACTGCGCCAAGGGGATCAACTTCCTCGTGTCGTGCGGCGGCCGGATGCAGGACTACAAGGGCCGCGGCACGGCGACGGGGCCGATGCTGCCGTCGATCGCAGTGCCCACCACGGCCGGCACCGGCAGCGAGACGCAGTCGTTCGCCCTGATCACCGACGACGAGACGGGCCTCAAAATGGCCTGCGGCGATCCGCGGGCCGCGTTCCGCGTGGCCATCCTCGACGTGAACCTCACGCTCACGCAGCCGCTTTCGCTTGTCGCCCTCACCGGGATCGACGCGGTCTCGCATGCGGTTGAGAGCCACGTGAGCCGGGCGGCCGCGCCGGCGTCGCGCGTGTTTTCGCGGGAGGCCTGGCGGCTGCTCGCCGGCAGCCTGCCGGGCGTGTTCGCCGACGGCGGCACCATCGCGGCCCGCGCCGACGTGCAGTTCGGCGCGGCCCTCGCCGGCCTGGCGATCGAGAATGCGATGCTCGGAGCGGCCCACGCGTTGGCCAACCCGCTCACGGCCGCCCACGGAATCGTCCACGGCCAGGCCGTGGGCGTGATGCTGCCGCACGTCGTGCGATTCAATGGCGCCGCATGCGGCGCGGGTTATGCGGAACTGCTAGCCGACCTCGGCATCGAGGCCACTGCCGCAGAGGCGGGTGACCGGCTGGCCGAGTGGCTGGCCGGCCTGCTGCAGTCGTCACGACTGCAGACAACGCTCACGGCCTGCGGCTGCGGCGACGTCGATGCCGTCCCCCTCGCGGCTTCGGCCGCAACGCAATGGACCGCGGGCTTCAATCCCCGTGCCGTCACCGCCGCCGACCTCGCCCAGCACTACGAGGCCGCCCGATGAATCCAAAAGGGGGCAGGCACCTTTTTCGCGTCGTCATGACCGCCTGCCTTGCCTGCGGCTCCACGTTTGCTCGCGCGGAATTGCCCGCCGCGCCGGCCGATGCCTGGCCGCTCGTGCGGGGCTGCCTGGCCGGCACGGGACGCTCCGCCGCGACGCTCAGGCTCCCGCTCGTCGAGGCCTGGCACCGCGACTTCGAGAAGACGGCCTTCGGGGCCACGCCGGTGATCGCCGGCACCACGATCTACGTCGGTGACCTCGACGGCACGTTTCATGCGTTGGCGTTCGACACGGGAGCCACGCGGTGGTCGTTCAAGGCCGAGGAGGCGGGGTTTCCGTCGGCGGCCGCCATCTCGCTCGATCCGGCGCTGCCGCTCGTCGTCGTCGGCGACGATGCCGGCGTCGTGCGGGCGTTCGACCGCGAGTCGGGCCGCCTGGCCTGGGAATACGCGACCGACGGCGAGATCTCCGGGGGCCCTACGATCGTCGCCTCGCCTGCGGGACCGCGGGTGCTCGTCGGCTCGCAGGATGCGTCGCTCTCCTGCCTCTCGCTCGCGGACGGCAAGCCCGCCTGGAAACACTCGATCGCCGATCAGATTCGCTGCGCACCGACGGTCGCGGAGACCCCCGCGGGCCCGCGGGTCTTCATCGCCGGCTGCGACGGCAAGCTCCACGTCATCGATGTGGCCACCGGCGAGGCGACCGCGGCGGTGACGATCGACGGCCCGACCGGCACCACGCCGGCCGCCGCGGGCGATCGCGTGTTCTTCGGCACCGAAGGAGGCTCGTTCTTCGCCATCGACGTCGTCAGGCACGAGGTGGCCTGGCGGATGCCGTCGGCCGTGCCGGGGCAGTCGTACCGCTCGAGCGCGGCCCTCACCGACCGGCTCGCGATCGTCGGCTCCCGCGGCCGGGCCGTCGAGGCCTTCGACCGCACCGACGGAAGCCGCGGCTGGCGAACGCCGATGCGGGGCCGGGTCGATGCGGCGCCGGTGATCGCGATGGCCTCGGGGGGCGAGGATGAATCGTCCGCAGCGGAGCCCCGCGAGGTCGCGGTCGTGGCCGACGCCGCCGGAAAGATCGTCGCCCTCGAGGCCGCCACCGGCACGAAGGTCTGGGAATTCGATGCCGGCGGCCGGTTCACGGCAGGACCGGCGATCGCCGGCGGTCGCGTCGTGATTGCATCCGACGACGGCACGATCTGGTGTTTCGAGAGCGAGGATCGCTGACATGGCCTGGTTCCAGCGCGAGCTGCGGCTCGCCCCCCGCCGCCGCGGCTTCCACCTGGTCACGGCCGAGATCGAGGCGGCACTCCGCGACGCGCCCCAGCTGCACGTCGGCCTGCTGCACGTGTTCATCCAGCACACGTCGGCGAGCCTCTCGATCAACGAGAACGCCGACCCCGACGTGCCACGGGACCTGGAGATGGCGTTCAACGAGATCGCCCGCGAGGACTTTCCGTACGTGCACACGATGGAGGGCCCCGACGACATGCCGGCCCACGTGAAGGCCTCGATGATCGGCAGCAGCGTGACGGTGCCCATCAAGGACGGCCGGCTCCTCCTGGGCACCTGGCAGGGCATCTACCTCTGCGAGCACCGCGACTGCGGCGGCCCCCGCCGACTCGTGCTCACCATCAACGGCGAGTGAGCGCCAAGTGGCCCGGTCACGCCATGCCCCGGAATGCAGCCAGCACGTCGCGGCTCTCTTGAAGACCGCGAGGGGCTGCCCGTGCCGTCGAGCCGGCGTTGCTGGCAAGCGAAGCCAGGATGGCGAGAGCGCAGCCAGCATCGAGAGAGCGAAGGGCAGGATGCCCGGAGCGAACGTCCGGGCGAGACGGCACGGGCAGCCCCGAGCCCACGCTCGATGAGGTCGAAGGCGCCACGGTAGGATGTCTCGCATGCTGCCCCGGGCCTTCGATCCCGAACGCTTTCGCCACGAGGCGCGAGCCGTCATCGACTGGATCGCCGACTATTGGGCGACGCTCGAATCGCGGCCCGTGCAGTCGCAGGTCGGGCCCGGCGAGGTGCGATCCCACCTGCCCCCTCGCGCCCCCGAGCAGCCCGAGCCGCTCGACGCGGTGCTCGCCGATCTCGATCGCGTGATCGTGCCCGGGCTCACCCACTGGCAGCACCCGTCGTTCTTCGCCTACTTCCCGGCGAGCGCGAGCGGCCCCTCGATCCTCGGCGAACTGCTGGCCGCGGGCCTCGGCGTGCAGGGCATGCTCTGGAGCACGTCGCCGGCCTGCACCGAGCTCGAAACGCACGTGCTCGACTGGCTGCGGGAACTGCTCGGCCTGCCGGAGCGGTTCGCGAGCGCCGGCAGTGGCGGCGGCGTGATCCACGACTCCGCCTCGAGCGGTCTGTTATGCGCGCTGCTGGCAGCCCGCGAGCGGGCGACCCGCCGCCACACGAATCGCCACGGCGTGTCGCAGGGCGACCGTCCACTCGTGGCCTACGCCAGCGCCGATGCGCACTCGAGTTTCGAGAAGGCGGCGCGGATCGCGGGCCTCGGTAGCGAGTGGGCCCGAAGGATTCCGACGGATGGACTCGGCCGCATGAATCCGACGGCTCTCGCCGCCGCGGTCGCCGCCGACGCCGCGGCGGGCCGCATCCCCTGCTTCATCTGCGCGACGGTGGGCACGACTGCCGCGGGGGGCATCGATCCGGTGTCGGAGATCGCGGCCGTCGCCGCGCGGCATGGTGCCTGGCTGCACGTCGACGCCGCGTGGGCCGGGGCCGCCGCGATCTGCCCTGAATTGCAGCCGCCGCTGGTCGCCGGCGCCGCAGCCGCCGACAGCTGGGGCTTCAATCCGCACAAATGGCTGCTCGTCAATTTCGATTGCCACGCCCTGTGGGTGGCCGACCGGCGGCCGCTTCTCGACGCGCTCACGATTCGGCCCGACTACCTCCGGAATGCGGCCAGCGAACGCGGCGACGTGATCGACTACAGCGACTGGCAGGTGCCGCTCGGCCGGCGATTTCGGGCGCTGAAGCTCTGGATGGTGCTGCGGATGATCGGCGCCGAGTCGATCCGCTCACGGATTCGCGACCACGTTGCCTGGGCCCACGAGTTCGCTGCCTGGGTGGCCGACGACCCGCGGTTCGAGCTGGCGGCCCCCCCTGCCCTGAGCCTCGTCTGCTTCGCCCTCCGGGCGGGCGACGCCGCCTCGCGGACCCTGCTCGACCGCCTCAATGCCGGGGGCAACGCGTTTCTCAGCCAGGCCACGATCCGGGGTCGGTTCGCCCTCCGGCTGGCCGTGGGCGGTGCCCTCACCGAACGGCGGCATGTGGCCGCGGTCTGGTCCCAGCTCCTCCGGCTGGCCGACGAGGCCGCATAGTCCCCCCGGCTTCCGTGGCCTGCCGCGGCCGGTTTTCGGTGCATTTCCTGCACATCCGGTGCCGAAAGAGATTTGGGGCGAACCATCCTTCCCAGACCTGCGTAGGATTCGGAGCGACCCAGCCTTGCCCGGCCTGTTTCACCGGGCGGCGGGGGATCGACCGGAAAGCGCACCAGGGGAGTAGCAACCATGGCACGCAAAGAGTCACTCCTGAATCTAAGGGCGATCCTCGTGCGGCGGCGCGATGCCCTGCGCAGCGCGCTGGCCGGCGACTTGACCCTGCTCAAGGAACTCCGGAGCGAATCGCCCGGCGACGTGATCGACGCCGCCTACGATTCGGCCCAGGACGAGATCAGCTCGCAGCTGGCGGAGGTCGAGAGCCGGGAACTCGCCCACATCGAGAACGCCCTCGACCGCATGAAGGCCGGAAAGTACGGCCTTTGCGAGGTCTGCGGCGGCAAGATCCCGATGGTTCGGCTCAACGCCCTGCCCTACGCCACGATGTGCATCGACTGCCAGCGGGAGTCGGAGCGATCGGGCGGTGGCTTCCGCCGCGAGGCGGAGGAGCGGAGCGAAGAGGCGGTCGGCGGCGAATTGGAGCTGTAGCCAGAGCCAGGGTCTCCGGCGCTCCAAGGGGGCCGCGCGTGCTATGCTTCGGGAGCGGGCAGCCCGTTCGGGCCGCCCGCCTCCTGAAGGAGGTTTCATGCCAGCCTCGCCTCGGCCGTTCGGCCCCTCCGTCCGCTGGCTCGCCGCCTGTCTCTGGGCAGCTGCAGCAGTTCCGCTCGTCGCCGACGAGCCGCGGCTCGCTCCGATCCAGGCCTCGGCCGGCCGAGACGAGCGGATCGACCCGATGCGGCCCGCGCGACTGACCGCCGCGGAGCGGGAACGTCTCTATGAGCAGGCGGCCCGCGATGCCGGACACCTCGAGCAGCAGGGACGGCAGCTGCGGCGTCTGGCCCAGCTCGTGAAGCCGACGGTCGTGCATATCGACGCCCGCAAGCCGCTGCTCAGGCCCCGCAGCGGCAAGACGACCGAGGCCGAGACGGGATCGGGCGTGATCTGCGAGATCGCCGGCCGCACCGTGGTGCTCACCAACCGCCACGTCGTCGTCCGTTCGGAACTCGACGACATCGCCATCACGCTGTCCGACGGCCGGGAGCTCCGTCCGCGGCGAGTCTGGTCGGACGCCGGCACCGACCTGGCCGTGATGGAGCTCGAGGCCGACGATCTCGAGACCGCGCGGCTCGCCACGGCCGACGACATCGACATCGGCGACACCGTGATCGCGATCGGCAGTCCCTTCGGCCTCTCCCACTCCCTCACGCTCGGCATCGTGTCGGCCAAGGGCCGCCGCGACCTGGAGCTCGGCGACGGCGCGGTGAAGTTTCAGGACTTCATCCAGACCGACGCCGCCATCAACCCCGGCAACAGCGGCGGGCCGCTGGTCAACCTGCGGGGCGAGGTGGTCGGCCTCAACACGGCGATCGCCAGCAGCTCCGGCGGCAGCGAGGGGGTGGGCTTCGCGATCCCGATCACGATGGTGTCGTTCGTGGCCCGGCAGCTCGTGGAGCACGGCTCGGTGTCGCGTGCCTACCTCGGCGTGGCGCTCGACAAGGACTTCACGCAGGACGAGGCGTTCCGGCTCGGCATGGTGCGTCCGGTGGGGGCTCGCGTGGAGGCCGCGACGCGCGGCGCCCCGGCCGAGCAGGCGGGCATCCGCCCCGACGACGTGGTGCTCGAATTCGACGGCCGCGCCGTGGAGGACGACGACCACCTCATGAGCCTCGTGAGCACGACGCCCGTCAACAGCGAGATCGAGATCGTGATCTTCCGCGATCGGGCCCGCCTGCCGCTGCGGCTCACGGTGGCGAGCCGCAACGAGTTCGAGCCGTAGGCTGAATCACGTCGCGTCGGCGGCGGTGCGGAGCGACCGCAGGATGCAATCCTGCACGGCGGCGGTGTCGCAGCCCGTGAGCAGGTCGGCGTTGGGCCGCCACTGGCGGATCTGCCGCCGATCGACCACGAGCATGCCCGCGGTGAGCTCCCCCTGGGTCTCCACGTCGGCGGCGACGGTCGTCCGCTCGAAGAGCTCCGGGTTCGTCGCCGCCACGAGGGCCACGACGTCGTGGAGGCAGATGCCCTCGCGACCGAGGATCTGCCGCTGGGCCCGCAGGGCGTGGGCGAGCATGCCGCGAAGCACCTTGCCGGCCCGCGAAAACTCGTCGGGCACTTCGTCGAGCACCTCGAAACCGAGCAGCACCTGGGACGTGGTCTCGAGCGGCACGAGCGTCTTCGTGAGCGGCTCGCGGATCACGTGCCGCGCCGAGGGCGGATCGCAGTAGAAATTGAAGTCGGCGGTGGGCGTGGCGTTGCCCGACGCGTGGACGGTGCCGCCGCAGATCACGAGGTCGCCGATCAGCTCCGCGATCGAGGGATCCCGCTTGAGCACCCGGGAGATGTTGGTGAGCGGGCCGAGCGCGACGATCGTGATCTCCCGTGGATGGGCCCGGAGCGTCTCCCAGATCACCTTCTCCGACGAATGACCGCCGTGCAGCTGCACCCGCGGCAGTTCGATCCCGCCGAGCCCGTCCGCCCCGTGGATGCTGTAGGGCTTCTCCGGCAGCGGTGCGCCATCGTCTGCACAGCCGAGCCGGGGCAGCCGCGGCGGATCGAGGTAGGCGACGAGCGATTGCAGGTTGGCCGTGGCCTGGGCCGCCCCCACGTTGCCGCCGACGGCGGTCACCGCCACGACCTCGAGCCGTGGGTCGAAGAGGGCCATGGCGAGGGCCACGGCGTCGTCGATGCCGGGATCGACGTCGATGATCACTTTGCGGGGCGGGGCGGCGGGGGGCACTGCGAGGATCGCTCCCGGAGAACGTGATTCGACGGTAGGCTGCACCCACGAGCGTCGTGGCTGCCGGCGGAATCGTATCCGAAACCGGTCGGCCCCGGCACCGGCAGATCGACCCAGGGCCAGCCGATGACGACTCCGCCAACCGACACCATGATCGATCCCGTCGCCTGGGCGGCCGACCTGCGTGCCGGACGACGCCGCCCGCAGGCAGATATCGAGCGACTCGTGGCCGGCGTGCTCGGCGGCTCCATCGACCTCGATGCGTTCGGCAGGTGGCTCGTGGCGCTCGCCGACGTCGGCGAGTCGGCGGCGGAGATCGCCGGCGTGGCCGCGGCCCTGCGGGCGAAGATGCTGCCCGTCGCCGCCGACGGTCTCGTGGCCGACACCTGCGGCACCGGTGGTGACGGATCGGGCTCGTTCAATATTTCGACGGCGGCGGCGCTCGTCGTGGCCGCCGCCGGACAGCCGGTCGCCAAGCACGGCAACCGTGCCGTCTCGAGCAAGACCGGTTCAGCCGACGTGCTGGAGTCGCTCGGCGTGAAGATCGACGCGGGGGTCGAGCGCGAGGCCCGCTGCCTGCGGGAGATCGGCCTCTGCTTCTGCCTCGCGCCGCTCCACCATCCTGCGATGGCCCGCGTCGGGCCGCTGCGGCGGTCGCTCGGCCGGCCCACCGTGTTCAACCTCGTGGGTCCGCTCTGCAATCCCGCCGGGGCCGCCGTGCAGGTGATCGGCGTGGGACGTCCTGCCGCGCGGGAGCCGATGGCGGAGGCGGCACGGGTGCTCGGCGCCACGCGGGCCGTGATCGTCTCGGGCCACGTCGGATCCGAGTCCGGCCCCGCGTTCGACGAGGTGAGCCTCTTCGGCACCACCGACGTGATCGACGTCTCGCCGACCGCGACGACACGCTCCCGCTGGACGCCCGAAGACTTCGGACTCGCCACCCAGCCCGCCGCGCGGCTGGCCGAGCTCGAAGTGGGCGGTCCGGCCGAGAGCGCGGCGGCCATTCGATCGGTGCTGGCCGGCGAGCGGGGTCCGCGCCGCGACGTGGTCGTGCTCAACGCGGCGGCCCTGCTCTGGGTGGCCGGCAAGGCGGGCGACCCACGGGCTGCCGCCGCGCTCGCCGCCGCCGCGATCGACTCCGGCCGCGCGGCAGCCGTGCTCGCGCAGCTCGCGGCGACATCGCACGCGGGCGATTAGCGTCGTCGGCGCTCGCACCCCGACAGCTCCATACAAGCCCCCAGGCGCAAGCCGGGGGATAATCCGGGGTGCTTCAACCACGGGGCCGGGGATGATCGGAGTGGACGCCGCATTGGTCCCCCTGCTTGCGCATGGGGGCTTGTATTGAAAAGACAAAAGGAAGCCCCCATGCGCGAGCAGGGGGATATCGGGCGCAAGCCCGACCGCAAGCCGGGGGATAATCCGGGGTGCTTCAACCACGGGGCCGGGGATGATCGGA
>CAZXIG010000079.1:10022-12023 GCA_964640405.1 uncultured Candidatus Kuenenia sp.
CCCCATGCGCGAGCAGGGGGATATCGGGCGCAAGCCCGACCGCAAGCCGGGGGATCGGCGTTCACACGAGCGGAATCTCGAGCCCGTCATACGCCAGTTCGACGCCCGGCGGCAGGCGGGCAGCGAGGTCGGCGTGGCGGACGTCGTGCGACATGTGCACGAAGAGCGTGCGGCGGGGGGCGACTCGGGCGACCACGGCCAGCGCCTCGTCGATGGAAAAGTGCGTCGGATGGCGGCTGGGCCGGAGGCAATCGAGCACGAGCGTGTCGAGGCCGGCGAGGAGCGGCCAGGTCTCGTCGGGAATCGCGTTGGTGTCGGTGCAGTAGGCCACGTCGCCGAACCGAAACCCGAGCACGTCGAAGGTGCCGTGCAGGAGCCGCAGCGGGATGACGCGGGCGCCGAGCAGGTCGAACGGCGTCGTGTCGATCCGCTCGAACGTGAGCCTGGGCACTCCCCCGCCGGGGGGCGGCGCCGCGGAGAATGCGTAGTCGAACGCCCGTCGGATCCGCCGCTCCACCCGCTCCTCGCAATAGACCGGGATCGCCTTGCCCGAGCGGAAGCAGAGGGGCCGCACGTCGTCGAGGCCATAGACGTGATCGACGTGGTCGTGGGTGTAGAGGACGGCGTCGACCATTCCGATCCGCTCCCGAAGGAGCTGGCTGCGGAGGTCGGGGGTCGTGTCGATGAGCAGCGTGCCCCCCGGCAGGCCGAGCACGGCGCTCGTGCGGGTGCGGGCGTCCCGGGGATCGCCGCTCGTGCAGGTTGGGCAGCCGCAGCCCACCATCGGCACCCCCACGCTCGTGCCGGTGCCGAGAAAGAGCAGCCGGCCGGTCAGGTCGCGGAATGGTGGCGACGAATGGTCGTGCGACATGCCGGCATGGCCCGAGGTTGCTGTCGCAGGGGGCGGCCGTGCGACCGTGAGAGAATGTACCGCCACGGCCCCGAATCGTGGGCGCCCGACGCGCGGCCGCGGGATCGCCTTGACCCATGCGGCATGCGACCGCGACAATTCGCGGCAAAGGACACGTCCGCACATGCAACTTCTTGAACGCGTTTGGGATACGGTGAGCAGCGGTGCCGCCGGGATCGGCCCCCGCCTCGACCGGTTCCTGACCGGCCTGTTCGGCTCCTCCAACGCCCGGTTCCTCCGGCGGCTGGAGCCCAAGGTCGAAGCGATCAACTCGCTGGAGCCCAAATACCAGGCGATGTCCGACGCGGAGCTGCGGGCCCAGACGGCCGAGTTCCGCCGCCGGCTGGCCGCCGGCGAGACCCTCGACGACCTGCTCGTGGAGGCGTTCGCCGTCTGCCGCGAGGGGGGCCGGCGGTTCCTCGGCATGCGGCACTACGACGTGCAGCTGATCGGCGGCATGGTGCTCCACTCGGGGGCGATCGCCGAGATGATCACGGGCGAGGGCAAGACGCTCGTCGCCACGCTCCCGGCCTACCTCAATGCCCTCGAGGGGAAGGGCGTGCACGTCGTGACCGTCAACGACTACCTGGCCCGCCGCGACATGGAATGGATGGGCTCGCTCTACATGGGGCTCGGCCTCAGCGTCGGGGCGATCCAGTCGGGCATGGAGTCGGGCGAGCGGCAGAAGTCCTACGCCTGCGACATCACTTACGGCACGAACAACGAGTTCGGGTTCGACTACCTCCGCGACAACATGCGGATGGCGGCCCGGGGTGACGACCGCTTCCCGAAGAACGTGCAGCAGAGCCAGGGCCCGCTCAACTTCGCGATCGTCGACGAAGTGGACAACATCCTCGTCGACGAGGCCCGCACCCCGCTCATCATCTCGGGGCCGGCCCACGACGACGTCACGAAGTATTCGAAGGCCGACCAGATCGCGCGGCAGCTCCGCGCCGACCAGCACTTCGAGGTGAAGGAGAAGGAGCACACCGTCGCCCTCACCGAGGAGGGCGTGCGGACCGCCGAACGGATGGCGGGCGTGGAGAGCTTCTACACCGCCGGCAACATGGAGTGGCCGCACCTCATCGACA
>CAZXIG010000080.1:0-9318 GCA_964640405.1 uncultured Candidatus Kuenenia sp.
GGCGAGAGATCGACGCCCTCGACGTGCAGGCCGTTTTCAGTGAGCAAATTCAGCAGGCCACCGCCGCCGACGCCGATCACGGCTACCTTGCGGGCATCG
Source organism: uncultured Candidatus Kuenenia sp. (assembly GCA_964640405.1). Lineage (GTDB taxonomy): Bacteria > Planctomycetota > Planctomycetia > Pirellulales > UBA1268 > QWPN01. The sequence goes on from CAZXIG010000080.1 coordinate 100, forward strand.
GGCCGGGCGAGCAGCACGCGGCTGGCGAGGAAGTAGGCGTATTTGTCGGTTGGCCGGCCCGCGGCATTCACCGACGACTGATCGGTCTGGTCCATCATGAGGTGACGGATGCCGTCGTGCTCGACCACCCGCAGGTCGGTGCCCTCGAACGACCGCATCGCGAGCACGCTCGCCGGCCGCGGCGACCGCCAGGTGAGGGCGAACGAGAGGGCCGCAATCAAGGCGGCCGCGAGGGCGACGCGGAAATCGAATCCCGGCACGGCCGCGATCACAGCTGCGATCGCGAGGGCGGTGGCGAGTAGGGCCAGCAGCACGGGGATCCGCAGCATCGGCACGAGCACGTAGCCCGCGAGCACCGCGCCCACCACGGAGCCGGCGGTCGAGATCGCGTAGAGCCGGCCGGCCGACCGGCCAGCGTCGCTCACGCCCGTCGCCTCGAGGCGGATGCAGTAGGGCGAGGCCATGCCGAGCAACATGAGCGCCGGTGCGAAGAGAATCGTGGCCGCCAGGAGCGACCCGCCGCGGATGCCGACGGACCAGCCGAGCTCGAGGACGGGCGCACGCAGCAGGGGCACCAGCGCGATCGCGGCGGCGGCTGCCAGCAAGACAGCAGCGAACGCCGGGGCACGGGGATGCCGGTCGGCCAGCATGCCGCCAACGAAATAGCCAGCCGCGAGGGCCACGAGCGTGACCGTGATCAGGGCCGTCCAGACCGAGAGCCCAGCCCCGAAGTGCGGCCCGATGATCCGCGTGCCCACAATCTGGAGCACCATCACGGCCGCTCCCGCCAGAAACAGCGCCGCCCGCAGCCGCAGCCGGGAGGGCCGGCCGGCAGCACTATTGGCGAAATCTGAATAGACGGCGTCCATGCTCATGAAGGGGCAACGGTTTCGAGGCGGGGGCAGGGGCGGGAACGCGTCCCGTCACTGCCGGTGGAGGCTAGGTACGGAAAATTACCTGACGGCTGCAGGCTTGGCTATCAAAAAGTCTGTTGGAGCGGGTGAGTTTTTCGTGAAATCCTCGGTGGAGAGCAGGGTTTGGACCGGCTGGTCCATGACCTAGGGAATCCAACTATGCAAACTGCGCACCAAACTTTCATGAGGGATTCGTTAGGGAAATTGGCCTGTCTGGAGGGGGCGTGTGCCAAATCCGAAGTCAGCGACCGGAGGCCTAAAAGCTTTCGGAAAATACACGAAAGAATCACTCATGATGAAGTCGCGGCTCGATCGGCCGGCTCGACCGGGGGTGTTAACTGGCGCGAATAGTCTCACTAAAAGACGTGGTGGGGTGGTGCGATTCGCACCACCTCACCGGTTCATCGCGGCAGACAGAACCGACAGGTAACATGGCGCAACACGGGCATTGCCTTTCTCATTTCCTTTCTTCCTTTCTATGGAACCAGCCAAACTCCAGGTCGACCGCATCTGCCAGAGCCCCGGGTTCGTGGCGTCGCCCAAGCTGACGAGCCTGCTGCGGTTTCTCGCAGCCGAGGCATTTGCGGGGGCCAGCGAGCCCCCCGGGCAGCGAGCGATTGCAGCGGCGCTCCAGCTTTCTGATCCAGGCGGCCGCTCGGCAGGGCCGGCCGTACGGATGCAGGTCGGCCGGCTGCGAAAGCTGCTCGACCACTACTACGAGCACGAGGGGATCGGTGATCCGATCCATGTGGAACTGCCGCTTCGCGACTATCGCCTCCGGTTTCTGCAGGACGGCCGACCGATCAGCGTCGGGCAGGTGCGGGCGACCGACGCGCCGATCCTGGCCGTCGCGGCGACACAGCCGCTCGGCTCCGAGGCGGGGCTCGCGGACGTGGCGGAGGCGTTGTCGCGGCATCTCATCACCGTGCTCGGCAGCCATGCCACGGTCACCACGATCGGCCCGATCGTGCCACCGCGCAACCCCGATCGCTCGCCCGGCTTCGTCGATCTGCGGATCAAATGTCCGGCCGGGTTCGGGGGGCCGGCGGAGTTCATGCTCGACACTGCCATCCAGGCGGCGGGCGACGCATGGCTCGTGCTCGCGTCGCTCTCCACGGGCACGCCGCCGCAGCAGCTCTGGTCGCATGTGATGACGGTGCCCGCGGTGCCGAGCGACGCGATGCGCAGCATGCAGGGCGTCGCCACCAGGCTCGCAGCTGCGGTCGCCGACGAGTGCGGCGTGATCGTGCGGGCCATTCTCAGGGCGTCGGCCGAAAAGCCGGTGGAGGAACACACGGTCGTCGATGCGATGATGTCGCTCTGGCGGTATTGGATCACGGGCTCGCAGGACGATCTCGCGTTCGCCCGCCGGGCGCTCGACCACGCCCTGACGCTGGCTCCGGAGTCGCCGCTGGCCCTCGGCTTCTGGGTGGCCGCGGCCTGTCAGGAATACACGTCGAGCCTCGACCCGCGGGCCCGGCTGCCCGAGATCGTGCTCGAACGGGCCGAACAGGCCCGCCGCCATGCGCTCGGCCGTCCGTGGATCGAGATCGTCCGCGGCTATGCGCTGTGGCTGAGTCGTCATCCGGCCGGCATCCCGGCCATCATCGACCAGCTCGAGGCCGCCCCCGGTTCGGCCACGTTTCGCGGGATGCTCGCCGCCCTGCGGATCGCGGCCGACATCGATCCCGCGCTCGGGCGGAGGCAGCTGGCGGCCGCGATCGCCGACAGTCCGCAGCCGCTGCTCTGGTTTCACTTCTGCGCGGCGATCCACGATCTGGAGCAGGGGAATCTCGACGCCGCCGAGCGGGAACTCGCGCGGATCGACGCCCCCTCGCGGCCGGAGCCGGTGGTGCTGCGGGCCTGTGTGGCCAGTGCCCGCGGCGATCTGGATCGGGCGCGACGCATCTTGGCCGGGGTGACCGACGCGTTGCCGGAGTTCGTGGCGGTGGGCGAGGTGATCCTGCGGCGGTGGCTCGACGATCGCCACGTCGATGCGATCGCCGCGGCCCTACAGCCGTTGGGCGTCGACTGGTTCCACGCCCCGCAGGTCGGCGGGCGCTTAGCCTGAAACGGCGGCGGCGAGTGGCTCGATGAACCGCTCGATGCCGGCGACGAGCTGCTCCCGCGGCTGATTCGCCAGTTCGGCCACCTGCCGCACGAGGGCGGAGCCGACGATCACGCCGTCGGCCACCTCGGCCACCGCCCGCACCTGATCGGGCCCCGAGATGCCGAAGCCCACGAGGATCGGCACGTCGGTCTTCGTGCGGAGCCACTGGATGCGGTCGATGAGGCCCGGCGGTAGCTCGGTGCGTGCGCCCGTCACGCCCGCCACCGAGACGCAGTAGAGGAAGCCCGTGGACTTGCGGGCGATCTGCTCGGCGCGGTCGGGGGGCGTGGTCGGCGTGACGAGCCGCACGAGCGCGAGGCCGGCCGCACGACAGGCCGCGTCGAGCTCGTCGCTCTCCTCGAGGGGCAGATCAGGCACGACGAGCCCGGCGAGACCGGAGGCGATGGCGTCGTCTACGAACCGCTGAATGCCGCGGCGGAAGATGAGCGAGTAGCTCGCCATCGCGAGGATCGGCATCCGCACGCGGGCCGACGCCTCCCGGGCGATGCCGAACACGCCCTCGAGCGTGATGCCCGCCCCGAGGGCGCGGGTGTACGACGACTGGATCACCGGCCCATCGGCGATCGGATCGCTGTAGGGCACGCCGAGTTCGCAGAGCGAGCCGCCCGCGCGGTCGATCGCCTCGAGCACGGCCACGCTCGTGGCCACGTCGGGATCACCCGCCGTCACGAACGGCGCGAGGGCCTTGCGGCCTGCAGCCCGGTTGGCCGCGAACATGGCCTCGAGTTTGGAAATAGGGACGGGAGCGGATTTCGGTGTGTCGTGTGCCATGGTGTTCGAGTTCATCGACGAAATTCGCTCCCGTCCCTATTTTTCGCTGCCGTCGGCGGCGAGGCCGCGGAGCCGGGCGATCTCGGCGGCGTCCTTGTCGCCGCGGCCCGACAGGCAGACGACGAGAATCTCGCTCGGCGGTCGCTTCGCCGCCTCTTTGGCCGCCCAGGCGAGGGCATGCGACGTCTCGAGCGCGGGCAGCACGCCCTCGCGGCGGGCCACGAGGTCGAAGGCGTCGAGGGCCTCGCCGTCGGTGACGCTCGTGTATTCCACGCGGCCGAGATCCCGCCAGTAGCTGTGCTCGGGGCCCACGCCCGGATAGTCGAGGCCCGCCGACACGGAGTGCACGTCGGACGTCTGGCCGTCTTGATCCTGGAGCACGTAGCTCAAGGAGCCATGAAGAATGCCGGGACTGCCGTAGCTCAAGCTCGCCGCGTGGTCGCCCGGCTTGCCCGAGCGGCCGCCCGCCTCCACGCCCACGAGCCGCACCTCGCGGTGATCGACGAAGGGATAGAACATGCCCGCCGCATTGCTGCCGCCGCCGACGCAGGCCACGACCGTGTCGGGCAGCCGGCCGAACTGGCGGCGGCACTGCTCGACCGTCTCGCGGCCGATCACACTCTGGAAGTCGCGGACGATCCGCGGGAAGGGATGCGGGCCGACGACCGAGCCGATGATGTAGTGCGTGGTCTCGACGGAGCCCATCCAGTCGCGCATCGCCTCGTTGATCGCGTCGCGGAGCGTGCGGGAGCCGCTCTCGACCGGTCGCACCTCGGCCCCCATGAACCGCATGTTGCGGACGTTGGGCGCCTGGCGGCGGACGTCTTCGGCCCCCATGTAGACGACGCACTCGAGGCCGAACCGGGCACAGGCCGTGGCCGTCGCCACGCCATGCTGGCCCGCGCCTGTCTCGGCGATGATCCGCCGCTTGCCCATCCGGATCGCGAGCAGACCCTGGCCGAGCGTGTTGTTGATCTTGTGGGCGCCGGTGTGGCTCAGGTCTTCACGCTTGAAATAGATCTGGGCGCCGCCGGCGTATTCCGTGAGCCGCTTGGCGAAGAGCAGGGGAGTGGGGCGGCCGACGAAGGCGGAGAGCAGGCCGTCGAGTTCGGCCTGAAAGGCGGGGTCGGCCACCGCGAGGGCATACTCCCGCTCGAGCTGGTCGAGCGCGGCGGAGAGCGTCTCGGGCACGTAGCGGCCACCGAACCGGCCAAACCGCCCAAGGGCGTCGGGCACGCTGGAAAGGGCGGGAGCGGCAGGCATGCTGGGAGTCCTCGGGCGTACACGGCGGAACGACCCGATTGTAGCCTGACGGTTGCGCGCTACCATCCGGACATAGCCATGCCCGAACTACCCGAGGTCGAGACGATGCGCCGCGGCATCGCCGGCATCGCCGGGGCGCGGGTCGTGGCGGCCGAGTTTCCGCGGACGCGGGTGCGACCGCTCACGACCGAGCCCCGGCCGGCCGTGCTGGGCAGGCTGCTCGTGGGCCGCACGATCGCGGGCGTGTTGCGAAGGGGCAAGCGGGTGGTGCTCGAACTTGCCGACGACGACCGTCCGGCCGACACCCGCTGGCTGGCGATCGAGCCGCGGATGACCGGCCTCATGCTCGTGGTCGATCCGCCCACGGAAGAACACGTGCGGCTCGTGCTCTCGCTCGACCAAGGGGGCCGGCGGGACGGGCCCAAGCGGCTGCTGTTTTGGGATCGCCGCGGCCTCGGCACGATCCGGCTCCACGATCGCGCCGGCCTCGACGCCGCGTGTGGCCCGCGCAAGCTCGGGCCCGACGGGCTCGACGTGACTGGCGACGAACTGGCCCAACGCCTCGGCCGCTCCCGCCGCGCCGTCAAGCCGGCACTTCTCGATCAGCGGGCGGTCGCCGGCATCGGCAACATCTATGCGGCCGAGATCCTGTTTCGCGTGGGCATCGATCCACGGTCGGCGTGCCGCCGGCTCTCCCGCGACGCGTGGGAGCGGGTCGCGGCCGCCACCCGCAGCGTGCTCGCAGAGGCCGTGCAGTGCGAAGGCTCGTCGATCGGCGACGAGACCTACCGCACGGCCGACAATCGCGTGGGTCAGTTTCAGCACCGGCACCGCGTGTACGGACGCGAGGGCGAGCCGTGCACCGCGTGCGGCACACCGGTGATCCGCATCGTGCAGGCCCAGCGGGCGACGTTTTTTTGCGGGGAGTGCCAACGGCGGCCCGGTGCGCGACGAGTGTCCCCCGGCTCCCGCCGAGGGCTTTTATTGAATGAATGAATGAATGAATGAACGCGGAGCCAGCCGGGGGTCGCGCGCAGCCGCCGGTGAATTTTGACTGCCAGAGTTGGCGTACCACATCAGTTGAGCATGCGACGTCAAAATCCGCCGGCGGCGAGCACGTGCCCCCGGCTGGCGTTTTTGGCGAGTTGACTTCGCACGGCAGGCCGCGCGATCAATCCGCTACGCACTCCCGTGCCGCCCCCGTTACCATAGATAAGCCTTAACCGCCCCGCTGTCACAGCGAAGGAGCCTTCAACATGACTCCAACCAAGCCGCTTCTCACGCGACGCCGTCTGATCCACGGTGCTGCGGCCTGTGCCGGGGTCCTCGCGGCCCGCGGCCTCGGCACCGTCGTCGCCGACACGGCGGCCGCCGCGCCGGCCTCGGCGGAGACGCTGGCCGCCCGGCTGCACGGCTCGCTCACGCCGGCCCAGCGGTCGCAGGTCTGCTTCCCGTGGGACTACCGCCACCCGAAGTTCGGCCTCCTGCGAACGCGGGTGGGCAACAACTGGAACGCGACCGAGCCGTCGGTGAAGAGCGCCTTCTTCACGAAAGACCAGCAGCAGCTCGTTCGCGAGATCTTCGAGAGCCTGATCGAGCCCGAGTGGCACGGCCGGTTCGACAAGCATTTGGAGGACGACACCGGCGGCTTCGGCCACGACCAGTCGATCGCCCTGCTCGGCGAGCCGGGAAGCGGGAAGTTTCAGTTCCTGCTCACGGGCCGCCACATGACGCTTCGCTGCGACGGCGACGCGGCCGAACACGTCGCCTTCGGCGGGCCGATCTTCTACGGGCACGATGCCGGCGGCTTCAACGAGGACAAGGACCACCCCGGCAACGTGTTCTGGCCGCAGGCCGTGGCCGCGAACGGCGTGTATGCCATGCTCGATGGCCGGCAGCGGGCGATGGCGCTCGTCGATGCCCTGCCGAAGGAGACGGCGATCGGCTTCCGCGGCGGCAAGGGAGAGCCCGCCGGCATTCCCGTGTCGGAACTCTCCGCCGACCAGCGGGCCGAAGTCGAGCGGGTGCTCGGCATCCTGCTCGAGCCCTACCGCACGGTCGATCGCGACGAGGTTCGCGGCTGCCTCGAACGGCAGGGAGGCCTCGATCGCTGCCGCCTTGCCTTTTACAAGCAGGGCGACATCGGCAACGACGGCGTGTGGGACAACTGGCGGCTGGAAGGCCCGGCGTTCGTGTGGCACTTCCGCGGTGCGCCGCACGTGCACGTGTGGGTGAACATCGCCGACACGCCCGACATTCCCACCAACGCCTGACGCCTGCCACGCCCGTTCATGACCGACGTCTGCATCATCGGCGGAGGCATCATCGGCCTCTCGATCGCCCGCGAACTCGCCGGCCGCGGGCTCTCCGTGCGGGTGCTCGCCCGCGAAACGGGCCGCGACACGACCTCGTGGGCGGCAGCGGGCATCTTCCCGCCGGCGCCGCGGTATGCCGGCGCGCCCCCCGGCGATCTGCTCACGGCGTGGAGTGATGAACTGCATCGTGGGTGGGCCCGTGAGCTCCTCGAGGAAACGGGCGTCGACAACGGGCTGCGGGAGTGCGGCGGGCTGCATGTGGCGGCCGATGAACCCGGTCTCGCGCGGCTGACCGCCGATGTTCACGGCTGGAAAGCGAAGGGCATTCGCTGCGAACGGCTCGATGCGGCCGGCCTGGCGGCCCTCGAACCCGCGCTCGCATCTGCGGCGGATCGGGGGCGGATCGTCGGCGGATTCTTTCTCCCCGCCGAGATGCAGATTCGGCCGCCGCGGCACCTGCAGGCACTGCGGCGGTCGTGTGTGTCGCGGGGCGTGAGGCTCGACGAGGGCGCGGAGGCGCGAGACATCGTCGTGCGCGGCGGTCGGGCGGAGGCGGTCGTGGCGGAGTCCGGCGGGCAGATCGAGGACGTGCACGCGGGGCACTACGTGCTCGCCGCCGGCGCCTGGTCGGGGCGGCTCGCCGAGTCGCTCGGCCTGCGGCTGGCCACGCGGCCGATCCGCGGGCAGATCGCCCTCCTGCGGCTGCCGCGGCAGGTGCTCACGCGGGTGGTCAACCGCGGCCTCGCCTACCTCGTGCCGCGCGACGACGGCCGCCTGCTCGCGGGCTCGACGATCGAAGATGCGGGCTTCGATGCCACCACCACGCCCGCGGCGATCGACCGGCTCCTGCGGATGGTGCACGATCTGCTGGGCGACATCGGCGACGCGACGCTCGAGCAATCGTGGGCCGGGCTGCGGCCGGGCTCGGTCGATGGCCTGCCCTCGATCGGCCGGTCGCCGGCCTGCGGCAATGCATTCGTCGCCGCCGGGCACTTTCGCGCCGGCCTGCACCAGTCGACCGGCACGGCCATGCTCGTGGCCGACATGATCTGCGGCAACCCCAGGGCGATCGACGCCGCACCCTTCGCCCCCGACCGGGCGCCCGGCACGTGCGATGCCGTGGGCGAGTATCTCGCCCGTTCCGCCGCCGAGGCGACGTGACCGGGGTCACGACTCTTGGAGGAGCTCCTTGAGCCGTGCGGCCGATCGGCAGCGGGTCCCTCCCTCCGACACACCACGCGGACTGTTCCCCAGCTCTCTCATGAGTGCTGGTATAGAAACCGGGAAGGGGTCCGTCGGCCACCTCGACGACGACCCAGTCGCCATCCCGGTGGGCCGAAATCACCACCTGCACGGGGTTGGCCCGGGAGGCGATGCCGTATTTGATCGCATTCTCGACGAGCGGCTGGATCATCACGGGTGGCACGAGCATCTTGCGAACGTCCATGTCGCAGTTGATGCGGGTTTCGAGCGAGCTGCCGAACCGAGCTCCCTGCACGGTGAGATACTGCTCGAGCGCATCGATCTCACGAGCCAGCGGCTCGAGCGTCGCGGCCGGTCGGAGCAGGAAGCGCAGGTAATTGGCGAGCGCCTGAACGACGGTGTCGATCGCCTCCGGATCGTCGCGGCTGGCGATGACCGTGTTGAGCGCGTTGAAGAGGAAGTGCGGGCTGATCTGGGCCTGGATCCGTTCGAGTTCGTTTCGCAGAGCGAGTGACTCAGCCTCGATCGCCCGGAACTCCGCGGAATTCCGTTCACCGATGAGCTGGTAGCCGAAGTAAAGCGCGCACCAGTTGGCCAGCAGCGTCAGATTGATGGCCAGCCG
>CAZXIG010000080.1:9418-11982 GCA_964640405.1 uncultured Candidatus Kuenenia sp.
AGGGCGAGGAACGGCCACGTGTGCGCGATGACCGGCCTGCAGGCCTAGGCCACTGCCAGCGACGCCGCGAATGCGATCGACCAAAAAGCGGAATGGGCGATCCAGAACGCGAGTTCACGGCGGCTGGCCGGGGCACGAGGGGCGGCAGCGGCGGTGCGAGTGGACAGGTGCGAACTCAAGCAGTGGTCACAGGTACGGAATGGAGGAAAGGCGTCTTCCGACACGCCGACTGTAGCGGATCGCCACGGTCCCTCAAACCGTTCGGTCGCCGAGGAATCCCCGGGCTTCCGCGAGGGGCTTTTGGGCGGGATAGCCACGCACATTAGACGGCGTGGGTTTCCCGGGCATGCGTCATGTCGCGGTCGGTCACGCCACGCACGTCTGCGATCTCCAGCGTTTCGACGGCCTGGGTGTGTCCGTCGAGCGAGACGAATTCGACCTCGAAGGCGGCCCGATCCGAGTAGACGTGAACGATCGTGCCGACATCCCCCGCAACAAGACCCGCACGCGGAAGATCCTTCAGCAATACGACCCGATCATGCTCGTTCATCATCGCGCTCCTCCGCTGGATAGGCCGTCACGAGTCGCGGAATATCGGTATCGGCGTCGATGATCCAGATCGTTCTCACCGTGGCTGTGCCACTCCGCGGAACGTTCATAACGCCGTCAATAATATACTTCACACCGTGATTGGTCGCCGCAACGGCCCGAATCCGCCCTGTGAGGGCGATGGCCGCGAGTGCCTGCCGTAAGACTCGCCAGTCCGCCGGGCGATATCCCATCGCCGTGAAGAAGGCTGCCTTGCTTGCCCCATCCGGATGGCTGGAATTGAGCAGGTACCCCAGGACTTTCGCCTCAGAAATTTCTGCACGACTTGCATTCGGAAGGATGTTCATCGATTCCTAGAGAAGTGTACGCATGTATATTCATTTGTCAATGGTGCGAATTGCGGAAGCCGGTGGGATGACGCGTGGCGATCACGGGCGGGGCGGTTGGGCAACGGGCCGGATGGTGATGGATCGCGTCATCCCGCTCGCTTCCGCGAGGGGCTTTTGGGCAAAGCCTGCGGATCACGTGCACCGCGTCAGGCCGCCCGCACTCCGAGGCGGCGGTGGATCGCTTCGATATCCGCGGCCGACAGGCCCCGGTCTGGGCGGTCGGCGGCGACCACGGTCGCGAGTTCGGCCAGCCGCGAGACTGCCGCCGGCATGCCGGCCGCGATCTCGTGGATCGTGCGTGCGAGGCCCTCGCGGTGCGTCTCATCGAGGCCGCATCCGTGCGAGGCGAACAGCGTCGCGTCGAGAATGCATCGCGTCTCGGCGAAGGTGAACGGACGCAGCACGGCTCGCAGCAGAATCGCCTGCTCGACGTCGCCGGCGCGGGAGATGAGCGTTAGCAGACGGCCGCGACCGGCCAGCACGAGGCTGGCCGCCGGTGTTTGGCTGCGGCACCGTGCGAAGAGGGCGGAGATCGCATCGGCATCACCCGCGTGGCAGTCGTCGGCGAGCACGATGTCGGGGAGGCGTGACTCCGCCGCGTGATGCCACTCCCGCAGCGGCCGCAGGCCGCAGCTGCGGGGCGCGAGCGTGGCATCCGCGGCGAGCCGGGCGAGCACGGTCGACGTGCCGGTGCCGGTCGGTCCGCAGAGCGCCGCGACGCCGCCGGGGCGTTGTGCGACGAAGGCGAGTTTGGCCACCGCCGCCTGGCGTGACTCCAAGAGAGGCAGCGGGAGCGACCGAGGGCTCATGCCGAAGCCTCCGTGGCGGTCAGCGAATCGGTGTCGGTGAACGTCAGCACTTCGCCGAGCACCTCGACCCCGAAGGCCTCGAGGGCCGCCCGACGGGCGACGGCCGGCGCGCGGTCGGCCCTGCGGACGAGGATCGCCGCATCGCAGCCGACCGTGCAGACGGCCAGCCACTGCCGCCGGATCGGCCCGCCGGGAAACCAGATGCCGGCATCGACGAGCACGATCCGTTTGTCGTGGGCGGGGCCGGCGGCGGGGGCCGTCACGGAGGTCACTGCCGTCGGCGTCGTGCAGTGCACGTCGCGGCCGCGGGTCCGCAGCGTGGTGGCGAGGCATTCGACGAGCGTCGTGCGTCCCTCGCGCGGTTCGCCCCCCGCGATCGCGAACACGCGGCGGCCTCGAAGCCGGGCGGCCTCGACGTGGGCGGCGAGACCGTTCCACTCCGGCCAGGCCGCCGCCAGCAGACGGTCGGTGATCGACGTCGCATCCGGCGCGGACGGAAGGCCGGGCAGTTCGTCGATCGGCGGAGCCTGCGGCTGCATGGGCGGCGGTTCTTCCACCACCGGCGGCGCGGAAAGCGGGACCCCCGCCTGCCAGCGGGCGAGGAACGCCGCGTCGATCTGATCCAGCACACTCATGTTCGCGTTCGTGTTCACACTCATGGCGAGGCAGTCTGGCTTGAAACCACGGGCCGCGCCGCGAGCCGCTCGGGCCGCTGCTGCCGCGCGAGCCGCACGCTGTCGTTCCACGCCGCCAGCGACCAGACCACGGCCGCCACGACCGCCAGCAGGACCACCGACAGCCCGGGGAACGCCGGCTG
>CAZXIG010000081.1:0-3972 GCA_964640405.1 uncultured Candidatus Kuenenia sp.
GGGCAGCCCCGAGCCTCCCTCTTCTGATTTGATGACGACGCGAGGGGTTGCCCATGTCCTCGAGACGGGCTGTGGGAGCAAGCGCAGGCATGGATGCCGAAGCGCAGCGGACACGCAGTGAGCTGAAGCCCGGAGGGCGGAAGCGAACGTCCGGCGAGAGGATCTGGGCAACCCCGAGCTTTCGCAAGAGCCTGCAGATCTCGAGCCTCACCACAGTTGAGGCAGTACCGCCCTACCGCGGCTGTCCGAGGGTGACCTCGAGCGTGACCTCGCCGCCACTACGCATTACGACGACCTTCACCGTCTCGCCCCCCTTGTGCTTGCGGAGCGCGCTGTCGAAGTCTTCGAGGCCGGTAATGGCGCTCTCGCCGATTCGCACGATCAGGTCGCCGCCCTGGAGGCCCCCCTTCGAGGCCGGCGAGTCCTTCGTGACGCCCGAGATCGCATAGCCTTTGCCCGGCTTGCCGAAGTCGGGAATGCTGCCGAAATAGGGCCGGTCGCCGCCGCCGCGGGCGAACATCGTCGAGGCCACTTCGACGTACTCGGGCCGCTTCGCCACCGTGGCCAGTTCCCGCACGATGTCGGCCACGAGGCCCGCGATCCGTACCATGCCGTCGTAGTTGATCTTCTCGGCCGTGTCGGTGGGCCGGTGGTAGTCGGCGTGCGAGCCGGTGAAGAGGTGGAGCACCGGGATCTTCTTGGCGTAGAAGCTCGAGTGGTCGCTCGGCCCGAAGCCGCCGGCTTCCTTGGCCACCTCGAAGCCGCGGGCGGCGACGAGCCGATCGACGAGCTGCTCGAGGCCCGTGCCGGTGCCCGTGCCGTGCACGATGATCTTGTCGTCGACGAGCCGGCCGACCATGTCGAGATTCACCATCGCCACGGTGTCGGCGAGCGGCACCGCGGGATTGGCGGCGTAATGGCCGCTGCCGAGCAGCCCGCGTTCCTCCCCGGAAAACGCCGCGAACAGCACGTTCCGCGGCAGCGGCCCCGCCTCCTTCAGCCGCCGTGCCACCTCGATCAGAAGCGCGGTGCCGCTCGCGTTGTCGTCGGCACCGTGGTGGATCGCCTTCTCGCCCGGCGCGGCCGAATTCGACCCGCCGTAGCCCAGATGGTCGTAGTGGGCGCCGAGCACCACCGTTTCACGAGGATCGATCGCCGCGCGGTCGCCCGAGGCTGCGGCGCCGACGCCGGGCAGGATCGCGAGCACGTTGCGCCCTTGCGTCTCGGTGCGGTCGATCGCGATCCGGCCCCTGATCCGCCAGCCTGCGAGCGGGGCGCTCGCCGGCTCGAGCTTGTCGTCGATTCCCTTCTGGATGTCGGCCAGGTCGCGGCCGAGCGCCCGCTTCGCCACGTCGTCGATCACGTGCCGCTTCACGTGCAGGATCGGCAGCGAGCGCTTCTCGGAACCCTCGCCGGCCCGCGTGAACGACATCAGGCCATCCCCCTCGGCCACGTCGTTGGTGAAGATCACGCCTCCCGCCTCGTGCTCCGATGCATTGGCCACCTTGCGGGCCAGCGCCGCATGCTGCGAGGCCTGATTGCCGTCGAACACGCTGTGCGGATTGTCCTTCTGCGGCTCCTGCCGGAGCACGACGACCGCCGCCCCCTTGCCCCGGTCGGGCAGCGGAGCGTAGTCGTCGTAGCCTTCCTTCGGCGCGGTGATCCCGTAGCCGGCGAAGGCCAGTGGCAGGTCGAAGGCCCCGGAACCACCCGCGGCCAGCGGCGTGAAATCCTCGCCCAGGACGAGCGCGATCCGTTGCGGCGTGCCCGAGGCGTCGGGCGGCCCGATGAGTTCCGCCGTGTTGTCGGACGCCGGGCCGAGCGTGGCCTCGAGCGTCATCGCGAACGGCTGAAACGGCTCCTCGCCGACCACGGTCGTGTCGAGACCGAGGCCGGCGAACTGCTTGGCCACCCAGTCGGCGGCGGCCGCGATGCCCGCCGTGCCGGGGCCGCGCCCCTCCCGCTCCGGCGCGGCCAGCCAGGTGACGGCCTCCTGGAGCCGACCGCGAGTCTCGATGTCGACAGGGCTTGGTGGGGCGGCGGGGCGGACCGGGCTCGAGGTTTCGGCGGCCCACCCACCGCCGGCCAGCCCTGCCACTGCCGCCGCGGCCACCACACCGAGCGACCACCGCCGAAGCTCACATCGTTCGAACATGCCTGTTCTCCGCGCCGTTTCCGCCGCTGTACGGCGTTCACCACGCATTCTACCCGCGTCTTTGCGGCGGCCACGGCGTGTGCCAAAATCGTCGCAACGCAGTTGCATCACTTTCGGGAGCCAGAGCGTTGCCGTCGCTGTTTGTCATCCAGGGCCAGAACCGAGGGGCCCGCTACGATCTCGCCGCCCACGAGGGGGCGCTGACCATCGGCCGCGAGGCGGGGAACGCCATCCGGCTCGACGACAACGAGGTGTCCCGCCGCCACGCCGAGATTCGCCGCGTGGGGGAGACCTTTGTCGTCGGCGACCTCAAGAGCTCCAACGGCACCTTCGTCAACGAGCGGAGGATCGAGCGGTGCGAACTCGTCAGCGGCGACCGCGTCCGCGTGGGCCGGACGGTGCTCGTCTACGCACGCGACGCGGCCGCCGAGGAGGCGGTCCAACTCGTCGACATCGTCCCCGCCACGAGTGAGATCGACGGCTCGCGGATCGTGCGGTCGATGCGGGACGACGATTCGATCGCGATGGCCTCCCCCGAGGACGGGCAGGGACGCTGGCTCATGCGGGCCCGCAGCAACCTGCAGGTGATGTATCGCACGGCGCTGGCGGCGAGCCAAACGCTCGACATCGACGAGCTGCTCGGCCGCATCCTCCAGCTCGTGGCGGAATGGGTGGAGGCCGACCGCGGCTGCGTCATGCTCGTGGATCCCGAGTCGCGCGACCTGCGGATCAAGGCCCGCCGCGACCGCACCGCCGCCGACCCCGGCTCGATGGCCATCAGCCGCACCATTCTCGATTACGTGATGGAGCGGCGGGAGGGCGTGCTCACGAGCGACGCCCAGGAGGACGATCGCTTCGCCTCCGGCGGCAGCGTCGTCCGCACCGGCGTGCGGGAGGCGATCTGCGTGCCGATGCAGGGCCGCTACGACGTCGTGGGCGTGATCTACGTCGACACGATCACGCCGCTGGCCGAGGTGCTCGGTGCGGGCCACCGCCGGTTCACCGACGAGCACCTCAAGCTGATGATCGCCATCGGCCACCAGGCGGCCCTCGCCGTGGAAGACACGACCTACTACTCGGCGATGGTGCAGTCGGAGCGGCTCGCCGCGGTGGGCCAGACGATCGCCACGCTCTCCCATCACATCAAGAACATCCTCCAGGGCATCCACGGCGGCAGCTACATCGTGGAGACGGGGCTGGAAAACGAGGATCTCGCGATGACCCGAAAGGGCTGGGACATCGTGCGGCGCAACCAAAACAAGATCGCGTCGCTCGTGATGGACATGCTCTCCTTCAGCAAGGACCGCGAGCCCGATTTCGTGGAGACCGACCTCGCCGGCCTCGTCAGCGACGTGGTGGAGACGGTTCAGCAGCGGGCCGAGGAGGCGGGCGTGACGATCAGCCGCACGATCCCGGCGGACCTTCCGCACGTGATGCTCGACCCCGAGGCGATGTCACGGGCCGTGCTCAACGTCGTCACCAATGCCCTCGATGCCGTCGAGGAGCGACCCGAGGGCGCGGTCACGATCTCCGCCGCGGTCGATGGCGACGCCCGACTCGTGCGGATCACCGTGGCCGACAACGGCCCGGGCATGTCGGCCGAGACGCTGGCGGAGATTTTCAACCTCTTCGTTTCCACGAAGGGGGCACGCGGCACGGGTCTGGGCCTGACCGTGAGCCGCAAGATTCTCCGCGAGCACGGCGGCGACATCCGCGCCGCGAGCACGGAGGGCGAGGGAAGCACCTTCACGCTCGAATTCCCGCTCCGGCTCCCGGGCGAAGAGCCGGACGCCGGCTCCGACATCCATCCTGCGTAG
>CAZXIG010000081.1:4072-11781 GCA_964640405.1 uncultured Candidatus Kuenenia sp.
AGCCCCCAGGCGCAAGCCGGGGGATGATCCGCGTCGCCTCAATCCACGGGCCGTATTATCCCCCTGCTTGCGCATGGGGGCTTGTATGAGAAAAATCGCGGCGCTTTGATGAGAAAAATCGCGGGGCGCTCCTGCGGATGCCGCGCACGGTCACGCGTTTCGAAACGCGTCGAGCAGCCGCTGCATGTCGGCGTGGAGCGGTGCGGCGAACTCCATCCGCTGCCGCGTTTCCGGGTGATCGAGGCAGAGCCGGGCCGCGTGCAGCGCCTGCCGTTCGAGGAGCGGCGGCCCGGCCGGCAGCCCCAGGAACGTCGGCTCGATCTGCGTGCGACCGCTGTAGAGGCCGTCGGCCAGCACGGGACAGCCGATCGCCGCCAGGTGGACGCGAATCTGGTGGGTGCGGCCCGTCTTCGGCGTCACCCTCACGAGCGCCGCCCCCCGGAACCGCTCGAGCACCTCGTACCGCGTCACGGCCTCGCGGCTCGTCGAGTGGTCGCGGCGCACGGCCATCCGCTCCCGCTGATAGGGATGGATGCCGATCGGCAGGTCGATCTCGTCGCGGTCGAGCTGGGGCACGCCCTGCGTGAGCGCGAGGTAGGTCTTCTCCACCGTCCGCCGCTCGAACTGCTTCGCCAGCGCGTGATGGGCCTCCTCGGTGCGGGCGACGACGATCACGCCGCTGGTGTCGCGATCGAGCCGATGCACGATTCCCGGCCGCGTGGGGCCGCCCGCGGTCGAGAGCCCGGCGCCGCCTGCGGCCGACGCCTCGCCCGCATCCGGCCGCTGCTCGAGATGCCACTTCAAGGCGCCGGCAAGCGTGCCCTTCCAGTTGCCCTTGGCGGGATGCACGACCATCCCGGCCGGCTTGTTGACCGCGGCGATCCAGGCATCGACGTGCAGGAAGTCGAGCGGGATCTCCTCGGCGGCCGGGCCCGCGCGGGGCGGCTCCGGCACCGTGAACCGCACGAGCGATCCCGCCTTGAGCTTGAACGAGGCGCGGGCCGTCACCCCATCGACCCGCACGCTTCCCTTTTCGATCACCCGGGCGAGGAACGAGCGGCTCTGCCCGGGAAACGCCTGCGTCAGAAAGACGTCGAGCCGGCTGCCGGCCGTCTCGGCATCAACCGCCAGCGTCAGTTCCTGCCCCGGCAGGAGCGGGAGGTTCGGCAGGCTTGGGGGGGGCGGGCTTCCATCCATCGAACCAATCGTACCACTGCCGAGTCGACTCGCGAGACAGGGCCGTGATCCGGTTCTCGGCGATGCCCCGCACGGCGCTCTCGGGATAGTCGGCCACCACGGCCTCGTAGCCGCGGCGGGCCTCCTCGAGCTGGCCCAGGCTCTCGCGGGCCTTCGCCAGGCCGAAGACGGCCCGCTCGGCGATCAGGCCGCGGGGACGCTCGGCCAGCAGGCCGCTGTAGATGCCGACGGCGGAGTCGAGCCGCTGCCGGGCCCGGTCCCGATCGGCGAACAGAAGCTGCGTCCCCTCGCCGATCGCCGCATCGGCCATCATGAGCTGCGACCATTGGGCGGCGGCGCTGCCGGGATAGCGGCGGATCACATCGGTCAGCCGCTCGGAGTTGCCCTCGGAGAGCGCCGCCATACAGGCGTCCCAGCTCTCGGCGCGACTCGCGGCCTGCTGCGAGGAGACGACCGTCCAGACGCCGAGGGCGACGGCGACCGCACCGACGGCCAACGCGATCGTCCGCAGGTGCGGCCGCAGCCTATCGACGATCGCGACCGTCGATTCGGCGAGGTCGTTCTCTTCCAGATCATGCCGGCGGTCGGCGTCCATCAGGTGTTCTCCATGCGAAGCGAGTTCGATATTTAGACATCGCATCGCCGACTCCAGTCAAGACGGCCCAGATCGGCCGACGTTCGAACACGCCTCCCCCATGGAAGCCCCCAGGCGCGAGCCGGGGGATGATGCGGGCCGCTTCGGGATGGACGCCGCATTATCCCCCTGCTTGCGCATGGGGGCTTGTATGGCATGGGAATCCGGCTCTCCATAAAAGCCCCCAGGCGCGAGCCGGGGGATATTCCGCGTCGCTTCGTTTCACAGCCCGCATCATCCCCCTGCTTGCGCATGGGGGCTTTTATCACGGAGCCGTTGCATCGTAGGGGCGTTGTATCGCGGGGGTTTTTCTGCCGCCGTGATGTCGTCTGCTACATTCCGTCGCATGACCGCCCCGACCGACACCTCCGCCCCGCCTCGTCCCGCGCCGCGGGTCGGCGTGCCCGGGCTCAACGCCGCCCAGAGCGAGGCCGTGCTCGCGCCCCCGGGGCCGCTGCTCGTGCTCGCCGGGGCCGGCACGGGCAAGACGCGCGTGGTGATCACGCGGATCGCCCACCTCGTGCGGAAGGGAGCCCGCCCGTCGCGGATCCTCGCCGTCACGTTCACCAACAAGGCCGCCCGCGAGATGCAGGCCCGGGCCGCGGCCATGATGGGGCGGAAGACCGACGAGAAGCCCGAGATCTCCACGATCCATTCGCTCTGCGTGCGGATCCTCCGCCGCCACGCCCCGAAGCTCGGCCTGCCCGTTCAGTTCGCGATCGTGGATCGCGGCGAGCAGGAGGCGACCGCCCGCACGGTGCTCAAGGAACTGAAGGTGCCCGAGGCCGTGCTCCGGCCGGCCGACCTGCTCGACCGGATCAGCCGCTGGAAGAGCCGCGCCGTGCGGGCCGAGGCCGCGGTCGACAGCCTCTCGGGCGATGCCGACGACTCGTGGACGCTCGCCGCGGCCGGTTACCGCCGCTACCAGCAGGCCATGAAGACGGCCGGTGCCGTCGACTTCGACGACCTGCTGCTCTACGCCGACGAGCTGTTCGTGGGCGACGAAGCCGCCCGGCAGGCCGAGGCGGGCCGGTTCGACCACCTGCTCATCGACGAATACCAGGACACGAGCGGCATCCAGGAGCGGATCCTCTCGGCGCTCGCCCGCGACCACCGCAGCCTCTGCGTGGTGGGTGACGACGACCAGTCGATCTACGCCTGGCGGGGCGCCGAGGTGTCGCACATCCTCGACTTCGCGAAGCGGTGGCCGGGCGCGAAGATCGTGAAGCTCGAGGAGAACTACCGCTCGACGCCGGAGATCATCCGCGCGGCCAACCTGCTCATCGAGCAGAACTCCCGCCGCCACGGCAAGACGTTGGTCTCCACCGCCAACTCCGGAGTGCCCCCCGCGATCCTGCAGGCGCAGGACGAGCTCGACGAGGCCCGGCGCGTCGTAGGCGACGTGGAGAGCCTGCTGCGGGAGCGGCAGGTCGATCCCTCCGAGACGGCGATCCTCGTCCGCACCGGCGAGCAGACCCGCGTGTTCGAGCAGGAGCTGCGGCGGCGCAACATCCCCTACGAACTCGTCGGCAGCCGCTCGTTCTTCGACCGCCGCGAGGTGAAGGACGTGATGGCCTACCTGCGGTTTCTCGTGGAGCCCGACGACGATCTGGCGCTCTCGCGGATCGCCAACGTGCCCCCGCGCGGGATCTCGTCACAGGCGGTGCAGAATGCCCGGGCCGCGGCCACCGAAGCGGGCACCAGCATGTGGCGGGCGTTCCTCGACGCGAAGGCCGCCGGCCGCCTCTCCGGCGCCGCGACCGGTGGCGTGGGGGCGCTCGAGCGGCTCGTGGCCCTGAAACATTCCGCCCCTCCGCCGCAGCCGGGCGGATCGCGGGCCGCGCCGGTGCTCCGCACGCTGCTCGACACCGTGGGCTACCGGCAGTTTCTCGAGAAGGACTACGACGACGATCCCGCCGAGGCCGAGACCCGCTGGGCCTGCGTGGACGAGATGGCCAACGCCCTCGAGCAGCACGAGCGGGCTCGCACGGCGGAGAATGCCGGAGCGGCGGCCGATCTCGGCGGCCTGATCCGTGGCTTCCTCGACGACTTCGTGCTGCAGGTGGAGGAGGAGGACGACCGCTTCAAGGACGAGAAGCCGAAGGGCCGCGTGCTGCGGCTGATGACGCTCCACGCGGCCAAGGGGCTCGAGTTCGACTGCGTCTGGATGGTGGGCATGGAGGAGGGCTATCTGCCCCACCATCGCTCGCTGAACGACGGCCTGATGGCGATCGACGAAGAGCGGCGGCTCTGCTACGTGGGCGTGACGCGGGCGAAGCGGCGGCTCGTGCTCTCGCTCTGCCTCACGCGCACGAAGTGGGGCAAGAGCAAGCCGACGCGTCCGAGCCGGTTTCTCTACGAGCTCACCGGCCAGGCGGAGAAGTTCGTCGACCAGCCCGACAAGCAGCCCGACCGCGAGAAGGCGATCAAGGGCCGCCGCAAGCGGTGACCGCGGGGCGATCCCGCCGTGCCGACGCTGCCGCATCGGGATCCCCCGGCTTGCGCCTGGGGGCTTCTATTCGAATCTCGGGGTGATCCCGCCGCTAGCCCGTGAGCACGCGGGGCAGCATCCGCAGCAGCGGGCCGAGGCCGCTGCGGCCGGCGACGATCCGGGCGTACATGTCGACCACGCCGCGGGCGAGCGGCCCTCCGTGACGGTGCCACGGAAACCAGGCCGGCAGCGGCCAGGCGGAAAGCGGCGCCCGCAGGATCGTGTTGTGCACGAGCGGGAGCAGGAGCGGATCGTGCACGCGGCCGATGCCGCTCTTCGGCTCGGCGAGCGTCGCCCCCGGATAGCCCCCCCAGGGCACGCTCCCGAGCGCGTAGGCGAGGGCGGACCACGTGTTCAGGGCGACGACGCCGTATTCGAGATGCTCGGCGAGCAGTTCGCTTCGCCGGCGGTCGGCCGTCGGCAGCGAATCGGGGAGCGTGACGCTCGCCGCGAGCGAACCGGGCAGCGATCGCGTGAAGTCCATCGCCCGCACGCAGAACGCCTCGATCGAGTCGCCATCGAGCGGCACCTCGACCGCGACGGGCACGAACCACTCCTTCGCGAGCCAGCGAGGCTCACTCCGGTGATCATGCCCCCGGCGAAACACCGCCGGCAGCGTGCCGTCGGCCGGAGACCGCCTGCCGACGATCTCCTCCCACGCCGCAGCGGCGCCCGGATACCAGGCCGGCCGCGCCGGCAGGCCGGCGAGCCGACGCTCGATCAGCCGCGTGAACTCCTCCCGCTGATCCCAGGATCGGCAGGTGATCACGGCCTTCGTGGCGATGCAATTGAACGACGTGTTGTTGGCGATCGACGCAGCGATCGCATCGGCCTGGAAGGCGAGCTGGGCGGGCGTGTAGCGGCCGGGCACGACGATCCAGGGTGTGACGTTGCCGAGCTCGCAGGTGATCGGCTTCGTGAGCACCGGCTGCGCATGCGGCGCATGCGGCCCGGGGCCGCCCCACACGAGCGCGTCGAACGCCCCCTGCCCGCCGGTGAGGTGCACGTGCGTCGCGAGCGGCGCCGCCACCGCGGCCTGCGCCACCTCGGGGCCGCCGCAGACGAAGGCGAGCAGCCCCGACTCGACGAGCGGGGCGAGCGCCACCCGCAGCACCGGCTCGAGCGGCGCATGCAGCGGATGGAGCTTGAGCAGCACCGCCCGGCCATGCTCGAAGATCTGTGAAATCGCGTCGGCCGCCGCGAGGCCCGTGACGTTGCCCGCCCCGAGCACGACGGCCACACCCCCCTGCCGCGGCCGCACGCGGGCCTCCTCGCGCCACGACCGCGCGAAGGCGTCGAGGCCACCCGGGTTCACGCATCGCACCGTGGCGGAGTGGCCGCGAAAGATCGTGCCGTCGAGCAGACTCTTCTCCGGCAATACCTCGACGCCGATGAACGATCCCGCCCCGCCCCCCGCTGGCGACTCGTGCAGCACGCGTGGTGCGGCACACGGCTGCGGCACGCCGGTGCGGGCCACGTCACGGAGCGCCCGGGCCGTGATCGAGAGCAGCCGGAGCGTGGCGAGCGGGCCGGTGGCCGTCTCCTCGGCGGCCACCGCGGCGGTCGGCACGAGGGAGCCGCCGCCGGCGATCCGGCTTTTGATCGCCATCGCGGCCTCCACCCACGCGTCGGCGGAGGCGGCCACGGTCCGGGCGGTCGCGACGGCGAGTGCCGCCCGAGCCTCGGCATCAGCGGCTGCATGCAGGGGAGCGGCCGCGGCGAGGCCGCGAAGCATGGCGTCGAGATCGAGTGTCATCATAACTGAAGCCGGGAGGGCGAATCGGCGTATTGACCATCCGACCAACCAAACAGCGAAGGCGAGCGGGTCGGCATGAGGATGCCGAGCGTGGCGTGCGGCCGCCAGCGAGGCAACTCATACCGCCCGCGAGCCGATTTTGGCTCTCCGAGGTCACCGACGCCCTGCGAATCCGCGAACCACCTCACTTGCCGACGCAGTGTCGCGAGAATATCCGATCGAGCAGATCGACGCCGAGTTCGGCGCCCGTCACCTCGCCGACGGCCTCGGCGGCCCGGCGGACGCAGCCCGCGACGAGCGCCTCGTCGAGCCCGCCATGATCGGCCGTCGCGACGAGCGAACGGGCTTCACCAATCGCGGCCCGGGCCGCATCGAGCCCCACGGCCATCCGGAGCGACGCCGGTGACGACCGTGGCGGCAGACGCGCCACGGCCGCGGCGATCGCGGCCCGCAGCGCGTCGAGGCCCGCCGCTGTCACCGTGCTGGTCGGGATCGCGTCGGCCATGCGGGCCTGCGAGCCGTCGCCGACCCGGTCGCAGCGGGTGAGCACGTGGAGCCGGGGAGCAGCCGTGGCGTCGGCACCGACCGCAGTGAGCCACGGCGGCGATGCGGCCGCATCTTCGGCCGCGTCGCGACAGACCACGAGCACGTCGGCCCCGGCGGCTTCGCGGCGGGCGACGGCGATCGCCTGGGCGTCGAGGGCGTCCCGCGCGGCCGCGGGATCATCGGGCATGCCGGCGAGATCGACGAGGATGCACTCCGCCCGGTCGGCGGGCGTGCCGCGGGAGCTGAATGCGAGCCGGGCTTCGATCCAATCTCGGGTGGTGCCGGCCTCGTCGGCCACCAGCGCCGCCTCCTGGCCCACGAGCGCGTTGAAGAGGCTGCTCTTGCCGATGTTCGGGCGGCCGACGAACACGACCCGCGGCAGCCCGGCCGCCGCACCGGCGTCGCGGCGGGCGAGGTTCGCGGCCACGTCGTCGATCGTGGCCTCGGCCTCAACGAGGCCTGTGGTCACCCGCCGCCACGTCACCGCGTCGGCGGCCGGTATGGCGTCGGGCGTCGTCTCGTCGGCGAAGTCGATCGCCGCCTCGATGTCGGCGAGCAGATCGAGCAGCAGCGACCGCACGCCGGCCAACCGTCCCCCCGCACCGCCGGCCATCCGGTCGAGCGCCACCTCCAGTTCCTCGGGCGTGCGGGCATCGACGACCGCGAGCACCGCCTCGGCCTGCACGAGATCGAGCCGACCGGCGAGGAACGCCCGCAGCGTGAACTCGCCGCCGCGGGCCAGTCGCGCGCCGTGCCGGCAGGCCGCGGTGACGACCGCCTCCACCAGCGGGGCCGAGGCCGGCAGTTGCGCCTCCGCCAGCGGTCCGCCGATCGGGCCCGATGGGCCGGGCCAGTGCAGGATCTCGAGCGGCAGCGGCCCCCAGTCGCAGGCGAGACCGTCGGCGGCGAACCGGGCCTGCACGACGCGGGCCGGCTCGCCGTGCCCGCCGAACCCCGGGCCCTCGGCGACGAACAGCCGTGACAGCAGCCGATCGAGACCGTCACCGGCGAGCCGCACGATCGCCCGCGCGCCCGGCCCGGGAACGGTCGCCGGCGCGACGATCAGTTCAGAGGACGACCACATG